>JAYTCW010000066.1:0-18584 GCA_043736295.1 Planctomycetota bacterium | reverse complement strand
CTACTGGTCTGTCGTGCCACTAAACACAACCCCAGTGATGACCAGCATGTCCGCGTTTGACAAGCCATCCCCCCAAATAGTCGGATGAACCAGATTTCGCGTAGTCTGCCCGTCCAACGGCACGGTGACGAACGTCGAATCCTAACCCAGGGGCACTCGCTCGGGAATATCCAGCGTCACTTCACTGCCGTTTTTGTGAAGTGATCAATCACCGCTGGCAGCCACAGCGCCGCGGTGTAGTGGCCGCCGATAAACTCCAGGCGGTGCTGCTTGTCGAGCGGGATGGCGTCGGCCAGGCAGCGGGCGTTGCGGATCGGAACGACATCGTCTTGCAGCGCGGCGTAGATCCACGTTCGCTCCGGAGGCAGGCGGTGGGCGATGCGGGTCGGCTCGACCTTGTTCAGCATCTCTTTGAGCTTATCGCCCGTGTAGCCTGCCGTCGCCAGTTGATCGCGCAGCTTGGCGGCGTCCTGCTTGCCGTTCTGAATCATGTCGTACAGGTCGCCGCCCGCTAGCATGATGAAGGTCTGGTGATAGCAGCCGTCCAGGCTGGCTGCCGAAGTCGCCACAAACCCGCCGAGGCTGGTGCCTTGGAGTGAGATGCGGGTCTTGTCGACTCCAGGCAACGCAGCCACTGCGTCGAAGGCTCGGCGGGCGTCGGCGACTCCCTGCCGCATGGTGATCAGGAACTCGCTGGTGTCTCGCTTTTTCGCCCCTCGACGCTCTCCGTAATACGGCAAGTGCAGCAACACCGCATTCAGTCCGCGCTGCTGAATCCCCTTCGCAATCGCTCGGCCCGCGGGCATGGCGGAACCCGACTCGTGGATCACGACGATCGTCGGCCTCAGCTGATCGGGGAGCAAGGGCGTCTGGGGCTGATACCATTCCATCGACACCAGATCGTTGGTCGCATCGCCGGACGGGATCGGTGTGGGATACCGGACCAGCTGTTGAAAGTCGCGACCTTTAACGGGTGTCCAGGTGACCTCGAACTCCTGATTCGGCCAGGCGATTTGAGTCAGCATAGCCTGGGCATCGGGCTGGTCGTCTTTCCACTCCTTGGCGGAATCGCGACCGAGTTCGCGGCGCGATGGCTCTGCGGAGAAGGCTGTGGTCGCTGCGAGCCAGACGAGCAGGATCAAGCAGCGGGGGAGGGCGGGCGCGATGAGCATGACAGTTCTCGGGAGAGGGGGATGTGTGGAGTCTCTCGCAATGCCGGGTGAGATGCCAGTGGAGTGATGGACGTATTCGGGCGATCTGCGCGATGCCGCATCGTTCGGGGACGGGCAGGATTGCCCATCCGACAGATCGATAGCGAGCGGCTGGACGTGAGTCCGCCGTGCGGGGAGATGCCGTTCCGCTCACCCACGGCATTTTGTTCGGAGTGAGTCGCGCGGGCACGGGGGACTGACGTCCGCCCGCTCGCTGCGGTTTGGTGTCGCCGATATTTTCCTGTCTCAGCTTTTCAATCGGGTTAGAAACCTCGCCTGTGACGGGATACCCTGTTGACATGTGCCCTGCTGACCTATTGCCGACTGTCACCTCCCCGGAAGTTGCACGGGGTAGACGGTGGACTCGTTGGGCGGTGTCTGCGGGAGTCGCGGTGGGGGTTGGGCTGCTGGTCACCTTTCGCTCGTCGTTTTCTCTGGAAGCACTGGTCGCCCGCGAAGCGGAGTTTCGTGCGACATACCATCAACATCCGATCTTGGTGCTGTCGGTGGCGTTCGGGCTGTACGTGGCGATGACGGCTTTATCGATTCCGGGGGCGAGTCTGCTGACGCTGGCGTCGGGCTGGCTGTTCGGGTTCTGGCCCGCACTGGTGCTGGTGAGCTTTGCGTCCTCGGGCGGAGCAACCATTTCGTGTGCGCTCAGTCGGACGCTGTTCCGAGACGCAGCTGCACACCGGCTGGGAGGCCGCCTGCGAGTGATAGAGGAGTCACTCGCGAAGGACGGTGACTTCTATCTGCTGACACTCCGGCTGCTGCCGACAGTGCCGTTCTTTCTAGTGAATCTGGCGATGGGGCTGACAAGGTATTCGCTGTGGCGGTTCTATGGAATCAGCCAACTGGGGATGCTCCCGGCGACGTGTGTGTTTGTGTATGCCGGGGCTCAGGCAGCGGACTTGAAGACGCTGGTGGATCGTGGGCCGGGGAGTCTGCTGACGCCGAGGCTGGTCGTGGCGTTGTGTCTGCTGGCGCTCCTGCCGTGGATACTGAGGAGCGTGGTCCGCTGGGTACGGCCACGTTGACGGGAGAAGTTTTCAGTTTTCAGTTTTCAGTTTTCAGTGAAGTGAAGTGAAGTGAAGTGAGGTGAGGTGAAGTGAAGTGAAAGCCCAAGGGTTGCAACCCCTGGGCTTTCGGTGGCCTCAACCCTCAACCCTCAACCCTCAACCCTCAACCCTCAACGATCCCGCCATGATTGAAGTCGAAATCAAATTCCGCGTTCCCTCTCCGGACTTGATCGAGCGGTTGACGCGCGAGGCCAGGTTGGTGTTCGGCGAGCCGCTACTGCAGCGGGACATCTACTTCAACCACCCACAGCGGAACTTCCGCGAGACGGATGAGGCCCTGCGCATCCGCACTTCGGGGGATCAGAACGCTCTGACCTACAAGGCCCCCCGGCTCGACACCTTCACCCGCACGCGGCCCGAGACGGAGATCCCGTTTCTGGCGGGAGCCACCTCGACGGAGCAGATGCAATCGGTGCTGTTGGCCTTGGGGTTCCGCGTCATCGAGACGGTGGAGAAGACCCGACGAGTGGCTCCCTTCACCTGGGAGGGCCAACCCGTCGAGGTCACCCTCGACGAGCCTCGCTCGCTGGGCACCTTCCTGGAAATCGAAATGCTGGCCGCCGATGACCAATGGCAGCTGGCCCGCGACCAGATTGTCCGTTTGGCCGAACACTGGCAGATTCTCGACCTGCGGGAGCCGCGTTCTTACTTGAGGATGTTGCTGGAGCAGCAGGGAGGGCTGTAGGGCGAGCGGTCAGTGGAAACCTACCCGTCAGACTTCCGAAGTCTGACGGTACGCGAAGTCTGGCCGGTCGCCATATCGGATCGGACAAGCCTGCTGTGTGGTACTGGCCCGCTTATGTGTGACGCAGACTGGCAGCCGATGCGGGGCCTACGGGCTGCAAGGGGCGGTCCATTCCAAATCGGTCAAGGCCCAAAAAATCAGCCGCGTCGTCTCGATGACGAGAGGACGCGGCTTGTGCATGAGCCGAGATCAGCCCGAGGCCGCAGGAACCAGCCGGTCGAGTCGGCTCAGTTATACAACCCCTCGTCGACCGATTCCGACTCCTCTTCGAAGCCCTCCTGCATCTCGTTCCAGGCGTGAAACGCCTCGTACAGGTCCGAAGAGACCATCACAGCTGGGGAATCCCAGCCAACCTGGATGTTCATGGCGACTTCGCCCAAGGCCGCCCGGATGTCTCGGATCACGCCGATCGGGGCGACCAGGGTCTTGGCGGGCAGGGTGGGATCTTCGCGAAGTTCAAGGCCGAAAGAGTCAGGCGTCGGCATGGGTGTGGTCCTTCCTTGAGGAGAAAACGCCGCAAATCAGCTTTGGAATCATCCTCTCGACGAGCAGGTGTCGCAACGCAACTTCAGTCTTTCTTCGCTCTTTCGACTTGATTCGCCCCGCATTTGTCGATCACCACGTCTGGGAATGTGGCGTCGACTGGATGTTCTCGGGCAGTTGGGAAGTCTGTCACGAGTTTGCCATGCCCAATGGAGCGGGAGACCGTCCAGAACTGTCGCTTCGAAACAACACTGATTCAGTTTCGCGACATGTTTGTTTCGAACTCTGAAGCTGGGGCTGCGGTTGATTGAGAGGGCAGGGATTTGTGTACGTCTGGATTGTCGGCGATTTCTCCGAAATCGCTGGTGCGACACGCGCCGAGCGAACCGACGCTCGAATGCAGCAAGCTCCGCTCTCGCAGAGCAGACACTTGATCGTGCGACCTCCCGCGTTGTCGCTTCGAACCAGCGATTTCGGAGAAATCGCCGACAATGTTGCAGCCCGTCTCATCAAAGTGCGCAACCGACACTCGATGCACGACAGGGGGGGATTCCTTCCCATTTGAGATTCCCGCCCAGCCGGGTTAGACTGGAGTCTCCGGTGGTGGGGCAGGGGCGGCAATGGGCTGTCTCGGCTCTTCGGTTTTGAAACAGGCGATGGTTTGTCATCGCCTGCGGTGGTTTCCCCAGAGGATCGTGGCTCATGTTTGGCTTCAATCATATCGAGCTGCTGATCGTTGCGGCGATTGCCCTGCTCCTGTTCGGCAGTCGGTTGCCGCAGACGATGCGCTCTGTCGGTAAGTCGATCACCGAGTTCAAAAAAGGGATCAAAGAAGGCGAACATGACGACAAGCCAGAGCCCCCGAAGGAAATCGATGGCTGAGTCGGCTGGCAGCTGTGGGGCAATCGGCAAGATTGGGACGCATTCGCCTTCCCGTGGTCGATAACCCGTCTGGGAGCTTGCTCACGGGATGGCCAAGGCTGTGACCTTGAGGCCAATTCGGGTGGCGTGGTCCGCACTCTAAACGTAGGCGATGTCGCTCCGCGACTCGCATTCCGCGAGCCAAAACCCTCACGCACAGACGAGTGCGGTGTGGTCGCTCTCAATAGATGAGTAGGCAATTCGGCACGGCCTGCTGAAGTCGGCTGATCTGCTCGGGAGTGCATTGAATTCTCCAGACGATGACGGTCTTGAGCGACTTCAACGCTCCAAGCTTCGCGAGCCCGGCATCCGTTACTTCCGTCCACGAGGTGCGAACACACAAAGTCTCTAAGTTTTTCAATTGAGACAGGTGGTCGAAGGCCCGATCATCGAGTTTTTCCGGCCCTTGGTAATGGCTCGTCACGTCAAAGTATTTCAGAGAGGGCAGTTGCTTCAAATGCCGCAGATCATCGCTGTCAAAGTTTGAACAATGCGTCATTGAAAAGGATTCGACGGAGGGCAACACAGGCAAAGATGCCAATAATTCTGCTGTGATTGTGCAATCCTGAAAGTTCAGCTGCGTCAGTCGAGGAAGATGAACCAATGCCTCCATCCCGATGTCGGCAGACTGAGGTCTCTTCAGTCCAACATCTTCGAGTTGCGGCAACCGTTTCAATTCATTGAGCTGACCTGTCGTGACATCAATCAGCCCGAGTCTCTTGAAGTTTGGCATGTCGCGAAACACATCCAGTCCCGGCCCCAGTTGCCGGCTATGCAACCCCGCTCCAGTCAGACCTGTCAGCCTCCTCAAATTGAACAAGCCATCGGTCTGAAGTGGAGACTCTGCCAGATTCACCCATGTGATTTCACTGTCGTTCCGGGCCGAGCTGATCGCGCGGTGGACCGGGTTGACGTGCTTCCAGACTCCGCCACCGAAACGCAGGGCGAACCAATCGACGACATCGCAGGCCAGTGCCCGATCCAGCGCGCAAGTGACTGTCCCCCCGTTCTCACGAACCCAGTGCGACGTTCGCTTCGGGACGCGCCAGGCAACGACGCTCATCAATCCGATGAGCAGTAGCCCCACGCCGACGTGCTTCCAGCGACGCCTGATCCATGATCGCAGACGAGCCAGTGGTCCGGCGCGGGGTGGTGCAACTGAAGTCGACATAAAACCTCATGTCCAAATTTGACTGGAGACATGTCATCATTGCGGCGAGATCGGAGGCTCGCAAGCGGACTTGCCGACCTCAATACGCGAAGTACGTCCCCAGTGTTGGTGGCAGATCACCCCCAACCTCGGATTTTCACATTCCCCAACTCCAGTCCCGATGAGAGGGCTCGATTCTCCGTCGCGATCAAATGCGGAGAACTTCTGGACCACCACTGACTTGGAATGCTCTGAGCCGACAGCCACAATCCGGTCACAAGACATGCGGCGCGAGAGAACTCACGTCTGTCCCTGAACTCCCCATCTCTCGATCATGCGGTGATTGCCATGGAACTCCACACTCTCGTCAAACGCTTGGTGACGGGTGAGGCCGCCGCTCAGCGACAGGTTTCGTTTAGTGTGGGCGGAACCCTCCCGAATGTCCTGCCCGATCTGGAGATCCCTGGCGTCTGGCCCATTGGCTGGCCGCTCAAGACGCAGATCGCCAAGCAGATCATCAACGCCTGCCAACCCGCTCCGTTCGGAAAAGGGGAGCAAACGCTGATCGATGCCAAGGTTCGCAATTCGTTCGAACTCGCACCGGACAAGTTCGAGATCACAAACCCTCAGTGGGGCGAGGCCCTGCAAGCGGCTCTCGGCCCCATCGCGGTCAAGCTCGGCTTGCCTGCCGGTCGCCTGGAACTCCAACTGTACAAGCTGTTGATTTATAAAACGGGCGGTTTTTTCCTGCCCCATCGAGATAGCGAAAAGACGGATCGGATGGTGGGCAGCATGATCGTGGCTTTGCCCTCGCAGTTCAACGGCGGAATCTTGACCGTTCGCCATCAAGGGGAGAATGCGAGCTACGGATTCATGGAGGCCGCCACGCAGAAATCGGCCAGTTACGCCGCCTTCTATGCCGATTGCGAGCACGAGGTCTCCAAGGTCCGCAGCGGCTACCGGCTGTGCTTGGCGTACAACTTGATCCTGACTCCCGAGCCGAGTCAGAAGGCGGCCCCTGCCAAGCTCGCTGATTCGTCGCCAGCGGGAAAGCTGGCGGACGCGATCACGCAGTGGGTCGAAAAAAAGCCAGCAGAGCCGTTGGTCTTCGCCCTCGATCACCACTACACCGAACATGGCCTCATTCCGGACCTGCTGAAGGGAGCCGATCGAGCCCGCGCGGAACTCGTTATGGCAGCGGCAGAGAAGTCGGGATGCCGCGTCATGCTGTGCCAAGTGGAGCGGCACGTCATGTACTCGGCCTACGATGAAGATGAGGACGATCACTACGGCTACGGCTCACGCCGCCGCCGACGAGGCAGTCGGTATGAATACGACGACGATGAGGATGACGACGATGGCGTTGGCGACGACACACCAGGTAACTACGTGATCCAAGAGGTCATCGACGAGTACCTGACCGGCGAGAACTGGGTCGACGCCACGGGGAAGCCGATCAACATCCCGTCCTTCGGGTTCGATGGCGACTCGATCGTCTCTAGTATTCCGCTCGATGACTGGAAGCCGACTCGGGAGGAGTACGAAGGGTACACCGGGAACGCCGGGAACACGCTCAATCGCTGGTATCATCGCTCGGTTATCTGCTTGTGGCACAAGGATCAGCACTACGAGGTGCTGGCCAAGGAATGCCATTCTTTTGCGATCGATCAACTCGATGAATTGCTCCAGGCCCCCAAGCAGAAAGCAACTCGTAAGCAGGCCGTCTCGGCCAAGCCCGCCCCGCGCAAGAAACGGAGCGACACCTCTGCTCCCGAGTGCCTCGCCCTGGCCCAGGCCATCCTCCGCCATTGGCCCAAGACAGCGGGCTACCACTATCAGCCCGAGCATTCCCGCGACAAACCACGGAACGTCTTCGCGTCTCAACTGGCCGCCATTGATGATCCCGAGTTAGCTCGTGAATTGTTCCGCATCGTGGCCACTCAGGATCCCTATCTCAATCTCGACCGACTCGTCGTCGGGATGTGCCGCCAGCATGGCTGCGAGACGTTCACAGCTGAACTGACCGCGTTATTCGAGACGGAACCGAAGAAGCTCCTGGTTCGCAATATCGACTGGCTGGAGAAGCTAGCTTTGGCCCAACTGGACGATCCTGCGGGGGCGAAGCTGGTGGCCCGCTTGGCTCAACTCGCGGCGGACCAGTTCTGCCAGCCACTCCCCGACCGGCACTATGGAACTGATCCGGCGTATGCCCTGTTGACCTTGCCCGGCTTGTTGCAGATTCTACGGGCGATCAGCGACGACACTCTCTTAAAGCGGGTGGTCGACTGGGTGCCAGCCGATCCGAATCGCTTTCCTTTGGACACGATTCAAGTCCCGGTGCTGAAGACCGTCATCACCGCTTGGCGAAAGCGCGACCTCGCCACGCCCGCTCTCGTGCAGAAGTGGCTGCTAGCTGTCCAACAGGAACTCCAACACGCGACGGCTCAGGAACCCCAGCCGCCCACCGATTGGGCCCGCCCCAATGACATCGATTGCAAGTGCAAGTTCTGCCAGGAACTCAAGGTGATCCTCGGTGACCCCACCGCCAAAGTCGGACGCATTCGAGCGGCGGTGAATTACCGTTCGCACGTCCTCGAAAGCGTTCGCAAGCACAACAGCGATGTCAAAGACAGCTTGGAAAAGATCGGCAGCCCGCACGTACTCGTCCTCACCAAGACCCAAGGCTCGTTCCAACGTCGACTTGATCGATATCACGCCGATCAAGTCCTGCTCAAGACTGTCGACGATCTGTTGCAGTCATCCGTGTGAGGGCACTGTGGGGATCATCACGAGCCGGATCTCCTTCACTCCGATCGTGTGTACATCAGAAATGAGGGCAGCCCATCTCTGCTCCCTCTCCCCACTGGCGACGCGACTTTCTGTGAGGACATGGCTGTGGGGAGAGGGTCGGGGTGAGGGGGCTATGGTGGGCGATGTGGCCCCCTCACCCCAACCCTCACCCCCACAGTCGAGTTCACTCCGAGGCCCAAATCGATTGTGGGGGAGAGGGGGCAGAAGCTGGCAGCTGTCGACTTGCCTGACGCAGACACGGCTCCGATTCTGCCCCGTCCGCTCCCTTTGCCGGTGCGATCCCCTTTGCCGGTGCGATCCCCTTTGTCAGAATGCCACGACTGCGGGGCCGGACTCTGCGTCGTCTTCCCGAGCGAAATCACATGGCACGTTGGCCTGACAGCTGGCGATCAAACTTGATTGCTGGTCTCCTGATTTTCGTCATGCTGCCAGTGCTGTGCTGGCTGGCGTGGGCGTACGTGCGGCCATGAAAGTTTGTCACAGCTGGATATGGGGGCCGCCGCAGTCGGGAGGGCGAGGCTTCTGTCGAGCCGTTCTCGCCAAAAAAGGTCGTCCCTGGCTCGCAGTTCAGCAGGAGCTTCACTCTTCCAGCCAGGCAAAGCCATGCCCCCAACATCCAGGTTTGCGGGGTACAGTCTGCCGAGTTTATTGGCAGCGAGTTGTTCGCAATAGGACCATCTGCACAGCCAGTCCGGTGAAGACGGAGGGACACCCCTCGGCGTTCTTCAAATACAACTGATGGGCCTCGGCTCTGAATACTCTGATTGCAGAATGGGGCGATTCCGGGTATTCATCAAGACGCGGAGTGTCGTGGCTCGGGGAGTGATTTGATGAATTGGAATGTGCGACGCGCTGTGGGGGCACTTCTCGTTGTCGGGATCTGCTTGGCGACTCAGTCGGTGGGGGCCACGGATTATTTCATCACGATTGGCGGCGGATACAGCCCGGCGGGAAATCAGGCTTCGCTCGAAGCGAACGTGCTATTCTACCAGCGGATCCTGCGAGAGAAACATCTGGGGCCGCGATCACATGACATCTTCTTCGCCGATGGGAATGACCCGGCGAAGGATCTGCAGGTGGAGGCCGAGGTGGCATCCGACCGGCCCGTGCGACCGGCGACGGAGTTGATCGCGACGCTGCATCGTCGCGGTGGACCGGCGGGTCGCTGGATTCGAAATCGTAATCACGAAGTCCCCGACATCGCCGGGGCCATCGACCCCGAACTGGTGCGGAAGGCGATCGAACGGATCTCCCAGACGGCGATAAGCGGAGATCGATTGATCGTCTACGTGACCGCGCATGGGGACGAAGCTGACGAAGACGACGACTCGTTCAACACCTCGATCAGCTGTTGGGACGAGAAGGAAATCCGGATGAGCGAGTTGTCCGAATGGCTTGACCAGTTGCCGGAGCAAGTGCCCGTTGTGGTGGTGATGGCCCAGTGCTACTGCGGCGGATTCTCACACATGTTGTTCGAGGGTGCTGACCCCGAGAATGGTGTGGCCCAGCGACCGCGGGCTGGGTTCTTTGCCCAGCAGCACAATCTTCCCGCAGCGGGTTGCCGCCCTGATATCGAGAATGATGAGGAGTACAGCAGTTACTTCTGGGGAGCCTTGATCGGTCAGTCGCGGACGGGCAAGCCGATGCCGGGTTGCGATGCCGATGGGAACGGTCGCGTGTCCTTCGAAGAGGCGCATGCCCAGGCCCTGATCGCGGGTCGCACGATCGATATCTCGTTGAAGACATCCGATGTGTTGCTCCGAAATGTCAGCCGGATTCCGAGCTATACTTTGGCCGCTGAATCCGCACGGTGGTTCAACTCGGATCGATCTGAAGAGGAGCCCAAACCCCCTGGAGAGACACCTGCGGATGCGAATCTGTTGGGAATGAGAGGGCCTGTCGCGGAGCTACTCCAGGGAACCTCACCGGCCACACAACGAGTTGTCGTTGAGTTGAATCAAGAACTGGAACTGCCGGTGACCGGTGATGTGAGTCAGGTGCTGGACGCCCTCCAGAAACATCGAATCCGCAGTGCCGTGGTCCGAGGCGGAGGCCCTCCGGGTCGTCGTTCGAATTCCGGTCGCCGAGAACTCCTGGCTGAGATCGCCGAGAAGTGGCCCGATCTGGGCGATCCCGAGAAGTGGGAAGCGTCCGACCTGCTGAAGGCGGATGACCAGGCAGCGCTCATGAAAGAGATCGAAGCCCTCCCCAGTTACACCAAGTATCAAGAACGTCGCAAGGCGAGAGAGAAACAAGCGGAACAAGCGGACGAACATGAGCTGCGCGGGGTGAAGTATCGCCGGCTGGTCGATACGCTGGAGTCGATTGTGCTGGCCAAGAACTTGCGTCAGGTGGCGTCCGCCGAGGTACTGGCCGGGTACAAGCGTCTCATCCAACTCGAGCAAACCGAGTTGTCGCCCCCCATGAAATGAGGTGCGAGTTGTCTGAAATCGCTGTCGTTCATGCGGGGCCAGGAGTTCCCGTCTCTCGTCTCTCCGGGCGGCGTTCAAGGGCTGCCTGTCAGTTCGCTGAAACTACCGCCCGGACAAGCGGGTAGACTCTCCAGTTGAGGGGCAGGTGGCCCAGTGACTGTTCAGACGCGGAACTCAGAAACAGAATTCCGCTCGTCGCTTTACGTGGCGTTCCACTTTCCCAGAGGATGTACACATGCCGCATACCACGGGTTGGATTCTCGGCTTGGCCCTCATCGGCTCACTTTCCTTCTCGGCCATCTCCCGCTGCGATGCCGGGGAAGATGTCTCCCCGCAGTTGGCGGAGTTTTTGAAGCAGGGACAGCTCACCGATGCGGACAAGTACCTCACGTCCCAACTCGCCACCGACGCGCAGCATGACCAAGCGCGGTTCGCACTGGGCGTGGTCAAAGTCCTCTCCGCGATTGAACATCTCGGCCAGGATCAGTACCAGTACGGAGCGATGAACGGGCAGCTCTCGAATCTGCCGGTGTTCCGACTGCCAATCCCCGTCAACCCGAATCCAGAAGAGGTCACCTACACCCAGGTCCGGCAGGTCTTCTCGCACCTGCAGACGCGGATGCTCGCAGCGGAAGCGGAACTGGCTCAGGTCGACTTGAAGCGCGAGGTGAAGCTCCCCATCGACCTCATGTCGATCCGGCTCGATCTGAATGGGGATGGAAAGACAGATGACAAAGAGAGTTTTGCAGCCCTCTTTGGGGTCGCCAACCGAGTTCGGCCCGGCACTCCCGCTGCGGATTTGAAGGTCACGTTCGACAACGGGGATGTGCCGTGGCTGCGGGGGTATTGCCACTTTTTGTGTGCGGTGTGCGATGTGGTGTTGGCGTATGACCACCAGCGGATGTTCGATGTGTCGGGCCATTTGGTCTACCCGAAGGCCGTGCGTCCGCAGGGGGGCCTCGAACCACTCGACGTTGGACGGAATGGGAATGGCGACTTTACTCGGGAGATCATGGATGCCGTGGCGGCGATACACCTGGCGGACTTTCCGTTGAAGGAGCCCAAGCGGATGTCCTCCGCGCGGGGGCATCTGCTGGAGATGATCCGCACTTCGCGCGAGTCGTGGGTGCTGATCGAAGCCGAGACCGACAATGACCAGGAGTGGCTGCCGAACCCCAAGCAAACGGGGGGGCTGCGCGTGCCCGTCACACGCGAGTTCATCGACGGCTGGCATGGAGTGCTGACCGAGATGGAAGACCTGCTGGAGGGCCGCAAGCTCATCCCGTTCTGGCGAGACTACTCCGGCACTTTCTTTTTCAACGGGCTCGGAAGCAACATCCCCGCCACGGGACGGGGCATGAACCTCAAACGGTTCTTCGAGGAGCCGTCGCGATTCGACTTAGTCCTCCTGATCCAAGGGACAGCCGCGCTGCCCTACGTCGAGAAAGGCCCGCTCTCGCGCCCGGAGACGTGGAACAACCTGACTCGTGTCTTCCAGGGGCAGTTCTTCGGGTTCGCGATCTGGTTTAACTGACACAGTCATCGGTACGAACGTAGGGTGGGACCAGCCGCTCTGGGCGCAGGCCCACCATTCCGGGGACTCGTGTCATACATGGTGGGCCCACGGCGCTTGCTTCGCGCGCGGACTCCTTCGCGATAACGTGTCTGCATCAGACCTTTTCTTTTCTGCAAACCGCCGGGACGGACACATGAGTCAGCTAGGACGAATCGCGGGCGTGTGGGGAGTCGCAGTCATTGTGGCCACTTCGATCACAGCTCAGGACACCAAGAAGGAAGTCTTCAACGAGGATGAGTCGAAGGTTCCGGCGTATACGCTGCCGGAGGTTCTGGTCTCCACGGCGGGCGAGAAGATTGACACTCCCGACAAGTGGAAGCAACAGCGTCGGGGTGAGTTGCTTCGTCTGTTCGAGAGCGAGGTCTATGGCCGCACGCCCTCGAAGGGACCGACGAGAATCCGCGAGGTGGTGACGGAAGGCTCGACCGATGCGTTGAACGGGAAAGCCCTCCGCAAGCAGATCACTGTCTACTTCACCGCCGACAACAACGGCCCGCGCATGGACATTCTGGTGTACATGCCGAAGAAGTCGAAGTTGGGAGTAGAAATCGAGTTGCCGGAGGACGCAGCGTCCAAAGAGGACACAGACGACAAACCTTCGAAAAAGAATACGAAGAAGAAAAAGCCCAAGACCAAGCTCCTGGTCCCGATCTTCCTCGGCTACAACTTCGAGGGCAACCACGCCGTCACGACCGATCCCGCCGTGAAGCTCGCGCATAGCTGGCTGCGAAACAACGAGAAGGAGGGGATCACCGAGAACAAGGCGACCGAGCAGTCGCGGGGGAGCGAGAAATCCCGCTGGGCGATCGAGCAAATCATCAATCGCGGATACGCCGTGGCCACAATCTACTACGGCGATATCGACCCCGATTTCGATGATGATTTCCAGAACGGCATCCAGCCTTTGTTCTATCAAGACGGCCAATCGAAGCCCGATCCGGATGAGTGGGGAAGCATTGGGGCTTGGGCTTGGGGACTGAGCCGCGCGCTCGATCACTTGGACGCCGACTTGGAGCCAGACCCGGCGGGCGTAGCCACTCCCGAACGGGCAGGCGAGCCAGACCCGAAGGCCGAGGAAGAAGAAGAGGAACGCCAGCTGGTGAACATCGATCTCCAACGAGTCGCAGTGCTCGGTCACAGCCGCCTAGGGAAGACCTCGCTGTGGGCGGGAGCCCAGGACGAGCGGTTCGCGATGGTGATCTCGAACAACAGCGGCTGCGGGGGTGCGGCCCTCAGCAAGCGCTGGTTCGGCGAGACGGTCAACCGCATCAACACCTCGTTCCCGCATTGGTTCTGCGACAACTTCAATCAGTACAACAACAATGAGGCGTCACTACCCGTCGATTCGCACGAGCTGATCGCCCTCATCGCCCCGCGCCCGGTCTATATCGCTAGTGCCATCGACGACAAGTGGGCCGACCCTCTGGGCGAGTACCT
The DNA here is from genome assembly GCA_043736295.1 of Planctomycetota bacterium. GTDB lineage: Bacteria > Planctomycetota > Planctomycetia > Planctomycetales > Planctomycetaceae > TH-plancto1. Next base: position 4,739 of record JAYTCW010000066.1, on the reverse strand, counting down.
CGCAGCTGTCCACGCCGACCCGGTCTACCGACTGCTGGGGACGAATGGGCTGGGCGGGGACGCGCCGAGCGAGAGTTCTCCCAAAGTCGATAAGCCGTTGCTGACCGGACTAATCGGCTATCACATTCGCAGCGGCGGCCACGACGTGCTGCCGTATGACTGGGAGCAGTTCATGAACTTCGCCGACCTACACTTCGAGAAGAAGTGAGGGGAAGTTTATAGTCGTCAGTTTTCAGTTTTCAGTGGTCAGTGATGCAGAAAGCGAAAGCCCAGTGGTGGCCACCACTGGGCTTTGTGATTCCGTGAAGTGAAGACCTTGATGCCCCCACCTCTCTCGCTCTTCTCCGCCTTCGGCATTGAGCTGGAGTACATGCTCGTCGATGCGAACACGCTCGATATTCGCCCCATCGCCGACCAGGTCATGCGACTCGAAGCGGGGGAGATCGTCTCCGATGTCGAGTTCGACGACATCAGCTGGTCGAACGAACTGGTGTTACATGTGCTGGAGCTGAAGACCTCGAACCCGGCTCCCTCGCTGGCTCCCATTGCCCAACAGATGCAGACGCATGTCGGTCGAGTGAATGAACTGGCGGGCCAACTGGGAGCCCGGTTGATGTCGACCGCCATGCACCCGTGGATGGACCCACTAAAGGAAATGCAGCTCTGGCCTCATGATTACAGCCCGGTTTACGAGTGCTTCAACCGCATCTTTGACTGCCGCGGTCACGGGTGGGCCAACCTGCAAAGCATGCACATCAACCTGCCGTTCGCCAACGACGACGAGTTCGGCAAGCTGCACGCGGCGGTACGGTTGGTGCTGCCGCTGCTGCCCGCCTTGGCAGCGAGTTCGCCGTTGATGGGGGGACAACTCACCGGGCAACTCGACAGCCGGCTGGAGACCTATCGACTCAACAGTCGCAAAATCCCCTCGATCGCCGGGCGGGTGATCCCCGAGCGGGCGTTTACCCAGGCGGAGTACAACACTCGCATCTTCGAACCGATGTTCCGCGAGATCGCCCCGCTCGACCCCGAGGGGCACTTGCACGATGAGTTCCTCAACGCCCGCGGCGCGATCGCCCGCTTCACACGCGGCGCGATTGAGATTCGCGTGATCGATGTCCAAGAGTGCCCCGCAGCTGACCTGGCCATTGCCCGAGTCGTGGTCGATGTGCTGAAGCGGCTGGTGTCTGAGTCGTGGACACCGACAGACGAACAGCAATCGATCGAGATCGAACCGCTGGAGACGGTGTTCCTCGATGCGATCGTGCGAGGCGACCAAGCTGTCATTCGCGACCGGCAGTTACTCGCTCAGTTCGGGATCGCGGGGGAGGAAGAACTCTCGCTCAACGAGCTGTGGCAGTATCTGGCCTCGCACCCGGAGGATGAGGGGCTGTGGCATGGCGGCGAGGCGTACGCGCCGCTGCAGACGATCTTGAACGAAGGCCCACTGGCCCGGCGTTTGTCCGAACACCTCGGGACAACACCGACTTCAACTTCGCTGCATCGCGTATATGGCGAACTGTGCGACTGTCTACGGGCCGGGGAGCTGTGGACATCAAGGTAGCGCTGTAGAGCAGCAGCTCGACAGCGGGATTCCAATCGCATGGGGTGCCGCATAGAATCGAAATCAGTCGGGCAAGTGAATTGGGAGCGACATCATGGTCGGGGTCTTAGCCACATTTCGTGACGGAAGAGTGGAACTGTCCGGGCCTGTCGGCTGGCCCGATGGGACGGAACTGGAGGTTGTTCCCATTACCTCCCAAGCGAATGTCCCGTCCATTGTCGAAAACAGTCCGGCCGAGTCGTATCGCGACTTCATTGAACAGCTAGCAGGATCATTCGGAGACGATCCATTCGAGCGTCCGCCTCAAGGCGAGAACGAGAATCGTGGAGGGTGGTGATGTCGTGGCTCCTGGATACGAACGCTTGGATCGTGCTGCTGAAATCGACGAATGAGCATCTTGTCCGCCGGTTGTCTCACCGACAGGACGGCGATATTGTGTTATGTGCGGTGGTAAAAGCGGAACTGTGGCACGGTGCGCACAAGTACGGTAATCGAGAAGCTCGTCTGTCTCGCTTACAACAACTCTTCGCAAGACATCACTCTCTCCCGTTCGATGATGATGCCGCTTGGCACTATGCAGACATTCGGCATGGTTTAGAACTCAAAGGACAGGTCATCGGCCCAAACGATCTGAAGATCGCCGCCATCTGTCGTGCCCATCACCTGCGGCTCGTGACAGCCAACACGGGCGAATTTCTCCGGGTTCCCGGATTAGATGTCGAAGATTGGACTCAACCGGATTGACTTCAAAACTTTTGGCGGGAAGCGAGCCGGGGAGTTGTGGACCTCGTAGGCGATGTCGCTCCGCGACTCGCACTGCCCGTAGGACGGGTCCATTGACCCGTCCCCGCGCGACTCCTAAGTACCTCACCCCGCCTCGTTGGGAAACAATGGACTCTCACCTACCTGGCATCCCCCCCGCCACTTCGCGGGCACCAGCCAAAACGTCAACAGCACCAGCGAGCCAAACGCGGTGTAGATGATCGTGAAACCCCATTCCGGCAATTCGAAAAACAACAGATCATGTACCGCGTTGGCCACGAAACTGCCGGAGTAGGTCGCCTGCCCCGCCCGCTTGCGGAGAGCGTACTCTAGTCTGGTCAGGGGGCAAACCACCCCCGCCCACGCCTCGACGACCACAATCAAAATCATCGCCAGATGAATCCCCCGGAACCAACGACTCCGCACCCACCCCCAGCGACGAAAGTACCCCGCCAAGATCGCCACTAACCCCAGCACCACAAACGCCACATAAGCGAGATGCAGTGTGACCGTCATGTCAGCGGCAATGCGATAAAACGTCTCCATGCGAGGAAGAGAGATCCGGAGAGGGATTTATTCCCGGAATGTCGAACTCGTTCGTCCGAACTTGAACGACGGGAACTCTCCCCTAGGCGTATCGGGCAACGCAAGGAGGCCCCACTTTCCACTCGCCATCCTCGTCGAGCGTCGTGGGCAGAGATCGAAGTCTCATCATGAACCACATCCTTGGGACATGGTCCATTTCCACCCGACTTCGTTATCATACCGCACCATGGCACAATTCGATCTCACCTCTGAATTCGCTCCGGCCGGCGATCAGCCGACCGCGATTGCTTCATTGGTGCGGGGCATCAAGGAGGAGAAGAAATCGCAAGTCCTCCTCGGAGCCACCGGCACCGGCAAAACTTTCACGATGGCGAATGTCATCCAGCAGTGTCAGCGCCCGGCGCTGGTCCTGTGCCACAACAAGACACTCGCGGCCCAACTCTACAGCGAGTTCAAAGAGTTCTTCCCGAACAACGCCGTCAGCTATTTCGTCAGCTATTACGACTACTACCAGCCGGAAGCTTACATCCCACAACGGGACATTTATATCGAGAAAGACTCGTCGATTAACGAGGAGATCGACCGGTTGCGGCTCTTGGCAACCAGTGCACTGGTCTCTCGCCGTGATGTGATCGTCGTGGCCAGCGTGTCGTGCATCTATGGATTGGGGTCGCCGAAAGACTATCTGGAAATGATGGTCCCGCTGCATGTCGGGACTGAGGTCAATCGGGATGAGATCCTGCGCAAATTCGTTGACATCCATTATGAGAGGAATGACTTTGATCTGGCTCGCGGCAAGTTCCGCGTGCGGGGCGATGTGATCGAGGTCTGGCCCGCTTATGAGGAGTTTTGCTACCGCATTGAACTCTGGGGGGATGAGATCGAGAAGCTGTCGATTATTAACCCGGTGAGTGGGGAGAGTTCCAAGCCGCTGACTGATGTCTACATCTACCCCGCCAAGCACTTCGTCTTGCCGCAGAGCCGCATCGACGCCGCCCTCGAAGAGATCGAACTCGAACTCAACCAACAACTCGCCAAGTTCCAGGTCGAGGGGAAGCTGCTGGAGGCTCAGCGTCTAGCGGCTCGCACGCGGCACGACCTCGAACTGCTGCGCGAGATTGGGTTCTGTCCTGGGATTGAGAACTACTCGCGGGCCTTGGCCAACCGTAAGAAGGGGGAGGCCCCGGCCACGTTATACGACTTCTTCCCGGAGGACTTTTTATTATTTGTCGACGAGTCGCACGCCACGGTGCCGCAAATTCGCGCAATGTATAACGGGGACCAGGCTCGCAAGGGGACGCTGGTGGAGCATGGGTTCCGGCTGCCGATGGCCCTCGACAACCGCCCATTGAAGTTCGAGGAGTGGGATGCCCGCCGGGGCCAGACGGTCTTCGTCACAGCCACTCCCGCCGACTGGGAACTCGACCAGGCCGAGGGGGAAATCGTCGAGCAGATCATCCGCCCGACCGGGTTGGTGGACCCCGTGATCCACATCCACCCCGCGCGGGGGCAGGTTCCGCACCTCATTGAGCAGATCAAGAAGCGGGCCGAGCGCGGCGAACGCACGCTCGTGACCGCTCTCACGAAACGGCTCTCCGAAGACCTCGTCGGCTACCTCAAAGAGGAGGGCATCCGCTGCGAGTGGCTGCACTCGGAACTCAACGCGATCGAGCGGGTCGAGGTGCTGCGAGAACTGCGTGAGGGCGTGTTCGATGCGGTGATCGGCGTGAACCTATTGCGCGAGGGGTTGGACCTGCCCGAGGTCTCACTCGTGTGCATCCTCGACGCCGACAAGGAGGGGTTCCTCCGCAGCGCGACCAGCCTGATCCAAACCATCGGCCGCTCCGCCCGCAACGTCAACGCCGAG
>JAYTCW010000065.1:0-10208 GCA_043736295.1 Planctomycetota bacterium | reverse complement strand
TCGATCACACGGGATTCTCCAAACCACTCGACTTCACAAGAAAACGTGACCAGTTCACTTCGCGAGCCATCTGCCAAAGCGGCTTCAACCATCGCAGAGGGGGTGAGCGCCCACTGATTGACCATTGTCTCGGGGAGCAACAAATCCCCAGTGAAACCCGTATCGACCCAGACCTCCGTTTCGTGTGAGTCCGAGTTCGATGTCACTCGAAGCATTAATCTGACCAATGCTCGGCCATATTCGTCAATGTGCCCGAAAATCATCGCCATGCCCCAAGTGAATCGCTGGATCAGACCCCACTCGCATGGCAAATGGCAGCCGCGTGGGATGCGAACGCCGCGCCGACTGAATGGCGGCACTCAGAGTCTTCCCGAGAAAATACTCCCCCGACACCGGTTCGATCGCGATGAACTCTCCGTCATGCGCAGGTTCCAACTCTGGCCTCAGACTCGTGTCATAGAGTTGCTTAGCAGCCTGAATGATTTCGATTTGAGCCGGACTGACCACGATCACGTTCCTTACCTGACCGACGAGGGACACCGCCCACATCAACATCTTAACTGTTTCAGAAAGGGTCAGCCATTCGAATCTCTTGATGGCGAAAACTCCGTCACCCCTCTGCTGTCGATCGCACACTCCTCACCTCCCCAGTGAGATCAGCCACTTGAGCAGCTTCTTCGTCCACGGCGTCAGCCGCGTCTTGTTGTACTGGTCGCCGATCTTACGGAGGGCGTCGGCTTGGGTGGGGTAGGGATGGATCGTGGCGGCGAGGCCCTTGAGGCCGATGCCGTTACGCATGGCCAGGGTGACTTCGGAGATCATCTCTCCGGCATGGGCACCGACGATGGTCGCTCCCACAATGCGGTCGGTGCCTTGTCGCACATGGACCTTGACGAAGCCTTCGGTCTCGCTATCGAGGATCGCGCGGTCGACCGTCTCGAGCGGTTGCGTGAAAGTGTCGATGGCGATCCCCTCGCGCTCCGCATCACTGGGGAGCAGCCCGACATGAGCGATCTCGGGTGACGTGTAAGTACACCACGGGATGATCAGGCGGCTGGCTTTGGCTCGACCCCAGAAGAGGGCGTTCTGGATCACGATCCGGGCCATGAAGTCAGCTGCGTGCGTGAACTTGAATCGCGAGCAGATGTCCCCGGCGGCGAAGATGCGAGGGTGGGTGGTGCGCAGGCGGTCGTCGACGGTGACGCCGTTTTTGTCGTAGGCCACGCCCGCCGCTTCGAGGTCGAGACCTTCGACATTGGGAGCGCGGCCCGTGGCGACGAGAACGGCGTCGAACGATCGATGTTCTTCCTGTAGAGTGGGACCAGCCGCTTTGGGCGCAGGCCCACCGGTCTGGGCGGCGTCATGCGTGGTGGGCCTGCGGTCCAGAGCGACCTTGTCCCACCCTACGGCGGAGCGGGAAACAATGGTCGTCTCCGTACCGGTCCGCTGCACCGACTCCACGCTTGTGTTCGCGAGGATCTCGATCCCGTCTCGCTGGAACGCGGTCTTGAGGATCGCCGCAGCCTCGGGATCGTCATTCGTCAGGAGACGATCTGATTGCTGATAGATGGTCACGCGCGAGCCTAGCCGGGCGAAGCACTGGGCCATCTCGCACCCGATTGGTCCACCGCCGATGACGGCCAATCGCCGGGGCAGTTCGGTGAGGTTGAACAGCGTCTCGTTGGTGAGCGCCCCGGCTTCGTCCAGCCCCGGAATCGGGGGCACAGCGGCCCTGGCTCCGGTACATATCGCGGCCTTCTTAAACCGCAGCTTCTGGTCGCCCACCTCAATGGCTGCCCCACCCTCCACGAACCGGGCCTGCCCGAAGAAGACGTCAACGCCGAGGGAGCGGAACCTATCGGCGGAGTCATGAACGCTGATCTCAGCCCGCAGGCGGCGCATGCGTTCCATCACATGGGCGAAGTCAACGATTGGCTGGTCGCCTGGTCCGTCAGGTGTGGGCGGGACGGACGAGGACGTCCGTCCTACCAGAGTGATTCCAAACTCCCCGGCCCCTCTCACGGTCGCTGCCACGCGTGAGGCCCGGATGATCGCCTTCGACGGCACGCACCCATAATTGAGGCAATCCCCCCCCATCAGATGCCGCTCCACCAGCGCCACCTTCGCCCCCAACCCCGCCGCCCCAGCAGCTGTGACCAGCCCAGCAGTGCCCGCTCCAATGACCACGAGGTCGTACGCCCCGCTCGGCACCGGGTTGACCCAGTCGGAGGGGTGAACGCGATCAGTGAGTTCGCGATTGAACGGGTCGGTGGGGGGGGAATAAGTCATGACGGACGTTTTATCGCCCAGACCTCGATCAGAACAACCAAGTCCCGTGGATGGCAGTGCGGCAGCGAGCGGCGGACGTCAGTCCGCCGTGCTGATCGACGCTCAACTGCCCTTCGACCCCGTGTTGTTTGGTCACGTCACTCTGGCACGGGGGACTCACGTCCGCCCGCTCGCTGCTGATCAGCGGGCGGGGGTTCAACGAGGTCCGAGTTGGTGCGGCGGGTCCAGTCCTGTGTGCTACTGTCGGACTGTGTGTCGGGGTTCCACCAGGTGATTGTAAAAGTCATGCCGGAAGATTGAAGGAAACGCCCGGTACAGAGTTCAACATCGGCGGCGCTCAGCTTCGTGCCTAGAAGACCATTGCGGATGCGGTGGAAAATCATGGCTCCTTGGATTTTCAAACGCTTGGCCGGAGGGCGTTCTGGGTCAACCATGAGTTGACCTTCGCGCAGCTGCCATGTCGCATCAGTCACATTGACCTCGCGATAGCCCGCCCGCTGGGGTGTCGCAGCGTATTGATAAATGTTCACAATGCGACATGTGCGATCCGCCCGAAAAGTCCAGTTCCGGGCACACGTCGATCCCTCTTCATAGTGATTGATTGTCAGCCAATCGCCCACCAATTGCCGCTCTGCGTCATTGAGTTGCCGTGACCAGTACCAGGCTCCTGCCACGAGGAACAGGACAGCTCCCGCCCACAACGAACTCCTCCGCCATCGAGATCTTCGAGGCACGACAAGGGGAGGCAGATCAAGGGGCGTTGTTTCCATGCTCGGCGTTGGGTGAGCCCAGTCAGCGGGGTGGACGCGATCCGCGAGTTCGCGGTTGAATGGGTCGGGCGGAATGAGTGGAGGCATGCGAGGAGTTTTACACCCCCGTGGCAAGCATGAACAAGGAGACCGCGTTGGGTGGCGAGCGGTCAGACTTGTCTGACCCGTGGGATAGGCTTCCAGCCTGTCTTTTGACGGGCGCTGACAGGCTGGAAGCCTATCCCACGGTACGTTTTCTCTGACCGCTCCCGCTACTGCACTGGGACGAATGGATTGACCACGGTCACGGTGTCGTAGATGACTCCGCCGGACAGGTCTTCGGAATAGAGAATGGTCGCGCCCGCTTCGATGCAGGCGGCGAGCAGCAGGCTGTCCCAATGCGACAAGCTGTGGCGCGAGTGTAATCCCAAAGCGAGGTCGATGACTTGTGCGGACGGCGGAATGATCGGCAGCATGGACTCGACCTGCTGCCAATAGCTTGTTAATTGACTTTGTTGATCCGGCCTCGCGATTCCCAGCGACGCAAACAGGCCAGGAATTCCACGGCAGCCTGCCACAGCAGAACCGTATCCGACTCATCTGCGGCCAGACGATCCATCAGGGCGCAGGCCTGCGTCTGCTTGACGGGTTCATCGGCATCCACCAAATAGACCAGCACATTCGTGTCAATCGCGTTCATGCAACTCGTCTCGGGTGAATCGCTGACCACCGGAATGAATCGGGTGTTCATCACACAGTTGCCGCAGTGCAGCCAGACCCCGGCGAAGCGTGTCGCGTGAGGGGTGTGTGGATTCCACCGTCACGCGCACGTGTTCCAGTTCCGCGAAGGGCAGCGGTTGCTGCAACCGCAGCATGCCGTTTTCGTAGACCGCATCGGCAGTGATTGACATGATCAGAACTCCCTCATGAGAATTCCCAGGATGAATTGATCTCGCGTCCAGTTCGAGATGCACGCGGTTATCATCATAGGCCACGAAATCCCCGCACGCCAACCCGACTGAGAACAAGGAAACCCCCGGCGCGGCGGGGTGGCTAAGCCAGCCTGAATTGCATTGGATGGCGTCGCGTGGCCGGGGCCATGTGTAAAGCCTCCTGACCCCGCCCCCCACCGCTGGTTACGTTTGTCGTTATGCCTCAGAGAGCAGAACGACGCGATTTGGGAATGCCTTACAAAGCTTCGCGTCAGCAGACACCACCTTCACGCCCAGAAACTCTGCCAGGGCGACGTACTCGCAGTCGTACGCTGAGCATCCACTCTTCTCCGCCAGCCTCAACACTGCGAGTGGAGACACGTCGTATTCATTGTCAGCCACCAACGCCTCCGCTCGCGAGTGGATGGCCACGGCAGCATCCAGTGTCAGCAGTTTTTGGCGCATGGATGTGCTGAGAATATTGCGGAATTCACTACGCCACAGTCGGGGAACGGCCCACTCTCCATCGCGAAGCAGCAGCGCTTCCCCTTGCTCGCTGAATTTCCCCGGCAAATACAGATACGCTATGATGTTGACATCGGCGACGATCACGCCCGTCCCTCGCGCTTGGACTGGTCAATCTCCTCGTGCTTGAACGTGCCCCCCTGAAGCGACTGCCTCATTTCCCTGGCTCTGGCCGCATGTTCAGACGCCGTGGTCTTTCCGGGCAAGAGGACCGTCTCAAGGCACGCAATGGCCTCGCTGTTGAGGCTCCGGTGATGCACGACAGCCAAAGCCTTGAGCTGGGCGTAAAGCTCATCGGGAATCCCTTTGAGCGTAATTGTGGTCGGCATGTGGGGCTCCTTCAAAGTGGTTCCATTATGGTTGCGCCACGTAAGAAGTCAAGCTCAAGTCGCTCGCGAGTCAGACGATTCGGTCACTGGAGTACGGACTCACTCCGCTTCGAAGACTTCGCGTCGCACCTCAAGGACGAGTTAGATGGGAGGACGTCAAAAGTAAGGGGACAGATGGCCTTACTTTAAGGTCTGAACGTCGAGTCACCGGTCTTTCTGAGGTATTTCAACGAGTGATAAAACGTCGCGCGGGCATCCGGGTGGAGGTGTTTGGCCCAAGCGGGACTTTCCTCACGCCTGAACCAGGCGGCATGTGCCAAGGCGTAACCGAACATCGGCATTGTCATATACTCAGGGCGGGGAGCCTCCGTTTCAGGCCAGTGGGAAAAATCACTCAACCAAGCCCGCGGAGAGTTCGCCATGAAGATTCCCAGCCCGTGATACACCACTGTCAAATCGGTCAGCAATTCATTGTCAAAGATGTCGGGATCGGCACGCCCCTCCCCCAGCAGGCGGACATGGGCCAGTTCGTGGGCCATCGTGCCGACCAACTCCTCTGGTTCGTGAAACTGAGACGTTTCCAAGTGGATTAACGTCCGCATTCCATCCTCTTCGTAGAGTCCTGCTGGTCCAGTAGAAATGGCATGGCCTCGGTCGTCCTCCAGATACAAGGGGTTCCCGCCCGCAAAGAATCGCAGCCCAACGCGGTCCGAGTCCACATCCATGTATCGACAGACTTGTTCAAACAACACTTGAACCGCATCGAATGACCGGTCATATGGGGCTGGGAAAAACTCCTCGATCGGTTGAATTACCGCCCTCCGCACAAAGAGATCTCTCCCAAACTGATCCGACAGCCAAGCCAGCCGCTCCTCCACCCACAGCTTGGCATGCGGTTCCACTGGACATGACGGGCGAAACCAACCAAACATTGAACGCTCCCGGCACCACTCTGAGTCTCGCCACCCACGTTGTTTCTTACCACACGTCGGCGGCGGCGACGCGTTTGGCGGCGGCGAGTTCTTCCGTCGGGTTGCACTCCAGGCCCACGAAGTCGCGATACCCGAGGTCGAACGCTTCCTTCAGCACGCGGTTGTAGTGCAGCTCGCCGGTGCCGGGCTCGTGGCGGCCGGGATGGTCGGCGAGTTGCAGGTAGCCGATGGTTTTGGTTTCCATCCCCTCGCGCAGGTGGCCGCAGAGGTCGCCTTCGGTGATGTGCATGTGGTAGAGATCCCAGTTGATCTTCATGTGGGTCGAGTCGACCTCCTGGCAGATCTTGATCGCCGGGGCGCTGCCGTACAGGCAGTGCCCCTTGTGGTCGACGCGGATGTTCATCGGTTCGAGGATCAGCATCAGATCGTTGTCCTCAGCGATCGGCTTGACCCGTTTCAACGCGGTGATGACGTTCTTGTGCATCTCCTTCTGGGGCATGCCCGGCACATCGTTGCCCGCCACGACGCACGCCTTCTTGCACTTCAAAATCTTGGCCGCCTTCACCGCCTCGCGAACAGCGGCCTCGACCGCATCGTGGTTCTTCGGCTCGTTCATCCCCGGCGTGAAGCCCCAAGCGGTGAATTGAGCAATCTCGATCCCGAGTTCCTGACACAGTGCCGCCACAGCCGGGATGTCCTTGCCGGCCAGCGGCCAGAACTCGATCGACGGAAACCCCAGCTTGGCGGTCTCCCGAATCCGGTCCATGAACGGCAACTTGCTCCACCACATCTCGCAGTTGACCGCGAATTTCGTATGCGGCGTCTTGCCGATCGACTTGAGTTCATCCGCTTCGGCTGCGGAGAGATGCACCGCTGGCGAAAGGCCCGAGACAGCTGCGATGCTGGCCGCGAGGGTGGTCGAGGAGGCGAGAAATCCGCGACGATTGAGGGAAGCCATGAGGGGACTCCGGCGAGAGGGATGGGATGCGGTCAGGATATGGCATGGGGCCGTTAATGGCGAGCGGAGTGGCGACCGCCCTCCGACGGTTTTGGGACCGAGGAGTGAACACGACGTGCGGTTTTCTCGTATGGCGAGCGGACAGACTTGCCTCACCGGTGGCACGGGCGTCCCGCCCGTGTTTTCCTAAGAATACACATGGGCGAGAGGCCCATGCCACGGGACATAATGTCTGTCCGCTCGCCTATGGCTGACGCCCACCGCTCGCCAGGGCGAACAGGCGTTGTGGCCGCAGAAGATCATCAAGATTTCATTGAATCCCGACACATTGAATACGACCCATTTCTATGCTGCGGATTTCGAATTCACTGCCTCACTAACTCGCCCTGGCAACTCGACCCCGCACCGGCGGTGCAGCCGTAACAGTGGCGACCGGTGACGATCGGGCGGGTCGCCAAAGCGGCGAAGTCGAACTCCTGAATCGTACGCGGCACCGATGGCACCACGGGCAGGTCGAGCATCTGGTTGAAGTCGCAGTCGTACAGGTTCCCCCGCCAGTCGACCGACAGCGTGGTCCGGCACATCACGGCCTCGACGGCTTGCGGGTTGAATGCCGCCAGCAGCTTCTGCATGTACTGTTCGTACTGGCCCGATTGCAACAGGTCGTCGAGGAACCGACTGATCGGCATGTTCGTGATCGTGTACAGGCGGTTAAATTCGATCCCGAAGCGAGTTCGCAGCTGATCGCGGTAGGCGGCTTCGAGTTTCGCCTGCGCTGGCGGGAGCGACGGCCCGACCGGGTTATAAACGAGCGAGAGCATGAGGTCCGAACCGGGCAGGGTGAGTTCGGAAAAAGTTCCGGTCGTGTGGGCTTTAGCCCACACAGGAGTCTTGTCTGGCATGACGCGTGGGCTAAAGCCCACACTACCGGGCATGTCAGGCTGGCCATAGCCCAGCCGGTTGAGCAGTTGGAGGGCCTTGATCGATTTGGCAAAGACTCCATCCCCGCGCTGGCGGTCGCAGTTCTCCTCCAGGTAACAAGGGAGCGACGCCACCACCTCGACCCCCTGAGCCGCCAGGAACTCCGGCAGGTGCGTGAACCCCGGAGCGGTCAGGATCGTCAGGTTGCAGCGATCGATGACATGTCGCCCGAGTCGGCGGACCTCCGTCACGAACCACTCAAAGTGCGGGTTCATCTCGGGAGCCCCTCCGGTCAGATCAACTGTCTCGATCCCGGTGGACGCGATCACGCGCAGACACGCCTCCAGCGTCTCACGCGTCATGATCTCCCGTCGTTCCGGTCCCGCGTCGACATGGCAATGGGTGCATGTTTGGTTACACAGCTTCCCGACATTAATCTGTAACACCTGTACGCCGTCCGCACGCAGCGGCGGCAACTCTCTCTCGGCCAGCGTACGCTCGAACGAGGGCAATGCGGTGGTTTCAGCTGCATTTAAGATGTGCAGTTGATGAGCCGGATTCGCGAGGGGGCTCCCTTGGCGGAGCAGTGTGGGAGTTGTCATGAAGGCATTCCAAGCGAAAAGCCCATGGGTTGCAACCCATGGGCTTTCACATTACGCGATGTTTCGCTGCCACTACGCCGTCTGCCGTCGCCGCTCGAAGGAGTGAATCTCGGGGGCTTCCTGGTGCTGGATCCCTTCGATCAGAGCCTGGAAGACTTGCAGATCGAGAGCTGAGGCATGCTCATCATGTGGATGGAACTGGACGCCCACGCACCACCAGTGGTCCTCGATCGACTCGTACGCTTCGACCACGCCGTCCATGGCGGTCGCTGAGACGCGAAGATTCGGCGCGACTTGGTCGACCGCCATGTGGTGGTCGCTGTTCACGCGGATTTCGCCGGGGCCGTAGATCTGATCCATCTTGGTGCCGGGGACGATTTCGATCACATGACGCAAGCACGCTTCCACCGGGTCGCGGTGGTTGAGTGGCTTCAGCACGTCTTCCGGCACATGCTGGAACAGCGTGCCGCCCAGAATCGCGTTCATCGTCAGCATACCGGTCCCGATGGCCAGCGTCGGAATCTTCATCTCATAGCACAGCTTGGCCAACCGGCGGTCGAAGTCCTCACGGCGGACCGGCATCGGGCGGGTCGAGGGGTGTTTGTCGAAACCCAGTCGCACCGGGTCCAGGTCGAGCTTGCAGCCCCCCATCACCACGCCATCCAGCACGGACAGGGCCTGTCGCAGATCCTCCTCATCCATCGGCGGCAGCAGCACCGGGATTCCTCCCGAGGCGACGACGCTGTCGTAGTAACCGGCATGCACCCAGGAGAAGGGATACGAGTCCTTCTTGGTGGCTGGGCGGAAATCGGTGTTGATGCCGATGAGGGGCTTCTTAGACTTCATGAACACATCCTTGTGGGAGGATTAGAGACCGGGCAACTGGCCGGACGCAGTGAGCCAACACGGGGAATACAAACTGCGGAATACTCGAAAGCCGAGCATCCTCCGAACCCTTAGAAAGCCATACACGACAAACGCGTGCTAGGCGACGAGGGGAGAGGGGCCACAGAGTCCAAGAACTGGACTCGTAAAGCAGTGACCCATGCAGCTGGAGATGGAAACCAATCCATGGAATCTCCCGAACCCGATCCTTCGGGTCGTGTGTCTGAACAGACTGCGAACAAACCGCAGTCAGGTGGCAACTCGGCCAGTCACTTCCAAAGCAACCGGCACAGGTTTTCGACAGAGGAGCAGGTTAATGGCAGATACTGCCGGTGTAAAGAATTGCCTTGATTTAGTGGAAAAGGCGATTGAAGTTCGACTTTACAACACAGGATGTTGTGGAACATGAACGCTCATACACTTAATCTACGTTTCTCCACTCGTTCGTGGAATTCAGGCTGCGATCACGAGGTGCGAAAACTCTGCACACGATCCGTCAGGCAATTGCCTGACGGATTGTTCACCGCCCGATGGAGTGAATGAGAACAGTGAGACTCCAATTGCCCGCCGTCAAGGGGGCATTTTTGAACTGGCAGCGCGAGTTTCCCCGTGAAAATCTGGTGGGTTACGGGCGGGGGTGGCCCCAGGCATCGCCTTGGATGTCTGGGTGACGAAGGCATCAGGAGGGTTTGAAAGGTGAGCGTCTCCTCCGTAGCCTCTTGTTGTTGCACCACCCAGACGCTCAAAGCTGCGTCCGGGCCACCCCGCCGAGGAGGGCAACACGATTCGCGGCCCGCATGTCGGCGTCGAGACCACTGACTGCATTGTGCAAACCCGCACCGATCACCTCGTCTTACCTTCGGCGTCGAGGGGCTGCTCACCGTCCACACTCAGACGGCCACTCTGGTCGCTCGCCGCGATGACGAGACGGGGATACGCAGACTCATTGCGGAGATCCAGCGACTGGGGCTGGGTGAGATTCGCGGTTGAGAGGCTATCCGAAAAGCAGCGCTGACGTAACCCAAGGAAAAAGCTATGGTTGAGCCGTCATCGAGCAAAGGAGTGCGGCAGCATGGCGGATGGAAT
>JAYTCW010000064.1:0-5119 GCA_043736295.1 Planctomycetota bacterium | reverse complement strand
GGGGCGAGAGCGAGCGATGTGGCCCCCTCACCCCAGCCCTCTCCCCCGCAAAATGCACAGGGAAAAAGACACGTCGATCGCGGGGGAGAGGGGGCCGGAAACGTGTTGGCCACCTTGCGAACTTGATCCCTGAGACATCCTTCACGGCGTTGGGGTAGGGAATCGGGGTGTCGCTCTGGCCATCAGCCATCAGCCAATAGCCCGCTTATTCCTCAGCGGGCTTCGCAGCGGGCAGGATCTTGGTCTCTGCGTAGTCCTCGTAGTAGGGGTAGCTGTCGAGCCACGACCCGAGCCACTGGACATAGGTGATCAGAGCCAACCCTTGCTTGTTGGGCTTGTCGGCGGAGCCCTCGAACAGCCACGGGTACTGCGGCATCGGCGAACCTGCGGAGAGTGAGGTCGGCTTAAAGAAGTGGACAGCTTGCCAGTCATTGGAGCGGCGACCCCCTTCCCGGCTTAAATCGGGTCCGACCCGGCGGGTGCCAAACATCACCGGGCGTTGAAGCTCGTTCTGGTACTCCCACGTCTTGGAGACAGGCCCCCAGCGGCGGTCTTCGTTCGAGACGGGTCGCACGAACTGGCTATGGCAATGCCAGCAGCCTTCGCCCGTGTAGATCTTGCGACCGATGGTGAGCGCCTCGGCACACTTTTCGTTGTACCACTTGGCGGCCTCGGCCGGATCGGTAGGAGGCTCGCCGTAGGCTGTCTGGAACGAGTCGGGGTAGCGCTGGGCGAGGTCTTCGAACTGGTAGCGGACATTGCCGTTGACGAGTTCTTGGACCGACTTCTCAGGCAGGTGCCGGTACATCATGGCTGGGACGACCGCGTTCGACAAGAACGCGAGTCCGAAGAACCCCACGCCAGCGACGAGAAGGATGCCAGATTTGCTTTCGAACATGATGGAGCACTGGGGTGAGAGGTGAGTGAGAGAGAGAGAGAATTGGGAACACTAATCTTCGCTAATAGACACTAATCCAGAGTGGAAGCCTTTCTGGATTAGTGTTCATCAGTGAAGAATAGCGTTCCCCTTTCCTACCTAGGTCGTGGCGACTGCGAGGGGCGGGACCGACTCTTGGCCGGTTCTCAGTGGTGACTTCTGCCACGTCTTGTAGATGTTCCAGCAGAACAGGATTTGAGCACCGAACATCACCAGACCGGCGACGAGGCGGACTGCCCAGAACGGAATCGAGACGTTGATCGAGCTGTCCCAAGGTTGCAATGAAGCCCACGACAAGCCCTGAAAGAGACCGCCCAGCATCAGGTCGAGTGCCATCACACTCAATCCCCCCGCCGAGGCCCAGTAGTGCCAGTAACACCACTCCTCGTTGTACCATTCGGTCCTCAGTAATCGCGGCATGAGGTAGGTCATCATCCCCAGAATCCACATGCTGAACACGCCGAACATGACCATGTGGGCGTGCCCTACGACCCAGTCGGTAAAATGAATGAGTGCCTGGAACGTCAGCGTCGTTTGCAAGGCACACTGCAAGCAGGTCAGGAAGTAGAACCCGATGCCGGTGTAAAAGTACCGCAGCGGCAGATTGGTGAGGTGCAACATCCCAGTCCCCTTGAGAGTCCCGACAAAGTTGATGATCACCGTCAGCACCACAAACTCCAAAGCAATGGTCGACAGCACGGCCCCGTATTGCAGGAACATCGGAATCGGCGTGTACAGGAAGTGGTGAATCCCTTGCAGTGGATAGAAGAACGCCAGACCCCAGAACCCGACCAGTGACAACCCGTGACTCCACATCGGTCGCTTGAGCAGGATCGGGACAAAGTAGTACATCATCCCCCAGCCCATCGGCGTCACGAACAGACCGACCAGGTCATGTATGAACAATCCGCCGACGGCCCCTGCTGCCGTGCCCGATACACAGTACTGCGGGACGAAGTTCCCCATCGCGTAGGTCAGGAAGGTCCAAACCAGCGCTGCCAGGAAGTACCACAAGGACACATACATCGGCCCCTTGACCTTGATGATCGGATAGCCAAAGTTAATCGCCACCAGCAACAATCCGACCTGGGCGAGTGGATCGATCCACACCGGCGTTTCGCCCCACTCGATGCCCTGAGCCTCACCCAGCAGGAGGCCCACAGCTGTCGACAGCACCACGACCTGCCACGCGGCAAAGATGAACCACGAGAGTCGCTTATCCAGCACGGGATGCAGCGATAAACGCGGCACAACCCAGTGCATCATCCCCAGAAACGAGTTGGCCAGAAAGCCATAGGCGATCGCATTCGTATGCACCATTCGCCAACGACCCGGCGACAGAATGGCCCAATGCGGTAGCGGGTTCCAATTGAGTAACTGGAGCCCCATCACGATCCCAGCTGTCATCGAGATCAGCATGTAGCTCAACGCTGCGACGAAGAACCAGAACACCAGTCGTTCCTCGACCAGGTTTTCGTGGCGAGGAGACTCGGCGGCGGTTCGGGAGTTGATGGCAGTATCCATGGCACTCGGTCGGGGGGAGTCGGGAGTCGGAGGTCTGGTGTCGGGAGCAAGAAGGGCGTACGGTCTCAGTTCGAGACTGGAGCATGCGGAGGCTCGTACGGAACAAACTTGCCCAGCGGAGCCAGCAGGGCCAGAGTCCAGCCGAAGATCACATGGGTGACGGCGGCCACCCACGGAGGCAGCACCGACGGGTCAGTGATCCAGCGACCTCCGAACAGCATCGGCTGCAACCAGTTCAAAATCAGGTAGAAGTTCACGAACCAGACCAGCAGCGCCAGAACGGTCGCGACGCCGAGCCGAGCCCCCAGCGACTTGCCTCCGGTGAGTCGCATCAAGGCGACATGCAGCGGGACTCCCAGCACCATCCCGGTGCCGATGTACAGACAACATCCCATCGCCAGAATCATGCCGTCCGGGATCGCGTAGATGTCCTTGCTGCCCGTGGCCAGCGCCAGCGCGCGCGCTCCTAACGGAAAGGTCAGGTAGACCCGGATCAGTTCCAGTGGACTCTTCCCCACCAACGGAGCGGCCAGGACATTCACCAGCAGACTGGCGAGTGCTCCGATCCCTCCCAGCATGAACCCGGTGGTGGCGTGATAGGCCGTGTAGAACCCGGTGGGCGCCCAGTGGATGGATGGGGGACGCACCCCTTCAATGGCGGCAATCCGTGTCTGGATCGCCTCCGCGCGAGACCGCAGGGTCTCCAGCTCTTGATTGAGTTGTACAAGTTCTTGCACGTCAACAGACTCCCGAGTTGAATGCGGCGTGAGACGTGTGAGGTTGTGGACGAATCACTTCGAGGCAGTTTCCACAGCTGGGGTGGCTGGCACCTCAGCGGGGACGTACGGCTTGATCGGTCCCGGAGGTGGCAGTTCCCCTTCGCGGCGGCGATTCGAGATGAACTTCACATAGGCCACCAGATGCCAGATCGTGTCGGGCTGGCTCTGGAGTGACGAAGCAAAGCCTGGCATCGGAGTCCCATTGATCCCGGAGTAGATGCGTCGATAAATGTCGAGTGGCTTCGGCCCTCCATGCAGCATGCCCGAGGTGAGGTCTGCGGCGCGTGTCGTCCGGCCCCACAGATCCTTGCCGATGTTGTCGGCCATTTGCCCGCGTCCGTCTTCTCCGTGGCACTTGGCACAGCCCACGGTCAGGAACGCCTTCTTTCCCAAGGCGACATGTTCATCGGTGAACTTCGGTTGAGGTGTCAGTGGTTGGACCTGCTGCGACTCGGCTTGGCTCCACCGCTGCATCACGCGGGGGAACGCCTCCTCGTCGATCAGGTCATGGGGAAGGGCCTCTTCATTTTCGGCCAAAGCCGACAGTTCCTCTTCGTACTCGCCGCGTCGAGTCAGCGTTAAGACATAGTCCACGACCGCCTCGATCTCGTCACTGGGCAGCAGATTGAACTCGGGCATGGACGTGCCCCGAATGCCCGACCGGATGGTGCGTTCCAAATCACTCCGCAGAGGTCGCGCTCCATACGGGGTCGAGGTGAATTTAAACACGCCTCGGCGATAGTCGCGCGGCCGGGGATACATGGAAGCTGCGGTCGGACCGTTGCCATCTCCGCTGATGCCGTGGCACTGGACGCATCGCTGCTGATAGACCGCCTGACCCTTGGCGAGAGCTGCACCCGCCTCCGCACCGATCAATTGCGGATGGGCGTATGTGCCGGTCTTCTCGACGAGTTCCATTTTGAGCGACGACTGCAACTCGGCCGAGAGCTGGCCGACTCGCTCACTCGACTGGAACTCGGGGTCGGCCGGACGCTCACACCCGACAATCATCACACTCGCGGCGAGTGCCCAGACACCGATGGCTCTGCGAAACGTCACAACAGACTCCCCGAGGACCACTGAACATTTTAGGCGGGTTGACGCGGAGGTCAGCACCTCCACACATCAACACGAACACAGCACTGCTGAACGGCGAGCCGCCAGACTTTGCGTACCCATAGACTTCCGAAGTCTGGCGGTAAGTTTCCACTGGCCGCTCGCAAAAGGAGAGTGCGTTGCGACACCCTGGCCCGTTGAACGGCTGTGGCGGGATGAAAAGCAAGAGTGGTGCCACTCATTGGAGTGAGTGAGGATTCGGTGGAATATCGAGAAATCCGCCGGACTCCATGTCTCAGAGCTGGGAAGTTGGCTCGGAATTCAAAGGCTTATCGTGCGAACACAACTAACAGATCGCTCACCGGCAATTTGTTATCACTCGAATCCGCACCCGATCCGCACACTCATGCGTGCGTCTGTAGCACACATTTCATGACGGGGCCGCACAGCAAAGTCATCGCGATCTGATCTGCGATGCCTGCGGCGCACCAAGGTGTGCCACTCGCGGTCGCATTGGATCAGCGGGACGCCGAAGCCAGCGCTGTGAACAAGAGCTATGGTGCAATCGTGACCCCTGGGGCACGTTTCCTACGTGCCCGTAGCCAGTGCGAAGGGTGAGCAAGTCGCCTCCGATATGGCGAGAATCAAGACTTTCGGAGTGGCCGCAAAAAACTCAAGAAACGCAAAAAGAGAGGTTCCTCCATTTTGCGTTTCTTGAGTTTTTTGGTTCATCCGACTATTTGGGGGGATGGCTTGTCAAACGCGGACATGCTGGTCATCACTGGGGTTGTGTTTAGTGGCACGACAGACCAGTAGGAGAGCG
>JAYTCW010000063.1:0-12698 GCA_043736295.1 Planctomycetota bacterium | reverse complement strand
ACACGGAGGAGTATTGCTGAGAACACGGCGACGGCCTATCAAGGCAAGATTCTGGAGTTGTGGCCAGCCCGACGGGAGGGCGAAGCTCCTGCTGAGCCGCGAGCCAGGGGACGCGCCCACACGCAGTCGCGGCTCGGCAGGAGCCTCGCCCTCCCGAAGGAGGCGGACCCCAAAATCAAGCCTTGACAAGGCACTAGACAACGCTTTGAACGTCTGTGTGACGCAGGAACAGGAGATGTTAAAAGGTGAGCCGGTCCTCCACATCCTCTTGTTGCTCTGCCACCCAGACACTCAAAGCCGTGTCTGGCCCACCCCGCCTGACCTACCTGAACTGGTTCAAGGAGCGGTTTTGTCTTTGGATGGCAAAGAAGGGTCCGCATTAACAACGATGCGAAAGCCGAGATCGCAACCACAACTCGTCGCTCCAGCAATCGCCTGTACTCCGCGGCTCGCAGAGAGACAACCCCAGGCACCGTCATTCCAAGAGCCTCCTCGAATCGATTTGCATCTGTCTTCCCAAAGCCGTGTGGTCGGTTCGGCAGGTCCCTGAGGGTCGTCAATCTCTGATGTTGCGTAGTAATTTTCCTTGAAGGCCCGCCAATCCGAGCACCATTCGTCCACGTTTCCGTGCATGTCATACAGACCCCAAGCATTCGGGCGAAACTTCCCTACGGGGGCTGTAAAAACGTATCCGTCCTTCGCTTTGATTGCACCGTCAAGATATGCCGGTACAAACTCCCCATCAATCCGATCGTCCACATTTCCGTACTCGGTCAAATCCTTGGGATCATCTCCAAATGAATATAGAGTCTGGGAACCCGCGCGACAGGCATACTCCCATTCCGCCTCAGTCGGCAGGCGGTATTCTTTCCGATCCGTTTTGCCGAGCCACTGACAAAACGCCACAGCGTCGTTCCAACTCACTGTTCCCACTGGATGTGCGTCTGACTGCTCCCAGCCAGGATTCTTCCATGTAAATCGTACTGCCTGATCAATTCGTCCTCGCTTATTCACCCCCCAGCCGCCACCATACCCCTCTGCTTCGGGAACATATCCTGTAGACTCCACAAACCGTTTGAATTCGCCAACGGTCACTTCGTACTTTCCCAAGTAAAATGGCTTCGTGATGACGACGCGATGTGACGGCTTGCAACGTTCAAACATAGCACGCAAGAAGGATCCCTCCTCTTTCTCAAACAACTTCAACAAATCGTCAACCGATTCGTCGTTGCCCATCTTGAACTCACCAGCAGGAATTCGCACGAACTCCATGCCAATCGAATTGCGCACTGACTTGATTGAAACATCGGCTTTCTGAAGAGCGTCGTCCCCGTAGAAGGGAGTCGTCCAACATCCGATCCCGATCATCTGCAGGAGCAGAAGCTGAGCAATTGCGGGGATTCTGGGAGTCATCATTCCGGCTTGCCTCTGATCTGAGCGGACTCGATACGGAACACTCCGAAGGATATCAGGAACACACACCACGATCAGCGATGATTGTGCACTTCCTTTCGTTCCCAAGCTCTGCCTGGTAATGAGGCTCCAAACGCAGACAGTCGAGACATGCCACCCACGTTCTGGCGAACGTGGCTACCACGACTCACTCCGCCTTGGCGGGCAGGGCGAAGTCCCCCCGAATATCCCGCCACAAGCAGTGGATGTGGTTCGCCACGTTTCCGGCGGCGTCCGGCTGGGTATTGACGAACTCGACGAGGAAAGTCGGTCCTTGGATGCGGTAATAGTGCCCGATCCCGACCTCGGTCGCTCCCGCCCACGCGAAGTGGACCTTGTCGAACCCAGCTGCGTCGAGTTCCTTGATCCGGGCCTGTGCCACATGCTCCGGCATCGCACCACAGTATTCCTCCAGCAAGCCTCGCAGCACCTTCTGCTGCTCGGCACTCAGCTTGCCCGCCGCGATACCGACAGCCGCATCGGTCGGCGGCTGAGCCATGCCCGCGTTGCGGACTTCCTTCGGCGCGGTCTTGTCGATGAGGGCGACCGCAAGCTGCTCGGCATTGAGAGACTTCACGAGGTCGAAGGCGAGTTGCTCCTCGCGCGCCAGTACGCGGGCTCCGAGTTCGAATCCCAAGGTGTTAGCGTTCTTGATGGTCGCCGGATTGGCCGCGAAGACCTGCGGCGTCGAGGAGATCACCTGATCCCCCTTCAGCACGAAGTTCAGCGACATGTGGTGCCCTTCGATGGACAGACCCCACGGCTCCTGGCCAGCCGGGTTGCCAAACACCGTGAAGTAGTACCGCTCCGAGTCGCGGATGTTGGCTCCCTTCCCCTTTTCCAGTTCAAACAGCAGCTTCTCCATGGCCATGATTGTCGTGGCCTTCTTGTATCCCATCTGGGAGACCACGCTCCGCAGCAGCAGAAACGCAGCTTCACGCTGGGCCGGGTTCATCTCCTTGACCTGCATGCCTTTGCGAGCGGGCTTCGGAATGAAGTGCCAGTCGACCCGCTCTGGTGCGGCATACGCCAGCTGGGAGATCTTGAGCTGGTCGGGCGAGAGTTGCTGGAGGAAGCTCTGAGCGGCCTGGGCGGTTTCATCGCCACTTTCACGTCGAAAATTCGTATACGCCACAGCTGAGCAGAGGGCGAAGAGAGCGGTGAGCAACGAGATTCGAACGCGTGTCGAGGCCATCAGAGACTCCAGCAAGATGTGTGGATCAGTTCCGCATCGATATCGTAGCCCCGCTACGTATCGCCGTGAAGCGTGACCCTCTGGGGTGTCAGCGACCAATAGAAATATCACATGGTTTGACCATATAAAAATTTCACATGGGGGCACCCCGCCGTGGGGGCCGGGTGGAGAGGAGGGGAGCTGATCGCCCTCATTCGAGTCCCAGTCACCCGATACGTCAGCGAGAGCGTACGTCTCCCGGCATCCAGCGAGACTTCGGCCCACAGAGGAGGCGTTGGGCGTCACCCCACTGTCGAACGCGATTTGACGGCTGCCCTCGCTGATGCGTCGGGTTGCTGAACCGGCCTCCGCCGCATGAACTCCTTCGCGACTCCGCCACCGCCGATCTGGCCTTTGGCCCGGACAGGGGCAGTTGTGTATAAGGGAGCGGTACTCAGCCAGCGGATCATATCTTTCATCCCGAGGGGATATTGGAAGGCCAGCTGAGAAGATCACTCGCGAGTCCCTCGAACCGAAAGCCCCCCCGTGAACCGGATCTCCGCTGCCACATGGGCCACTCTGGCCGCGATCTTGATCGGCGCGGTGCTGATGCTGTGGCCGACACCCGACGGGCTGCAAGTCACCGCGCAGCGCACTGCTGCGGTGTCGGTCGTGATGGCGATTCTGTGGATCGCGTTGCCGGATAATATCCCGGCGGTGAGTCTGATTCCGCTGGCGCTGTACCCGTTGCTGGGGATTATGGGGGCGAAGAAGGTCTGTTTGGCGTATGCCGACTCCAACGTCTTTCTGTATCTGGGAGGGTTCATCATTGCCCTGGCGATTGAGAGACAGGGGCTGCACCGCCGCATCTCACTACACATCATCAGCCGCATTGGGAGCCAGCCGAGGCAGATCGTGTTTGGTTTTCTGCTGGCGACGGCGCTGATCTCCATGTGGATCAGCAATACCGCGACGACGCTGTTAATGCTGCCGATTGCGATCGCCCTACTCGACACATTGGCCGACTCGCTGGCAGTGACGGGCGAGGCGACCCGCAGCGAGATCGACGAGCGGCTACGTCCCCTCTCCATCGCGGTGCTGCTCGGCATCGCCTACGCGGCCAGCTGTGGCGGATTTGCGACGATGGTGGGCACGCCGACGAACCCGGTGTTGCGGCGATACTGGAACGAGGAGTTCGTGAAGCAGGGGTCGAAGTATGCGGAGATCTCCTCGGCCCACTGGATGCTGCTCTGCGTCCCGATCAGTCTGCTGATGCTGGCAGCTGTCGGTGTGGTCATGACGTGGCGGCTGCCGGTTCTGCCGGGGATTGAGCGGATCGGTCGCGAGTTCTTTCGTGACCGGTTGAAGGAACTCGGGCCAATGCAATCTGGCGAGCGGAATGTGCTACTGGTCTTTCTGGCGACAGCGACGTTGTGGGTACTCGCTCAGCCGTTTGAACTGGGCTCGACTCGAGAGATTCCCAGCTGGCCGCAGATGTTCGAGTTGGGCTTGCTCCGCATCGGCATCGCCGCCCAGGGAGTCTCGAAGCTGATGGACGACTCGACCGTCGCGATTGCGATGGCCCTGTTGGCGTTTCTACTGCCGGGCAATCGCCAGCCCGATGGGAGCGTGCCACGACTGATCCACTGGGATCAGGTCGAGAAGAAGATTCCCTGGGGCGTGCTGCTGCTCTTCGGCGGCGGGTTTGCGATGGCCGATGCCTTCAAGGAGACAAAGCTCTCGGAGTGGATGGGACACATGTTTGCTGACCAGATGCAGGGAGCCCCCATCTGGGTGCTGGTGGTCGGCACGTGTGCGTTGCTGACCGTGATGACAGAGTTCACCTCCAATGTGGCGACGGCAAACACGGTTCTTCCCGTCCTGGGAGCGACCGCCGTCGCACTGAAGATCGATCCCCGACTGCTGCTGATCCCCGCCACGATCTCGGCCAGTTGCGGTTTCATGATGCCGGTCGGAACGCCACCGAATGCCATCGTGATCGGGACCGGACGCGTGCCAGTGCGTTCGATGATGAAGTATGGGCTGTTTCTCGATCTGGTGGGGATCGTGTTTGTGTCGCTGATGACGCTCTGGCTACTCGGGCCAATCTTTGGAGTGCAGTCTCCGCACAGTCGACCGTAAGCACGAATCGCCCTCAGGTGTGGCCGACCGCAACTCATCAAAACGGCTCTTCTGAGCCATGATCCCATCCAGTTCAATCACCCGCCCGCTCACTCAAATCTTCAACGGTTCGTGATGCGTCGCTCCATCTCACCTTCAGAATCCCGTCCAGGAAGACCTGTTGGCTTTCGCTGGCAGTCGTGTTCGCTCTCGCCTTGCCCCTCAATGCTGCCCTAATCAAGCCCGTGCGGCTGGGGTACGGTCGAGTGTCGTTCGATCGGGTGCCGGGTTGTGGTGGATTCCGTCTGACTCAACGCCTCCGACTTCCGTCAACGGCTTCATGATTTCCCACAGCACTTCTTGTACTTTGCCCTGCTGCCGCACGGGCAGGGGTCGTTCCGTCCGACCTTGGCAGTGGTGTTGCGGATCGTGCCCAACTGGCGTTCGAGTTGGTGGATCAGCGGTTCCTTCTGGGGGTGATTCCGATCCTTCCGATCGGACCATGAACCTTTTCGAACGTCTCGCTCTTGCGGCTCCTTGAACCCCGCCCACCATTCCAATTCGGCGATTGTGTCGGGGATTCCGGTCGGCTGCAATCGGAGTTGGTTGGCTTCTGTCCCGGCCAGTCCGCGCTCCAGAGAAAGACGCAGGTCGTCCTCGTTGAACATGATGTCTTCGATCAGATTCTCGCGAAGCGCCGTACGGATCTCCTCGGCCGCTTCAGTCGGGCAATAGTCCAGCAGTTCACAGCCGATCAGCGTACACAACTCGGCATCTTGGTGGGCCATGGCCTTCCGCAAGTAACCCTGCAAGGCGTCGACAGCGGCCTGACGGGGCAAGTGCTGGTCGCGGACCAGACACTGATAGGCCCCGACCGCAGCCAAGTGCCCCGCTCGCTCGACATTGGGATTGTCGAGCAACTCTTCCAGAATGTCCGTCTTTCCCTGTGCAAAGTGGGCCAACATCCGGGGGAAGCATTCCGAGGTAGCGTCTCCATAAAGTTCGTAAGTGCCATCGTCCTTCAGGTAGAGCACCCGTCGAAATGTCGGCCAGGCTTCGAATGCGGAGAACTCTGTCAGCAGGAACAGGGCGAAAAAAGCGGCCTGCCCTTCCAGTTCCTCGCCCTCGTCTTCCCAGCAATCACAGGCGACTTCAATCGCCTGGATCAGGTGCGGGATGAACAACTCTCGATGGGCCTGGATCGTCCGCAAGGCATCGACGGGGAATCGAACCTTGAGGGCTCTCAGATCTTCCATCACTGCGGGAACATCCACCGTGACGTGGGCGAGTTCTGACATCGTCATACCTCTTTGCGTTGAGTGTGTGCCTTCAGGCGGACAGCCCGATGCGACCCGTGGATCGTCCGCTTCGCGAGACAAGAAATTTCAAGGCGATTGCGGATATCGGGCCATAATCGTCGCCCCACCTTTCACCGCTTCTCCCAGCTTGGCGACGATCTCCAGGCCCGGTTCATCCGGCAGGACGAGTTCCGTCCGCGAGCCGAACTTAATCATGCCGAACAGGCTCCCGTTCAGCTGTTCTTCGCCGGGCCGGACCCAGCAGACGATGCGGCGGGCGATGGCTCCGGCGATCTGGCGGACGATCATCGGGCGGAAGGGGGCCTGCGTTCCCTGGATGCTCAGTTCGAGTTTCTCGTTGACCTGGGCCGATTCAGGCTTCAGGGCGTTGAGGTACTTTCCCTTGAAGTAGGCGATCTTCACCACGCGGCTGGCGATCGGCGTGCGGTTCGTATGCACGTTGAAGATCGACAGGAAGATCCCGAACTTCACAGCTGGGCCGCCGATGTAGTCATCGTGTGCGACGCGCTCGATCAAGACGAGCTTGCCATCAGCGGGCGAGACGACCAAATGGTCCCCCTCGGGGATTCGTCGCTGCGGATTGCGGAAGAACCACACGATGAGTAACCCGATCACCGTCAGTGTTGCGACCAGTAGCCACCCCAAAATCCCGAGCCAGGGGGAATAGGGGAACCGCACCAGTGCAAAAGCCGTAATCCCCGCCCAGCCGAACGTGAGGAATGAATAGATCAACAGTTCCGCCAGTCCGGGCCGGGCGAATGGGATGTTGTCCCGCCACGCGAACGGGTCGTCCTTGCGGTCCCACGAGTACCCGCCCAGGTTACGGTAATACTTCACATCGCGCGGGTCGAGCACCTCGTGCGGGGCGGTGTTCGTGGTCCCGCGCCGCACGCGGGCCATCTCCTCGACGTAGCTCTTGCGGAACGTCTTCAAATACCACCGCCGCACCCGACCCCACGCCAGCTCGACCTCCATCACATCCCCGCCCCCGGGCTGGATCGAGGTGATCGAAGGGTCGAGAGGCTCGGCGGGCTTGTGGGGGTAGGGCATGGGGAAGAGGTTTATGGTTGATGGTTGATCGAAAGAGGGGAGGATTATGGTTTATGGTTGATGGTTTATGGTTAACGACAGAGGGGAAGCGGGCAATCGGCAACGCCGATTCCTTCCGGTCGATAAACCATCAACCATCAACCATTAACCCGCCGCGTGAGCGGCCTTCACCATCGTCGCCGCGTACTCGCCGGTCCGGTGAAGCACGTCGGCGACATTCGCTCCCGGTTGGGACAGTGCCTCCAGATGTCGCACGATCGCCGACCCGACGATCGCCCCGTCGGCCAGGCCCTTGATCGGTCCGAGTTGCTCGGGCTTGCTCAACCCGAACCCGACGGCCAGTGGAAGGTCCGTCTCCCGCTTCAGCCAAGTGAGTTGCTCGACGAGCGGAGCCGCCAGCGTCTCGCGCACACCGGTCGTGCCCGCGACCGCGATGCAGTAGACGAATCCGGAGCTGTGCTGAACGATCTGGCGGACTCGTTCGGGCGGGGTCGTGGGAGCGACGAGTTGAATCAGATCGAGCCCGGCACCCGTCACGAGGGCGTGCATCTCACCGGCCTCATCCCCCGGCAAATCAGGGATGATGAACCCGGCGAACCCGGCCTCTTTCGCTTGCTGGACGAACTTCACTGTCCCCATGCGGAAGACGATCGCATACGACACCATCGCCACCAGCGGCGGCAGATTCGCGGTGTCGAGCGACGCGATCTCATGAAAGATCTGCTGCACCGTGAGCTTTTTGTTCAAGGCCCGCGTGTACGATGACTGGATCACCGGCCCGTCCGCAATCGGATCGCTATACGGAAACCCGACCTCAATCAGATCGACCCCGCGCGCAGCCAGCTCGCGAATCAACGCCCCCGTCGTGGCCATGTCGGGATCGCCCGCCGTCACAAACGGCATGAACGCCATCTGGCCAGCAGCACGCAGAGCGGAAAACGTCAGATCAATGCGAGTCGGCACGGGGACCACCAACAGGGAGTGCAAGGAGCCGACCACTCGGCCAGCCACGGTGCCCTCACTGTAGCAGCATTCGCGGGTACTTCCACACAGTGGGCATTGAGGCGAGGAGTCAGCGTGGTGACTCATTCGCTGACATGATCGTGAGGAAGACCCACGCGGCTCAGGAAGTAAGCAAAGCGGCTACTGAGATGTTCCAAATATGGTGAACAGATGACGGATCGCCGCTGAGTATCACCACGTTTGATCCACTGATAAACCTCAGCGGTTGGAAGTGTGAAGTATCGCTTGAAATCGATACCCAGTTCGGGAATGCCTGCTCCAGTCAGATCACAGTCAAGAGGAATCTTTTCGAGAAAGTGGTAACGCTCGTCCTTGTTCTGTTTAACTCGCCTCCAGATTTCTGAGCCTCCGCAACCAGCCTTGAGGACTTCAGCTGTAGGAAGTTGACAGAACAAAACGTCGGGAAGTTGCGGCTTGCAATCTTGACGTCCACGGAAGTCTTGTTCTAAATCGCATGCTTGGGACATCACAACAGCGTACGGGTATACGACTCTCTCAACACTGGGCTCGGACTCCCCAATCTTCGTCGGGTCTAATGTGAACCGGATCAAGCCAGAAACGATCTCGCCTTGACGAAGGCAAGCATCAAGAGTCGGTGAACACTGATAGATGGGGGTGGCCAAACGGCTACTCCGCCGTAATCGGATAGACCGGGGCGGTGAAACTTCCCGTGACCTTTGCTTTTACAGACATCGAAGGTGGCGGAGCGAGGAGTGCAGGCGAGTCACCGTAGAACTCATACATCCCCTTGAGCGACTCGATGGCCTCAGCAAATGCGACATCCGGCAGGTGTTGGACTAAAACGTGACAAAGCAGGCGGTAGGTCGCCGCTGGCGAGAGTGACATTCCCTCACTCTCACTTGGAATGCATACATCGAAAAATGCCTCCATCCCGTCCGAATGAGCACACACCGGAAAGCGAACCCAGTAGTCCGAATCAGTCAACTCATCAGACTCGTCTGAGTCAAACTGGATGGGGTCGCATCGCTCGATGCAACTCATCGGTAATGCACCAGCGAAAGAAGAACCCGGCCTGGTGGTGAAGGGCATCAAGACGTTGGAGGACATCGGTCAATTCCTTTCGAGAGTCGTCGTAGACGTGTGCTTCCACGATAAATGCTTGTTCTTTGCTGGGTTGGTGAATGCCAAGTGAGAAAATGGCCTCCAATCGACCCGCACCATCGGGAAGCAGAATCATGTTTCGGCTTTGCATCGCCTCGACACCAGCCGCCGCACCGGGCTGGTTCAGCAGTCCGCTGACCCACGGCTGCAACAGGCCTGACCAAGGTGTTTCGCCAAGAGCCAGAGTTCCACGGCGAATTGAATTTTTATACCGAACGCACGTATGTGTAAAGAACGATGGTCGGTAAACCGTTGAGAGAGAGTCAAGTACACTCAGCAAGCGTTCCCGAAATGGCTCCCAGCGCTCGTATCGGCGGCAAGTCAATGAAATTCCGTCTTTACTAAGCGTCAGGGTCCAAGTGCGGTCTTCGGATGTGAACACATAGGACTTTCCTCCGACGAGCGAAAGATCGCGTTCCATGAACTGAGCGATGCCACCGGGCATGCCAGGTGGCAGTTTGACCCCAGTTTTCAAAGCAAAATACGGAAAATCAGCCCGCACTGCCTCTTGGAATTCCACTGGGGTGGACGCATCAATCGCAAGAATCGGAGGAAAGCGGACCTGGCACTTCACCTCTTCCAGCGTATTACTCTCGTAAACGACTCTTGGTGTTTCGGGGAAAGCCACCTGAACAATCTCCTGATCTTCCCGAATGGCATGAGAATTGAGGCCATTGACTAGCCCCACGTAAAGAATTCTAACAGAAACTCTATGCAGCGTCGTCTCTGCCTACTCCTCCGGCGGCTTCTTTCGGCCTCGACGGGCCTTCTCATGGGGCCGTCAACGCTGATTGGTCTGATTTTATGGCTGCAGGACGGCCCAGCGACAGGAGCCAGCCCCCCCTCACTCAAACACGAAATTCGCCTTCAGCACCGGGATCAGATGTTGCAGGCAACCGGCCAGCACCTCGGAGGGGAGGCCGCTCGAATCGATCCGCTTGATCAACGACTCGCCATAGTACTGGAGCACGGGCGTCGTTTCCCGCTCGAAGGTCTCCAGACGCTTACGGGTCACTGATTCGCTGGCATCATCCGGGCGGCCTTCCAGCACAGCGCGGCGGCGTATACGGTCGACCATGACCTCCAAGTCGACGCACTCAAAGTACAGCACCAGCTTCACGTCGATGTACCGCTCAATCAACTGACACTGGTTGACCGTGCGGGGGATGCCGTCGAGCAGGAGCAGATGCTCTCTCGGCTTGAACTTATCAGCGGCGCGGCGACCTTCCAGCCAGTTGCGGAAGATTGACACGGTCAGCTCGTCCGGGACGAGTTCCCCCTTCTTGCAGTACTCCTTAATCATCTGGGCCTCCTGCATCTGCGGGTCGAGCTTACGAAAGATGACCCCGGTCGAGAGGTGGAAGAAGCCGGGAATTCGCGTCAGGATTTCGCCCTGCGTCCCCTTGCCAGCCCCCGGTGCCCCGAAGATCAGTGCGGCGGGGTAGCGTGATTGGGCTTTTGCCATTTCCAGGGGCCTTGATGGGGAAGGAGTTGCAGCGGGACGTGAGGGTATCGGCAAACCAAGCAGTCCACCGATACCGATTCGCAAGGTAGCAGAATGCCGGAGTGAGTACCTCACTCAGGGGGAAGTTCGCAGGGTTCTGACGACTTTTCGAACGTGGGCGAGTCTGGAAACTCAAGGCCGGGGTCGGTACGCTTGTTCGGATTGTGCCGACGGTAGCGAATATTCTGCCGCGGATCGCCACCGATTGGAGCGACGGATGACCGCCTCGACAACAGATTCGAATCTCCTACGGAACCCCCTCGGGTGGAGTAACGCACGTTTTCTGCTGGTGCGGTCGGTCGGGCTCGGCGTGCTGTTGTGGCTCTATTCTGTCCAGGCGGGCGAGCAACGGGTCTCTCCGACCGCTTTGCGCGGGGCGTCGGTCCAATTCGCTCCGGCTTCGGTGAAAAACTTCGAGGCATTTGGAGATGTCTTCGCAGAGGACCCCACTGCGATCCAAAAGGCCATCAATGCGGGTCTGAAGCCGTTGCACATCCCGGCGGCGAATTGAGGCGTGCGTCCGGGCTTTGACATCCCACGGACGATTTTTCCACGGGCTGGCGGATCAGTAGGAACCTGGCTTCGGATTGGCGAATTCGATTGAGGAAAAGAGACGGCACCACTGCCCTCGTTCGAATCCAACGTACTCGCCCCGCTTACAACAATTCAGTGATCGGCTGACCGAACGGCAGGATCGGGTTGGGGCGTCCGCGACGGTCGAGGAATGACTCGGTGTGGTCGATGCCCAGGTGACGGTACACGGTGGCCCATAGATCGTTGGGGGTCAGCGGGCGATCGGCGGGATGTTCACCCTTGGAGTTGGTCGAACCGACGATCTGGCCGGTCCGCATCCCGCCGCCCGACATGATGAACGACATCGCCTGCGGCCAGTGATCGCGACCGGGGTGCATCACCCCGGTCTGCGTCCCGATCGAACTTTCAATGCGCGGAGTGCGTCCGAATTCCCCGGTCACCAGAATCAACGTCCGCTTGTCGAGGCCGCGTTGATGCACGTCCTCGATCAGCGCGGTGACTGCCTGGTCATAGATCGGCAGGCGGACTTTCAAATCGTCCCAGATGTGGCAATTGACCGCATGCGAGTCCCAGTTGTAGGTCCCCTGCTTCAGGGACGGGACACCCGATTGATAGGGGTTTTCCATGATCAGCGTCACAAAGCTGACCCCGGCTTCGACCAGTCGCCGCGCCATCAGTGCCCGTTGGCCCCAGCAATGGCGACCGTAACGATCTCGCAGCTCGGGAGACTCCAATGAGAGATCGAACGCCTTCTTGGCGCGGTCACTCGTCAGCATCCCGACGGCCCGCTCCTGAAAGCGGTCCATCGATTCGACCATCCGCTTGCCATCAATGTCGCGCTGGATACGGTCGATCGACTTCAAGAGTGCGATGCGATCATCGACTCGCCCGGTCAATGCCTCGGAAGGAGAGATGTTCGGGACCGAGAAGTTCGGAGCGCTCGGGTCCCCCTCCACATTGAACGGCATGTACGACTGCCCCAGGTACGCAGCCCCCTGCGCGAAGACATCGTTCGTCCGACCTCCCGGATTCATTGAGACGTAATTCGGAATCCCATAGTCCAGTCGCTCGCGATACTTGGCCACCACCGAACCCGTGGCGGGTGCATCATTGACCGTATCAACCGGAGTCGCGGGGACGCAACCCGTCATCATCCGCTTATGCCCGCCGCCATGATCCGCAAACTCATGAGCCACCGACCGCACGATCGTGTACTTGTCGGCAATGGTGGCGTGCCGGGGCATCAGCTCGCACACGTCCATGCCCGGGACATTCGTTCGAATCGGATGGAATGGGCCGCGGTAGTCGATCGGCGCATTCGGCTTCATATCGTACATATCCATGTGCGGCGGCCCACCTGGCATCCACACAAAGATGATCGCGGTCTCTTCCGACACCG
>JAYTCW010000062.1:0-1587 GCA_043736295.1 Planctomycetota bacterium | reverse complement strand
CGATACTGCACAACCATGTTGACTACTACGCGATGCCGAAGGATTGGCCCGGTCGCTCAGCAGCCACCGAAAAGCCCTGGGCGGAGCGAGCCGCCTTCGTCGAATCACGCCTCCATGCCGACATCGTCACTGCGATGGGTGGAAAGTTTAACCCCAGGTACTTTCTCCCCTACGTCCAACTGCATGAGTTCGAAGCCTTGGCGTTCGCAGATGTCGAGACGCTCGCCTCTGTTCTGTCGCCCATTTCGAATCCAGGAAGTTCCTCAATGGAATCTCTCACTCAGACGTTCAACGATATCTTGCAAGAGGCTGGCCATCCCGAAGCCATCAACGATGGTTACGAAACCTGCCCTTCTCGGCGAATTGCCGGTGTTGTTCCGGCCTACAAGAAACGGGCCCAAGGACCGATCATCACCAGTCGGATTGGCATGAATGTCCTGCGTGAAAAGTGCCACCACTTCGCATCGTGGATACTGCGAATGGAGAACATCGGAGTTGAGACCGTTTGAACTGGGAGTTCCTGATATTCTTGTACTTCGCATCAGACGACA
Organism: Planctomycetota bacterium; assembly: GCA_043736295.1. Lineage (GTDB taxonomy): Bacteria > Planctomycetota > Planctomycetia > Planctomycetales > Planctomycetaceae > TH-plancto1. Next base: position 1,036 of record JAYTCW010000062.1, on the reverse strand, counting down.
CGGCTGGCCTCCCACGAGACCCGCGTTCTTTGGTTCCCCGGTCCACTGTCTCGCATCGAAACACATTCCCATGGCCATTCACCAACTCGTCGCAGGCGTTCACAACTTTCAAGGGAACGTGTTTCAGACCCAACAGGACTTGTTCACGCGGCTCGCCTTGGGGCAGAGTCCGGAGACGCTGTTCATCACCTGCTCCGATTCGCGCATCGACCCCAATCTGATTACGCAGACCGAGCCGGGCGATCTATTCGTGCTTCGCAACGCGGGCAACATCGTCCCCGCTTACTCGGGATCCGCCGGGGGCGAGATTGCGACCATTGAGTTCGCCATCACCGGACTGGGTGTCAAGCAGATTGTGGTCTGCGGACATTCCCACTGCGGAGCCATCAAGGGGCTGCTCAACCCCGATCAGCTGGAAGAGATGCCCGCTGTCAAGGACTGGCTCCGGCATGCCGAGGCCACTCGCCGGATCGTGAAATCGAAATACAAACACCTCCCGAAAGAGGAACTCGCCGAAGTCGCCGCCGAGGAGAATGTCCTCACTCAGTTGGAGAACCTGCAAACGCACCCCGCCGTGGCGGTCGCCCTGTCACAGGGGCAGTTGAGTCTGCATGCGTGGATGTATGAGATTGAGACGGGCGAGGTCTACGGCTACGACACAACCGTCGGGCAGTTTGTCCCGCTGGGCGAGTTCCGGTCGCACAACAAGCCGACCCCGGCGCGGGCGCTGGATGTCAGATCGGGTGATGCACTCTTCCGTGGCTCGAGCGAGATCGAACCCGTTTGAGCCTTTTGATTCCCGAGGCAGTTAAGCGGTCGGCCAGACTTGGCGTACCAAAAGACTTCCGAAGTCTTCCGGGACTTCGGAAGTCTCGCGGGTAGGTTTTCACTGGCCGCTCGCCTGAGAGGCCATCAAGCGGTTCCGATTGCTCTCTATGGATTAACGCGGATTATTCACGGCCAGATTTTGGGGTCTCCGATTCTGGGGTTTTGCTGGGTGGGCTGGGGGTGGGCGGACGGGGAGCGGGCTCCTCGG
>JAYTCW010000061.1:0-17106 GCA_043736295.1 Planctomycetota bacterium | reverse complement strand
CGAGGCGATTGGAAGTCTCGCCGAGGTGAGCGAACAGGCGTTCTCGTAACTCGATGTCGCGGAATACGGGTAGGCGGTGTTTGGTGGAGAAGACGAGATGGACGCGGACGGCGGAGAACGATTGAGGCATGGGGTAGGTCTGGATGGATTCGAATGGATAGCAACGTGATGAAGCAGCAGTCGCAACCCCGTTGGGGTTGGGATGATCGCGAATGACGAAGCCCAGGGTTGTTCGCGAGGCGAACCACCCTGGGCTATGTGACTTGACCCCTCCGGGGTCGGGGATTGCATTCGCCTCACAGGTAAGTGTTAATCACGTTCTCCAAATACTCCTGCCGCCCCGACTCATTTGGTCCGGCTTCGCCCTTGTCGGAGATGTACTTCTCGCAGTCGGCGAAGCTGGCTTTGCCGCTGTCGAGCTTCTTGCCGAAGGCGGTGTCGAAGCTGCGGTAGCGGGTCTTGACGAAGTCGTCGAGGATGCCGTCCTTGCGAATCGCAGCTGCGATCTTGGCTCCTCTGGCGAAGGCGTCCATGCCGCCGATGTGGGCGTGGAACAGGTCGACCGGCTCGAAGCTTTCGCGGCGGACCTTGGCGTCGAAGTTCACTCCGCCCGGCTTGATTCCCTTCTGCTTCAGCAGCACCAGCATCATCTGCGTGGTCAGGTAAATGTCGGTCGGGAACTGGTCGGTGTCCCAGCCCAGCAGCAGGTCGCCTGTGTTGGCGTCGATCGACCCGAGGGCGTTATGGATGCGGGCGTACTCCAGTTCGTGCATCATCGTGTGACCGGCCAGCGTGGCGTGGTTGGTCTCGATGTTCAGCTTCACGATGCCGTCGAGGCCGTTGCGCCCGATGAAGTTTAAGCAGGCTGCGGCATCGAAATCGTACTGGTGCTTGGTCGGCTCCTTGGGCTTGGGCTCGAACAGGAACATCCCCTTGAAGCCGATCGCCTTGGCATGGTCATGGGCCATGTGCATGAACTTGGCGAGGTGGTCCAGCTCTCGCTTCATATCGGTGTTATAGAGGTTGTGGTAGCCCTCGCGACCGCCCCAGAAGACGTAGTTCGCGCCGCCCAACTCGTGCGTGACTTCGATCGCCTTCTTGACTTGTGCAGCTGCGTAAGCAAACACGTCGGCGTTGCAGGTCGTCGCCGCCCCGTGCATGTAACGCGGGTGGCTGAACAGGTTCGCGGTCCCCCACAACAGCTTGATGCCGGTTTCTTTCTGCTTGGCCTTGAGCTTCTTGGCGATCTCGTCGAAGTTCTTGTTGTTCTCCTTGAAGGTCGCGCCCTCGGGAGCCACATCGCGGTCATGCCAGCAGTAGAACGGAGCCTGCAGCTTCTGCATGAACTCGAATGCGGCGTCAACGCGGGTGAGAGCATTACTGACCGAGTTCGATCCGTCATCCCACGGCCGCTGCAACGTGGCCGAGCCGAAGGGGTCGGAACCGGTGCCGCGAAACGTGTGCCAGTAGCAGACCGAGAACCGGAACAGGTCCTTCATCTTCTGCCCCTCGATGACTTCATCGGGGTTGTAGTGCTTGAAGGCGAGCGGGTCCTTGGACTTCGGACCTTCGTATTCGATCTTGGGCACGTTCGGGAAAAACTCGGCCATGAGTTGCTCGCTCAGCAGTGGGGCAGGGGAGGGCTCGGCTCGGGATGGAGCCTGAACGTGAGAAGTTTAGAGGCCCGTGGGATCGGCTTCCAGCCTGTCATGATTCCTCGGTCCCCAGCCGGGTCCATTCTCTCTTGGGTAGCCTCCATGTTCAGTCACCTGACGTGTCGGTGAGGGCTGCCGACCCGTATACCTCAGAAAACTTCGAATGTCTTTTCGCGATCGCTGCCCGGCTGGCACTCTCGGCGTTGCTCTCTGGCAACATTCCCTCCCGGCCACACTGTGATGAACAGCCGCTGGGTTTACCCGTCTTGAAGTGCCTGAAAGTGGGTGACAATTCTCACTGAACCAAGCATCATCTCCGTGTCGCGATCGTTCGATACACCGGGAGAATGTCATCATGCGCTGGTGGGCTCATTGGGGGATACAGTATCTGCTGGCCCATGTGCCCGGCGGAGAATCCGTGCATCGTCTGATGCAGGAACAGGCCGGGCAGCTGCGGAATCTGGAGCAGGGGAGCCAGTTTGAGAATGCCCTGCAGATTCTGGAGATGGCCAGCGACAAGGCAGGCCCGCTGGCTGGACTGCGCGTGGCGGAACTGGGGACCGGGTGGGTGCCTGCGATTCCAGTGGCGCTCGCCTTAGTCGGATGCGAGGTGCATACCTTTGATGTCGCAGCACTCACCAAGCAGGAGTATTTGCGCCGCACACTGAATGCGTGGGAACCACGTCTGGACGAGATCGCAGCAGCAGCCCGGCAACCGGTCTGTGAAGTGGCGGAGCGCTGGGAGCCCCTGGCCCGATCGACGACCTTGTATGAGTTGTGTCAGCAGACGGGCGGCGTCTGTTTGGCTCCGGTCGACACCACGGCACTCCCCGACGAAACGGGGGCGTTTGATCTGGTGGTCAGCAATCTGGTGTTGCAGTGTATTCCGGATCAGCTGGTCGTGCCGGTTCTGCGGGAGTCGGCCCGGATTCTGAAGCCCTCGGGCTGGTCGATTCACCGGATTCGCATGACGGATGAGTATGCGTTCTCCGATCCGCGACAGCATCACCTGCATTTCTTGATGTATCAGAAAGCGACCTGGGACCGCTGGTTCAATTATCGGCTGAAAAATCAAAACCGCTGGCGGGCTTCGCACTTCCTGGGCGCATTTCGTGACGTAGGCTTTTTGCTACGCGAGGTGCGCAGGCATCAGGAGACCAGTGGAGCGGCCTACTTCCAGAAAGTGCCACTGGCTACAGAGTTTCAGTCGTGTGACGAGGACGACCTCAACACGATTGGGATGGATGTGGTCCTGCAGAAGCCCTCGGGAGCGGGAGACCTTCGGAGTACCCCCTCGGATTCCATCGAGGCGGTCTCCACGAAGGGGTGACGGGCCGGGAACGAGAATCGATGACAAGCCTGCAGTGGATTTTGATGTGTGTCGGCATCCTCGCCACCTGTGGTGTCGTCGAGTTGTTCCGGTACGCACTGCGCCGACGCAACATGCAGTATTGGATTGGCAGCTACTACTTCCCGAGTGAACAAGCCGAGCCAGTCCACACCGATCAGCCGGTCGATCTGTTCGTGGCCATCTGTGACCATTGGGAACCTGAGTGCTACGGGGCCTCTCGCACTAAGGCGATGGAGCGAGTCCACCGCTGGGTCTATGAGTACCCCAAAGCATTTCAACAGTTTCAGGACTTCAACGGTCGCCCGCCGCAACACACATTCTTCTTTCCCCAAGACGAGTACCGACCCGAATACCTGGATGAAATCGCCCAGTTGTGTGCGGAAGGTTTCGGGGACGTGGATGTCCACCTGCACCATGACCACGACACAGCGGACCAGTTCCGCGAGAAGCTGGAGACCTTTAAGGACGCCCTGTTCCACCGCCACGGTCTGCTGCGGCGTGACCCGCTGACGAACGAGATTGTGTACGGGTTCATCCATGGGAACTGGTCGTTATGCAACTCGCGACCGGATGGCCAGTTGTGCGGTGTCGATCAGGAGTTGACGATCCTCAAGGAGACCGGGTGCTACGCGGACTTCACGCTGCCCTCGGCTCCCAGTGCCTGCCAGACGAAGACGATCAACTCGATCTACTACGCGAAAGACATTCCCGGTCAGCGGAAGTCGCACAACACCGGAATTCGATCACGAGTCGGCCAGACGACCCCGGCAGATCACCTGTTGATGATTCAGGGACCGCTGTGCCCGGATTGGCAGTCGCGTAAGTTCGGGATCATGCCGCGCATCGAAAACGGCGATCTGACCGAAGGCCGGGCACCGACCTGGCGGCGGTTCCAGCACTGGATGAACGTCGGCGTCCATGTGGCGGGAAGGCCGAACTGGAAATTCCTCAAGCTGCATACCCACGGCTGCAAGGACGGCAATATCGACATGTTGCTGGGGCCGGAGATGCAGGCGTTCCATGCCGAGATGGCGACCCAGCGTCAGGCGAATCCCCAGCTGCGACTGCACTATGTGACCGCATGGGAGATGGCCCAACTGGTACGGCAAGCGGAAGCGGGAGCGACGACTCCACAGCTGGCGATCTCGACGAGTTTTCGCCTGTCCCCATCGGGCCTGCCGCCGAGCCGACAAGGCAGCACCGAAGAGCGGAAATCGGACCTGTTCCGACGGAACCTGCCGGTGGGCGAAGGGGTATAATCCTCCTGCCGATGGAGATCCGCACCATGAGTCGGACCAAATCTCTCAGGCCATGGATCGTTTGCAACGATTGATCCGTTCACGATCAATAGGCATTGCCTGCCCATCGCGCCGATTGCATGAATTCTGCGCCTGTGTTGCCGTTTCGCCCGCTGCAAAACGTCAACGTTTCCTGTCCTGAACAAGCGACATTGACCGCCCGGATGGCAGACTTGACCTACAGTTCAGAACCGGAATGGTGCGCGCGGACGTGCGCTAACACCGGACACCTCAAGGCATCGTGATGGCCTACGTTCTCTTCCTGCTCGCCAACGCCGCTCTCTACATTCGCCCGTCGGAACTCTTTCCGGCGCTGGGGAATGTGCAGATCTATTTGGCGCTGATCGTCGCAGCGATGTTCTGCTCGATTCGTCAGCTGCACAATCAGGTGTCGATCCGCACGCTCATTCAGCAGCCCATTAACCTCTGCGTACTCGGCGTGACCTTGGCGACGGCGACCTCACATCTCTCGGTCGGCTATATCGGCGGAGCCATGAAGAGCTTCGAGATGATGGCCAAGGTGAGTCTGTACTACCTCACGCTCGTTTCGGTCATCAACACGCCCCAGCGTTTGCGAGGCTTCCTGCTGAACTGCGTTGGTTGCTCGGTCTTCATGATCGGGTACTGCGTTATGGACTACCACACTTTCGTGGAGGACTGGAGCGGAAGATCCGATCTGTGGGAGGTCAAGAACCAGGAGCAGGAACTTCCCGATGGCGAACCGCGACAACTGCGACACGTTCCCGAGAACGACGAAGTCTCCGCCGAAGGCGATGTCGCGTGGTACTTCCGCCTGTGCGGACTCGGGATCTTTCATGACCCGAACGACATGGCCCAGCTGATCGTCATGACCAGCATCCTGTGCGTGTACTTCATGACGGACCCGAAGATGACCGGGCTGCGATATCTGTGGATTCCGGCTCTAGGGATCTGCGGTTACGCCCTCTTCCTGACTCACTCGCGAGGCGGACTGCTGGCCGGCGGGGTCGCCATGATGGCCTGGCTGGCCACACGTTACGGCGGCAAAGTCGCCATGGGGATCGGGGCGGTGTGCGCCCTGGCACTCCCCGTCGCCATGGGCCGACAAGGGAACATTGACCTCTCGGGAGGCACCGGACAGCAGCGCATCCAGCTGTGGGCCGACGGACTTAATCAGCTGAAGACCTCGCGGGTGTTCTTCGGCATCGGAGAAGGGATGTACGCGGATGTGGCTGGGCTAGTGGCCCACAACTCCTATGTGCATGCCTATGTGGAACTGGGAGTCATCGGCGGAACACTGTTCCTCGGATGCTTCTTCATCCCGGCGTACGCGATCTTCATGATGATTCGCAACAAGCAACCGATCGAGAACGAAGAGCTACGGCGGATGATGCCCTTTCTCGCGGGCATGATGGCGGGCTGGTGCATGTCGATGATGTCTTTGTCGCGTTGTTATATGCCGACGACCTACATGATCTGCGGAACGATGGCGGCGTTCATGAACCTGGTCGGGTTCTATCGCCATCGTCCCGCTCCGCTGCAGCAATTGGATCGCGTGCTGGCCCAGCGACTGGTCTTCGCCAGTATCGCACTGTTGGGGGCGTTCTTCATGTTTGTGCAAGTGTTTGCCCGTTTTGGTTGAGTCCGAGTCGCAGCTGTCCTGGCCCACTGACCCTCTGTTGAGTTCTCCATGTCCTTAACCGTCCCCTCGATCAGCGTGATCATGCCCGCCTATCAGGCGGAAGCATTCATCGCTCGTTCGATTCGCAGTGCCCAGGCGCAGACGCTCCGCCCGCTGGAAATCCTCGTTGTGGACGATGGGTCGAAGGACAACACTGCGGAGGCCGCAGCGGCATGTGGCGACCTCGTGCGAGTGATTCGCCAAACGAACGGCGGCCCGGCTTCCGCTCGCAACCACGGAGCCCGCGAGGCCCGAGGCGAATGGCTGGCCTTTCTCGACTCGGACGATGGCTGGTTGCCGAGCAAGCTCGAACGACAAGTCGCCCTGATGGATGACACGGTCTCGTTGCTGCACTGCTACTGCCTGATCGACCAGTCCGGTCCGCTTACTCCGGATGTCCAGACGTTTGACACGCTCTGGAATCGCAACACCATCTGCACATCCAGTGTGCTATTGTGGAAGAGTGAGTTCGATGCCGCCGGGGGATTCGATGAGGACCGCAGCGTGATGGCGGTCGAGGACTACAACCTCTGGCTGCGTTTGCTGCATCGCCAATGCCGGTTCCGCGTCGTTCGCGAGCGGTTGGTGGAGTACACCCCCGCCCCCAACAACCTCTCGGGCCAGTTCGGGCGGATGGTCCGCAGCGAGCTGAACAACGTCGAGAAGATCCGGCAGGTCTGCGGGATCAGCGATGGTCGCGTCTCTCGCAAGCAAGCGGCGATCTACACCGAATGGGGGCAAGCGCTCTTCCACTCCCGCGACATGAAAGAGGCCCGCGACTGCTACTTCAACGTGCTGTCGCGACAGCCATCACTCAACGCCCTCATCCGTTGGATGGCGACCTTCGTCCCTCGATCCGTCCTCGACCTGAGACGAGCGCGGAGGACGGGGGAGTGTCTAGGGCCTAGGGCCTAGGGCCTAGGGCCATAACAACTCTCTGCATCCCTTCCAACTGCCTGCTCCCGACTCCCGACCCCCGACTTACGACTCCCCATGTCCCTTCGCTCCAACATCCTGGCCAGCTGGGTCGCCCATCTTGTGATGGTCGCGATCGGCTTCATCATGGTGCCGTTCGTGCGGAACACCCTGGCCCCCGGCGCGTATGGGGTGTGGGTCTTTGTGAACACGCTCTCCGGGTATACCGGACTGCTGTACATGGGGTTCGGGGCCACGATCTGTCGCTACGTGTCGAAGCATGTCGCGAAGGAAGAGTGGAACGAACTCAACAAAGTCACGAGCACCATCTTTGCGGTCTACGCTGGGATGGCCGGAGTAGTGTTGCTGCTGGCGGGCGGACTGTGCGCCGCCGCTCCGTGGATCGATCGCTGGGGCGAGCAACCGGTCGGACAGGTTCAAGCCGTCATCCTGATTAACGGGTTGTCGACCGCCATCGGCATGATTGGCAGCGTGTTCGGCGGCATCCTGATCGGGACACAGCGGGTCGGACTGAAGCGGTCAATTGAAGTCGGTTCCGGCGTACTCCGATTCGGCTTGGCGATTGGCTGCCTCAAGCTGCGACCCGAACTCACGACACTCTCGCTGTTGTTCTGCGGCGTCACCATTCTGGAGAACTTGCTGCTGGTCGTCTGTGCCCGCCGAGTGGTCCCTATGCTCAAATTGAGTCGCGATTACATCTCGCGAGAGACACTGCGAGAGTGCTTTGCCTTCAGCGGGTACAACGCGGTCGGACTGATCGCCGAGCAGTTGATCTATCTCACCGACACGGTCGTCATCGGCTTCGCCCTCGGCACCCGGCAAGTGGAGCCATACTACATCGCACTTCGCATCGGGCAGATGATCCAAGAGCCGATCGCCCGCATCGGCGAAGTCGTCCTCCCCAAAGCCGGGCAGCTGCACTCGCAAGGCAAACACGCCGAACTGGCCGGCGTCGTCGAGCGCATGGTGGCCCTGACCTTCGTCCTCGTGGCCGGGTTCTTCATCGGCTCGGCCTACTTCGGCGGGATGTTGATTCGCACCTGGATCGGTTCGGGACTGGAGCAGAGTCATCGCATCCTGCTGATTTTGCTGGCCGCTCAGATCGTCGCCCAACCGATGATCGTCCTGCGCAAGGCGATGCTTGGCATGGGCATCGTGCGGGTTCCGGCCCTGATCGACATCGCGGAGGCTGTGGTCAATCTCGTGCTCTCGCTGGCGCTGGTCTTCCGGTGGGGGATCGAGGGGGTCGCGTGGGGCACGTTCGTCCCGCTCGTCACAGTCGAGTTACTCGTCTTCCTGCCGTATGCCTGCCGCCAGGTCGGAGTCCGCAAACGTGAGTTGCTGCAACGCTCCGTGCTGCCTTGCCTACCGCCACTGGCCGCTCTCTGGGCCTTCTGCGAGTTCACCAACCGTCAAGGCTATCCCGACGGGTGGTTCACTCTGCTGTCTGTCGCAGCTGTGGGAGGCGTCGTGCTACTCGCCACGGGTTACCCCATCGTGTGGCTGATGCAGCGATCTGAACGAACCCCAAGCGATTCGCTCGCCGTAGGACGGGCACATCTGCCCGTCCAAGTCCCCAGCCAACAGCCGTGAACATTGAGGAAACTGGGACGGGCAAATGTGCCCGTCCCACCAAGACGCACATGACCATCATCACCTCACCACCGCCTTCCCCCGCACGAACCGCCAGCGGTCCGTCGATGCTACGGCTGCGCGTACTGGAGGCCCACGACCAATCGACCGCTCTCGCGATCTGGCGTGAACTCGAAGCCCGAGTCGGGGTCGCTCCACTGATGGCCAGCGAGAGCTGGACCCGCACCTGGCTGACTCACTACGGCGACACCGTGCGCTATCGCTTCCTCCTCGCTGAGGACAACGGCCAACTCCGCGGCATCTGCCTCTACACCGAAAGCTCGGAGCGCAAGGCCCCGCTGCTTTCGCTGCAAACCCGCCACCTCGGCACAGCTGGCGATCCGGTCCACGAGAGCGTCGTCGTCGAGTACAACAGCTTGCTGGTCGAGCCCGCTTATCGCCCGGCTTTCATTGATGCCGTGGCCCACTGGCTTCTGACTCAGTCGGGCGGGGATACCGTCCACCTTGATGGGTTCACAAGCGAAGAGACACATGAGTTGACCGCTCACTGGCCGGTCGTCGAGACACGTCAGCGCGAGTCGAAGTACCTCGACCTGTCGGTCATCCGCGCCAAGGGCGGCGAGCTAATCGACTCGCTCGGGCGTAGTACGCGGGCCAACTTGCGAAAGCGGCTTCGCGAGTACGGCGACCTGCAACTGGAGTGGGCCGAAACACTCGAAGCCGCGAACCACATCTTCGAAGAGTTGATCGAACTGCATCAAGCACGATGGCAAGCCGACGGTCAGCCGGGTGCGTTCGCCAGCCGACGTTTTAGTGCGTTTCAACGTGCCTTGCTTCACGAACTGTTCCCGCAGGGGCGCTGCGTGGCCTTCCGCGTTCGGCACCAGGGAGTCACCGTCGGGTGTCTGTTTCTGCTAGTGGATCGCGGGCGAATGCTCGACTACCTGTCGGGGCTTGCCGCGTTTGATCAGAAGCCGAGTCCGGGTTTGGTCGCTCACTACCTCTGTCAGTGCGAGGCATTGAAGCGAGGCTTCACTGCCTACGACTTCCTCGTCGGCGACAAGCGGCACAAGGACAACCTCTCGACTCACAGCCAGATTCTCACCTGGACTCGGCTCGTGAGGCCGACGCTCAAGAACCGACTCGTCTCCGCGCTGACCCAACTCAAACGCCGACTGTCTCGCCAGGCAACCTCTTCCTCCCCTCTCCCCCTGGGAGAGGGGCTGGGCGTGAGGGCCGTCTGCGGAGAGAACTCGACAGTATCCACCACTCCTCACACACAGGAGCAGGAGTAATCATGCCTCTTACGGCGACTGATCCGATGACATCGACCCCCGTACGTAGCACTGGCGGCGATCGCTTCCGCATCTGCCATGTCAGCATGACGCTGCTGACCGGTGGACTGGAGCGGTTGCTCGTCGAGTTCGGACGGCACCACGACGCGAGCCGGTTCGATCTGCAGTTCGTGTCGCTGGCCGAGTTAGGTCCGCCTGCCGAGGAACTCCGCCGCATGAGATTCTCGGTCGAGTCAGTCAATCTGCCGGGGCGTGGCAAGCTTCCCGCTCTGCGTTCGCTGCGCAGCTTGCTGCAACGCGACCGTGTCGACATCGTGCATACGCACAACACCTACGCTCACTTTTACGGAACGGTCGCGGCCTCGTGGGCCGGTGTTCGCCATGTGATCAACAGTCAGCATGGTCGCGGTTGCGGACCACGTACCAAGGACAAGTTGTTGTTCCGGCTGGCGAACCTGAAGACCTCCCGTGTTGTCGGAGTCTCCGAAGATGCTGCTGCTCTCTGTCGCGGCGAAGACCCGTGGGCGGCCTCTAAGACCAAGGTGATCTGGAACGGTATCGACACCTCGCGGTTCGTCTATCGCGGTCCAGCCAAGGCACCCGTGGCGATCTCGGTGGCCCGGCTTTCGCCCGAGAAAGACTTCCCAACGCTGCTGAAAGCCACTGCGATCGTGGTGCGGCAAGTGTCCGACTTCAAGCTGATGATGATCGGCAATGGAGCCGAGCGAGCCAAGTTGGAGGCACTGGCAAAGTCACTCGGCATCGAGCCGAACGTCGAGTTCCTCGGCGAGCGCTCCGATGTTCCGGAACTGCTGGCCCAGGCGGGATTCTTCGTCTCCTCATCCAAGAGCGAAGGCATCTCGCTGACGATTCTCGAAGCGATGGCCGTCGGCCTGCCAGTCGTCACGACCCGAGTCGGTGGCAACCCGGAGATCGTCCTCGAAGGACAGACCGGCTACCTCGTCCCTGACCAGAATCCCGAGGCATTGGCAACTGCGATGCTCCAGATGCTGGCTCATCGTGACCAGTGGCCCGCGATGGGGGAACTCGGTCGACGACGAGTCGAGCAGCAGTTCGAGATTCGCACGATGATCCGGCAGTACGAGGAGCTGTACACCGAAGTTCTCGGGAGCCGCACACGACCGTAGGACGGGCACATTTGCCCGTCCGTGCATGAATCGCCACAAGTGGCCGTTTCGAGAACAGATTGAACACAAGACGGACGGGCAAATGTGCCCGTCCTACGAGACTACCATGACCCCACCCAAACAGACACGACTAAGAATGGCCTTGATCGGCTGTGGCCAGATCGCGGACGCTCACTTGCAAGAAGCAGCCAAGGTGCCCTCGGTGGAGGTCGTCTCCGTGTGCGACATGCACCTCGATCTGGCGAAGCAGGCCGCCGCGCGGTTTCGCATTCCCGGCATCTATGACAACCTGGATCGCATGCTGGCTGAGGTGCAGCCCGATGTCGTTCACATCACGACTCCCGCTCACACACATGGGCCTCTGACCGTCAAGGCTCTCGCCGCCGGTTGCCATGTCTACGTCGAGAAGCCCTTCACGCTCGATGCCTTCGAAGCCGAAGCCGTCATCGCAGCTGCCGAAGCCGCTGATCGCAAGCTGTGCGTGGGTCATGACCAGCTGTTCGATCCGACGTGGCTCGAGTGTCGCTCGCGGATTAAGTCGGGGCAGATCGGCACAGTGCGCCACATTGAGTCGACTCTCGGCTATCCGATCTCGGGACAGTTCGGCGCGGTGGTCGCGGGCGATCCACGGCACTGGGTCCGCAAGCTCCCCGGCGGTCTGTTTCAGAACACGATCTCGCACCCGTTGTACCGCATCCTCGATCTGCTGCTCGATGCCCATCCGCGTGTCGAGGCCCGTTGGGACCGCACCAAGTTCGACTTCCCGACGGAGTTGTGGGTGCAACTGCGGGGGGCCGAGGTGACCGGTTCGTTGACCTTCACGAGCACGGTCTACGCCCAGCGCGTGACGCGCGTCTACGGCGACATGGGGATGCTCGAAGTCGACTTCGACGCCCAGACAATCCGCCGACATGCCGCCCCGAAACTACCAGGAGCCTTCGGTCGGTTAGAGATGCCGTTCCGTCAATGGCGTGAAGGAGCCCGCAACCTGCGGCGCAATCTGTGGCGGTTCCTGAAGAGCGAGATTCATTACTTCAGTGGCATGCGAAACCTGATGGCCGAATTCTACCGCTCGATTCAACAGAACACCGAGCAGCCGATCACCAACGCCGAGATGCTACGAGTGACACGAATAATGGACGAGATCTTTGCCGACTGCCGGGCTCGCGAAGAGGCCACCATGCTTCCACTGCACACCACAACCACCCCCCGCATTCTTGAGGAGGCCGTCCGATGAAAGTCTTTCTCACGGGAGGAACCGGTTTCCTCGGTCGTCGCGTCGTCAAGATGCTGCGCGAGGACGGTGTGCAGGTCCGCTGTCTCGTTCGTCCCAGCAGCGACGTGCGGCAGCTGAAGGACTTCGTCGGCACCGATCTCTGGAGCGGCGTCGAGGTGGTCCCCGGAGAACTGTCCGATGTCGACAACTGTCGCCGATTGATTGGCGAGTCCGATACGGTGTGCCATGTCGCAGCTTCGCTGGCGGGCGGCGCGGCGGTCATGTTCCTCAATACGGTGATCCCCTCGCGGCATCTGTTGACCGCAGCGGCCCAGGTCGGCGTCCGCCGGTTTGTGCAGATCAGCTCGCTGGGCGTGTACGGTGCGGCGGGACTCTCCACGGGATCTCAACTCGACGAGACGACCCCGCTCGATCCTCACCCGGAACTGCGAGACCCGTATACCTACAGCAAGATCGTACAAGAGCAGGTCGCGTGGGAGACGCGAAAGCAGACCAACTTGCCGCTGACGATCATTCGCCCCGGCGTGATCTACGGCCCCGGACGCGGCGTGCTGAGCAACCGCGTCGGCCTCAAGCTCGGCCCGCTGCTGATCAAGATGGGCGGCAGCCAGACGCTTCCCTACACCTACGTCGACAACTGTGCGTCAGCCGTCCGGCAAGCTTGCCTCGCCGAAGGGGTCGATGGCGAGGCATTCAACGTCCTCGACGATGGACTGCCGACTGGCTCGCAACTGCTTCGCAAACTGCGACGAGCGGGCCAGGGAGTCCGCTCGCTCTGGGTGCCTAGGCTGATGATTGGTCCGCTGTCGAGTACCTATGAGTGGTACAGCCGCTGGTCGCAGGGCCAACTTCCCGGCGTTATCACGCGGTATCGCAGCGACTCCATGTGGAAGAAGCTGCGGTACACGAATGAGAAGGCCAAGGCCGAGCTCGGCTGGCGTCCGCAGGTGTCGTTTGATGAGGCATTCGAACGCTCGATCGCGGGAGCCTCGGCATGAATATCCTGTTTGTCAGCGAGACCTTTCCCGATGCCGCGCACCCGGCGTGTGGCACGTACAACCTCGCGCTATGCAGTGAGCTGGCGCGACAGCACTCGGTCAAGGTGATCTCTCCCCGCTCATGGGTCGATGTCGTACGTGGTCGTCGATTCCAAGCGGATCAGACGGTGCGGGACTCGGGGCTGGAGGTTCTCTACCCGACTCGCTGGTACACCCCCGGCTTTGCACAGTCTCGATACGGCGGGCAGATGTGGTGGTCGATTCGCTCGGCCCTGCGGACGCTGACACGCAACTGGAAACCCGATGCGGTCCTCAGCTACTGGGCTCATCCCGATGGCGAGTGCGGACTGCGCGCGGGGCAGTTGTTTGACGCACCGAGTGCGGTCATCGTTGGCGGGTCGGATGTGCTGCTGTTGCCTAAAGATCGCGTACGCGGGGAGTGCGTACGCCGGGTACTTCGAGACTCGGACACGGTCATTACGGTGAGTGACGGACTGCGGGATGCATGTCTGCAACTCGGCATTCCTGATGAACGAGTCCGCACAATTCGGCAGGGGATCGATCCCCGGACATTTCATGCAGGTGATCAGGCCAAGGCTCGCTCGCGAGTCGGACTGACGCTGGCCACGGACGAGAAGATGGCGGTGTGGGTCGGGCGGATGGTTGGCTTGAAGCGGGTCGATCTGCTGATTCAAGCCTGCCGGATTCTCAAAGACAGCGGGCAGCGAGTGCGGTTCTGCCTGCTCGGCGACGGCCCTTGCCGCTCCGAGTGGGAACAGCTGGCGATATCCGAAGGCGTCGCCGACCAGATTCAGTTCGTCGGTCCGGTCGGTCACGATCGACTGGCCGACTGGTATCGGGCAGCTGACCTGACGGTGCTGTGTAGCGAGTCCGAGGGGCTGCCGAATGTGCTGCGGGAATCGGTGGCCTGCGGTACGCCATTTGTCTCCACCGATGTCGGCAGCATTCGCGAGATCGCCGAACCGCAGTTCGCGGACCTGGTGCCTGTGAACGATGCGGCGGCCCTGGCTCGTGGTATTCAGATGGTGATCCTCGGGACTCACGCGAATGCCGCCAAGCGGTTTGTCGCACGACCGTGGAGCGAGGCCGCGCGTGACACGCTCGCACTGTTTGAAGAGTTGATCTCTCGCCAGACAGCCCAGGGGTTGCAACCCCTGGGCTTTACACAGAGTTCACTATCTCACTGAGTCTCAAGATGTCATCAAAACGGAAACGAGTCCTGTTCGTCGCTTACCTGTTCCCGCCGGTCGGGGGAGTCGGGGTGCATCGCGCGACGAAGTTCGTCAAGTACCTGCCCGACTTCGGCTGGGACTGCTCGGTGCTGACGGCTTCGAACCCGTCCGCTCCGCTATTCGATGAGAGTCTGCTCAAGAACATTCCGGCAGAGACAATCATTCGTAAGGCAAAGACCTACGAGCCGGGCTATGCGATGAAGAGCATGGTCTCGGCCAGCCACGGGACCGCAAAGCCGTCGGGACTGAAGAGTGCCATCCTGAGCGGAGTGAAGTCGGTGGCCCGCTCGGTCAGTAACTTCGTGCTGCAACCCGACCCGCAGATTCTGTGGCGACCGGGGGCGGTGCGAGAGGGCCTCAAGCTGCTGCGCGAGATCCCACACGATGCGATCATCGCCACTGGGCCACCGTTCTCATCGTTCCTCGTCGGAGCAGCGCTCGCACAGAAAACCGGCGTGCCACTCATGCTCGACTACCGGGATGAGTGGAGCATCAGCAACGCTTATTGGGAAAACAAGAAGCAGGGCCGCATCGCAAACTGGATCCAGACTCGCATGCAACGCCAGGCGATCCTGGCCGCTCAATCGCTGCTCGCCACCACTCCATCGAGCGCCGCAGCTGTCGCGGAAGCGGCTCGCGAGGCGGGCAGCAGTGCCCCGTACACGCACATCTACAATGGCTTCGACCCGGACGACTTCGCCTCGCACGATGCGGTCCCAGTGGTCAAGAAGGACTACGGACGTGGGATCGGACTCTACAGGATGTCGTTCATTGGGACACTGTGGAATCTGAACTCGATTGCTCCGCTGGTCGATGCGATCTGCCAACTGGCCAGCACTAACCCGCAACTGGTCAGCCACCTCGAGCTGGTCTGTGCCGGACGCAAGACGGCGGATCAGGAGGCCCAACTGGACCGGCTGAACGGGCTCCCTTGTCATGTGGTCCGGCTTCCGTTCGTCGAGCACTCCGAAGCGGTCCAGCTGATGCGGGCGAGCGATTCGCTGTTGATGCTGAACACCGACCTGCCCGAGACCAAGAGGATCATCAACGCCAAGACGTTCGAGTACATGGCCGCGAAACGCCCGGTGTTTGTGGTCGCACCCGAGGGGGACGTGTGGGACATCCTGCGCGATCTGCCGGGGACGGTGCTGTGTGAACCGTCGGATGTGGGCGGGATCAACCAACGACTCAGTCTGGAAATCGAGCGGCACCGCTGCGGTGTCCATCACGACGACGACCACTGGGAGATCGGTCGCTTCGAGCGACGGCATCTTGCTGGTGAACTCGCCCACTTATTGAACGCGATGACCGGCTCGGTGCCCGTCGCGACTTCCTCGGCCACGACGCTTTAAGAGGCGATTCCCATGCAAGCATTTGCCTGCCTGATGTACCACAACGTCTGCGAGAACGGTTCACTCTCCGATCCGTCGGGCGAGTGGACAGCGCTCAGCCCGTCGATCAAGTCCTACTTCGTCGAGGAGTCGGCCTTCGCATCACAAATGGCGTTGATGCAACGGAGTGTCGACCTGATCAAACTGGAGCGGGTGGAGAATTTCTTTGCCTCACCCGTTCCTCGCCGATTGGACATTTCGCTGCCCGACTCTCGTCCCAGCACCCTCATCACATTCGATGATGGGTGGCGTGGGACACTCGATCTGGCGGTTCCAATCCTGCAAAGATATGCCGCCGAGGCCACTGTCTTCGTCACCACCAACTTGCTCGACACATCGGGCTTTCTGAGGGCCAGTGAACTGCATCGGCTGCCCGTGCAATTGCAACTCGGCTCGCATTGCCGGACACATGGGTTTCTGAATGAGATGAGCGATTCCGAGATTCGGGAAGAGCTGCGAGTCTCGAAACATGAGTTGGAGAGGTTGTCTGGTCGCTCCATCACCACGGTGGCGATTCCGAATGGAGCGGTCGATGCCCGCGTCCGACGGATTGCGTTGGAACTAGGTTACACGTTGATCTTTACCTCGGAAACACATGTCAACAGCCACTGGACCGGGCCGACTCATATCGGTCGCGCGGCGATACGTCGCTCGACCTCCAGCCTGTCAGCAACCGAGCTGGCCGAGGGCGACTTTGGGATGGAGCCGATTCGCCGGATGGTGCTGTCGCTGCCCAAGCGAATCCTCGGTCCGCAGCGCTACCGCCGGATGCGGGCCTGGTGGATGGGGGAGAAGTCGAGCCAGAAAGAGATGCACGATCTGTGCCCGGAACATCCCATATACGACTGTCATTCCGTCGACCGGGAACCCGCGTGCGCATCGGTAAAGTAGCCAGCCGGGAGATTCTGGCCCCTCTCCCCCACAATCGGCACGGCTTTCAGTAAGGACTCCACTGTGGGGGAGAGGGCCGCGGCGTGGGGGCCACATCGCTCGCTCTGGGCCCCTCACCCCGGCCCTCTCCCTACAGCCATGTCCTCACAGAAAATCGCGTCGCCAGTGGGGAGAGGGAGCAGAAATACAGCACTGGCGACAGTTTTGATCCCACCACAAACGGGGAAATGCCACTCAGTTGTATGCCCTGCCAGAGCGGGATAGACTATGGGCTTCGCGCGGGAGCGTCTGGTTTCCGTCGCGTACTCTGGACAATTTGGCTGCAGGAACGATCTCATGCGTCACGTTCTCTCCGCGCTGGTCATGAACCGGCCCGGGGTGCTCGCTCACATTTCTGGCA
>JAYTCW010000060.1:0-1772 GCA_043736295.1 Planctomycetota bacterium | reverse complement strand
CCGTGCATGGCGTCTTGACCGTAGTGGAGACCGAGATCAAGTACTCCGGATATCTGGCCCAGCAGGAGCGGCAGATCGCCCGGCTCAAAGACGCCGGAGGCCGATTGATCCCTGAGGACTTTGATTTCGCCGGCATTCCCGGGTTGTCGACCGAGGTTCAGTACAAGTTGCAACGAGTCCGCCCGGAGACATTGGGTCAAGCTGGGCGTATCCCCGGCGTGACACCCGCGGCGATTGCGGTATTGGACGTGTATTTGAGTTTAAGAGGACCACATGCGAGTTGAGGACTTCCGGGCGCTGGTGGCCACAAGACTTCTGGGCTTGTGGGAAGTCGATGACGACGCGTTGGTGAAGCTGGCGAGGCACCATGAATTGTTTGACCGCTGGAACTGCCGGCTGGATCAGACGGCGGTACGCGATACGGGTGAAGCGGTGGAGCGTCATTACTGCGAGGGGATTTTGGCGGCGGCGTTCATTGCGCGGGTGTATGTTCCACGTGGAACAAAACTGATCGCGGACATCGGGAGCGGGGCGGGTTTTCCGGGCGCGGTGATCGCGGCTATTCTTCCGATGGTGACCGTGCATTTGGTTGAGTCCAATTTGGACAAGGCGCTCTTCCTTCGGGATTCGACGCGGGGCTGGCCCAATGTGAAGGTAAGGTCAGCTCGGGCGCAGAACCTGCCGGATTACTTTGATCTGCTAACAGCGCGTGGGATGGCGAACCGTGAAGTCTTGAGCCTGATGCCTAAGTTGGGTTCAGAGGTTCTCCTGATGACGTCGAAGGCCGAATCGGAGCTTTTGCAGCGCGAACCCAATTTCACAGTGGGTGAGACGGAGCCCATTCCGTGGGCCCCGACGCGTGTGTTAGTGTCGGGTGCCATGACTCCTGCAGAATCAACTGAGTAAGTTCCACGTGGAACATAGTAGGAACATCCCCTCAGGCTTAACGAACCCTGACCGTTACGGAGGGGATGTGCTATCCTGACCGAGCACACCCATGGCCCGTATCATCGCCATCGCCAATCAAAAAGGCGGAGTCGGCAAGACCACTACCGCGATCAACCTCGCCGCTTCCCTTGCCGCCAACGACCTCCGCATCCTTCTCGTCGATGCTGACCCTCAGGGCAACTCGACTACCGGCGTTGGTATTGACAAACGCAGCTTGCGCAACACCACCTATAACGCTCTCTTGGACCAAGTCCCTACCGCGCAGATCATCAAGCCCACTGACTTTGAGGGCCTCTTTATTCTGCCCACCGACCAGAACTTAATTGCGGCGAATATCGAACTTGTGGATGCCGAAGACCGCGAATACCGCATGCGCCGCGCATTGAACCAAGTTCGGGACCAATACGACTTCATCATCATCGATTGCCCTCCGGCTCTCGACCTTCTTACTCTCAATTCACTACTCGCCGCCGACTCGCTCCTTGTCCCTATCCAGTGCGAGTTCTTCGCGCTTGAAGGCATCAGCCAACTGATGGATACCGTTGACCGCATCAAAGAGGCTTTTCAGCACGACCTGAAGCTGGAAGGCGTGCTGCTCACCATGTACGACGACCGCACCAACCTTACCCGGCAAGTGGCCGCTGACCTTAAAGAGTTTTTCACGACTGACGTATTCACTACCGTCATTCCTCGCAGCGTCCGCCTCGCTGAGGCGCCCAGCTTCGGCAAGCCCGTCCTCGCCTACGACGTCTCAAACAAAGGCACCGAAAGCTACATCAAACTGGCCAAGGAGATATTGTCCAATGAACAAACCGCTCGACAAT
>JAYTCW010000059.1:0-18574 GCA_043736295.1 Planctomycetota bacterium | reverse complement strand
CGCTGCGTGACCTCGCCCTCGACGGTGACAGAGACCTCCCGACCCACACGGGCCAGGTTGCGGAGGTGGTACGGGAGTTCGAGGCGGATCGTGGGCATGGGGAGTACAGCGGGGTGCCCCAGACACGGCTTTGAGAGTCTGGGTTGTTGAGTCATCAGAGGTTACGGCGTGCCAGCTCGCTTGGCAAACCCACTTGCTTCCTGCGTCACCCATGCGTTCATAGCAACGTCTGGGCCATCCGCCTCCTCTTCCGTGGGATAGGCTTCCAGCCTGTCTATTGGCTGAAGTTGATGGACTGGAATCCTCTTCCACGGGTCATACAACTCTGACCATCCCCTTACCGCATGCCCTTCCGCCTTAGCTCCACAGCGTCGCGAATCGAGCGTTCGACTTCCTGCCAGCCTTTGCTTTGCGGTGCGAAGTCACGTACGGGCTTGGCGTTCCAAGTGGCTGTCTGGAACTTCTTGAGTTCCTGTTCCAGAGGCACGTTTGAGTCCCAGTCCTTTCGATCCAATGGGACGACGATCAGTGTGCAGGCTTTCTGCTTGTCCCGAGCACGCTGGACGGCCTTTGGAGCTTCGGTCTCGTGAATGAACTTCGAAGCGCGGCTATTGGTCGAGTAGAGCAAAAGGACAATGTCAGCTCGGTCAAGTTCTTCCAGAATCCGGTCCTCCCACTCCTCACCCGCGATCAGCTGCGTGTCCTGCCACACCTGAATGTATCCACGCTGGCCCAAGATCGTGAGGTGTGCCGACAAGGGGGATATCTTCTTCGTGTCGGCGTGGGCATAGCTCACGAACAGCCGCATCCGGGGCGGGGCATTCTCCCGCTCGGCTGCGCGAGACTGGGGGCTTTCCACGCCGTCCAATTCCTCGGTGACGTGGACAGTCGCGAGGTCGCCTTCTTTCGTGACCTCTTCGGTTTCCCGAGTCCCCTTGGCTTCAAGCCGTCGCAGCTTGACCGCTGGCACCCAGGTATCCGGGTGGCCGTCCAGTTCCACTTCTTCAAAGACTCGGACTTTGCCATGTAGCACAATCAAATGCGCGCGGATCAAATCAAACAGGCTCTGCTGTTCATCGATCGGCCCTTCGATGACGGCGACTTCCGTGCGACGCTCAATCCGATTCAGCCGAACCAACGCCCGCGCCCCCTGCCATTCCAAGACCACGCCCGACCTCCAGCGCCAACCGGTACGTTCCGCACTCATCTCATGTGTGCGCACGATGAACCGAGGCAGCAAACCGGGCGGCAGGGCATCCGGGTACGTGAACCGCAGCCGCTGCACTCGGGGTCCGCGAAACTCGGCAAAGGCGTCGGGCTGCTCTTCCCGCAGCAGTTCAGGAATTAGCCAGCGTTGCGTCCCGTCCAGAGGAAAGGCGACTTCGAACTTCTCCATCAGTTCGAGCACAAATCCATGCTTGTCGGCGGGATACACGGACGGCTTGAGCGCCTGGCTCATGACTTTCTCTTCGAACTCCCCGTGGCAGTCCTGCTTCTGAACAAACCGGATCAACCCGTAGATCGCATCGGTCACCCACTCGGGTTTGAGGACGCAGGTATGTCGCAGCCGATGGTGATCGCGGAAATTGAGCGCGATCCCCAGCCGATGCAGCGTCTGTGCCAGACTATCCTGTTTCCCTTCGTCATCCACTCCAGTTTTCGCACACAACGCTTGATAGTCGCGGTACTCCAGGAAACTCTTGTCCGATCCCGTCAATTGCTGTTTGACGCGATGCCACTTCTTCGGCACGTCCAGCCAGACATCCGGCATGCCGTTGACCGTCTGTTCCAGCAGCGTTGTCAGCTCCGGAACGCCGCGCCGAGTGAAGGCATCCGCCTCCACAAACCCAACGATCTGCGGACAGCGTTCTTTCAATAGGTGCTGATCGACTGTAAACGGATGCAGATCGTACTTGGTCAGGACCACGATGACCGGGCTGTCGCCGCCGAAGCTCTGGATGAATCGCAGCCAATAGTCGGTTTCGGTTTCCCAGTTCCCGTCGCGCCCTTCCAGCACGAGCAGGTAGACGCAGCGTTCCGCGAGGAAAATCTGATGCGTCCCGTGCAAAAACTCCTGACCCCCGAAGTCCCACACATGCCCTGTCGCGGTTCCTTTTAGGCAGTTCAATGCTAGCGGCTGGACAGTGATCCCCGGCGTCTCGGGTTCCTTCTCATCTGGTGGTTCACCCCGCAGCGTCTTGATAAGCGATGTCTTCCCGACTCGGCCCCGGCCCACGAGCAGCAGCCGCACTTCCTGCATCGGCTCTGCTCCCTCCAGCCGACGCGAGAAGTAATAGTTCAAGATCACTTGAGGATCGGCAGGCGGATTAAATTCTCCGGATTCTCTGCACCTTGGCCCCAGCAGTTCGTTCGGCAATCTCAAAGCCGTGTTACTATGCAACATCAGTTCCTGGAGTTGCCGCAACTCGCACAAGCTTTCGGGTAACTCATACAATTTGTTGCTTTCGACGGTCAACTGTTCCAATCGCAACAATCGTCCAATCTCCGGCGGCAACCTGCTCAACTGGTTGCGGGAGAGGTCGAGAGTCGTCAACGCGGTGAGCTGACCGATCTCCGAAGGCAACGTACTCAGTTGGTTGCCGTTGAGGTAGAAATCTGTCAGCGCAATCAGCTGCCCGATTTCCGGCGGTAGCGTCCTCAGTTGGTTGCCTTTGAGGTAGAAATCTGTCAGCGCAATCAGCTGACTAATCTCCGGCGGCAGCGTCCTCAACTGGTTGCCATTGAGGTGGAGCTCTGTCAGCGCAGTGAGATGGCCTATCTCCGGCGGCAGCGTACTCAGTTGGTTGTTGTCGAGGTCGAGCCTCGTCAGCGCGGTGAGGCGTCCGATCTCAGACGGCAGCGTGCTCAGATGGTTGTTGTCGAGGTTTAGCCACGTCAGCACAGTGAGCTGGCCGATCTCCGGCGGTAGCGCGCGCAGTCTAAATCTCGATAGATTAAGAGCCTTCTGGCCAGACTGGAGACAGGCAGAAATGCGTATCTGGGCTTGGTGGTAGGCGAGATCGGATTCCGGTCGTTTCTTGGTCATGTGTCGTCACCGTTCGTCGCGGGGGGCGGGCTGGCGGTCAATGGCACGGACTTTGTCGCCTGTTGCTCCGCAAAAGGGCGTGCTTTTTCGGAGAAAAAGGAGACAATGGCCGACTGCAGATTCTCAAGTCAGTGCCCGGTGGCGGTCGCGCTCGCGAAGCCACCGACCGCCAGCGGCCCATCCTACGGGTGAGGGGCCTGCGGGGGCAAGAAACGCGAGGGGATCAGCTGGGGGGCATCAGAAAAATCGGTGAGTGGCCAATTCCTGCCCCCTCTCCCCACAGTAAATGTTGGGTGGGACAAGCTCGCTGGCCCACTTTTCCACTGACGCGTGTCATTCGTGGTGGACCTACGGTCTGCTCATTGGGGCCAGCGCCAATGTAGGCGATGTCGCTCCGCGACTCGCATTCCGCACGCCGAAAAAACCACTCATGCTGTCTCCCTGGGACCGGACGGTGTTCGGTGGGAGGAGTCTCAGTCGCGGAGCGACGTGAGCTACGACCGGCTCGGCAGGAGCCTCGCCCTCCCGAGGCGATACACGCGACACTCACGGCAGCGTCTGCACTTCCACCGACACCACGGCGGGTAGGTCGCGGACGATGGCTTTCCAGTGGTCGCCACTGTCGGGGGAGCAGTAGACTTGGCCGCCGCTGGTGCCGAAGTAGATGCCGCAGCTGGGGAGGGAGTCGGTCGACATGGCGTCGCGGAGGACGTTGACGTAGCAGTTCTCTTGGGGCAGGCCGTTGGTCAGGGCTTCCCAGTCGGTGCCGCCGGTGCGGCTGCGGTAGACGCGGAGCTTGCCGTCGTCGACGTAGTGTTCGGAGTCGCTCTTGATGGGCACGACGTAGACGGTGTTGGGTTCGTGGGCGTGGACCTGGATCGGGAACCCGAAGTCGGTCGGGAGGTTGCCGCTGATGAGGTTCCAGTTCTCCCCGGCGTCATCGGTCCGCATCACGTTCCAGTGTAGCTGCATGAAGACGGTATCGGGCTTGGAAGGGTGCAGCGCCAGATTGTGGACACAGTAGCCGACCTCGGCATTCGGGTCGGGCATGTATTTCGACTTCAGGCCCCGGTTGATCGGCTTCCAGGTCTCCCCGCCGTCGTCGCTGCGGAAGGCCCCAGCTGCGGAAATGGCGATGTAGATTCGCAAGGGGTTGGTCGGATCGAGGAGGATCGTATGGACGGCCAGCCCTCCGGCCCCCGGGTTCCACTGCGAGCCGGACGGATGCGTCCGCAGTCCGGGCAACTCGTGCCACGTCTGGCCGCCATCGGTGGTGCGGAAGAGGGCGGCGTCCTCGACACCAGCGTAAACCGTGTCGGGATCGGTGAGTGACGGCTCCAGGTGCCAGACCCGCTTGAACTCCCAGGGGTGCGGCGTGCCGTCGTACCACTGGTGCGTGCCGGGAGTGCCATCGTACTTGAAGTCGTTCCCGACCGGGTTCCAGGTCTTGCCGCCGTCGTCGGAGCGCTGCATGATCTGGCCGAACCAACTGCTCGACTGCGAGGCATAGATGCGGTCGGGATTCACCGGAGAGGCTTTGAGGTGGTAGACCTCCCAGCCACCGAAGAACGGCCCGCTGACCTCCCACTGCTCGCGTTTCACGTTGGACGTGAGAACAAAGGCTCCCTTACGAGTGCCCACGAGAACCCGAACTGTACTCATGCCATACTCCTGGTAGTTGATCGGCCATTTTCACCGGAGACGAGAAGCAGTCTTCCACGAGCTGTTACGGCTCCGAATCTCAGTGTATTGGCAGATGTTATCAAAGAAGTGTGACCACAGCCAAGAGAATCTCACCGTCCATGGAGGGGGAAAAGTGGTGTGAACCGGAAGTCGCCTTGACCCTTGGAGAAGATTTGCCCTAAGTTCCAAACGCTGTCGTCCTTGGTCCTGCTCTCCCACCGGGCTGCGTTGCGTGATTCCAACTCATCGCAATCCCCATTCCTACCTGCCGATGCCACCCCACCATCCCTCACCTCCACTGCTGATCCAGCGGGCCGGTTACGCGGCCTGTCTGTGCGTACTCCTGATCTATCAGGGCTGTGCGTCGGGAGGAGCCATGCTGGCTCGGGATTTGCCTCGGGAGTGGCATGCAGTGGCGGCGAACAACGCTCAAACCGTGGATTTGTCCAAACTCGCTGGCGCAACGATTCCGCAGGACTTGATCGCCCACGGGGACGTGATCGCTATCGATCTCCGAGTGGGGCTGAAAAAGGACGACAACCCGAATTTCACCACTCGCGTCCAAGAGAATGGAGAGATCGACCTGCCGTATATTGGCAATGTCCCCATTGTGGGTATGAATATGCTCGAAGCGGAACAAGCGATCCGGACAGCTGCGATCCGACGGAATGTCTATCGTGACCCGAAGGTCACGGTGTCCATGACCCGGCCACGGGTCAACCGGATCACGGTGATTGGGGCTGTCAACAAGCCGGGGACGTATGAACTTCGTCCGGGCAACTCGGATCTGTTGCAGGCGATTACGGCAGCTGGGAACTTGGCGAAAGAAGCGGGCACGATCGTGGAGGTCCGCCATCCCGGATTCCAGCCGGGCACTGCCCCTCAAGATCGTAACCCCGCCGTGGCTGACGGTCGCGCGGATGGTATCATCTCGGCGAGTGGAGAGGCGGCCCCGGTCGTCCCGACGGGAGCGAAGACTCTCAAAGTCGATCTGGCGTCAATTGGCAAAGAAGGTGTGGGGATCCCGACCCTGACTGACGGCACGGTGATCTGGGTCGACAAACAGGATCCGCTGCCGCTGTCGGTCGTGGGGCTGGTGAATGCCGGGGGGCAGTTTGAATTCCCGGTGGGCCAGAATTTGTCGGTTCTGGATGCGATCTCGCTTTCGAAGGGGATCAGCAGTCCGGTGGCGAACAAGATCTATGTCATCCGGAAACGACCAGGAGTGCAAGAGCCCGCCCTGATTCAGGTGAGTTATTCGAAAGCTAAGCGAGATGGCCGGGAGAACATTCTGCTCCAGCCAGGTGATGTCGTCTCGGTCGAACAGACTCCCGCCACCGTCTTCATTGACGTGGTGAAGACGGCTTCCTTTGGCATCTCCGGACGGGCGTTCTGACCGATCCCATTCTCACACCGCACCAGGCAAGGACGCCTTGAGTATGCAGACGCCCACGGAAATTCCGATCGCCAGTGGAGACTCGAACGAGTTGATGACCGGGGTGCTGCGTTTTTTAAGGTCAGTTCGCTCCCGGATGTACATCGTCATTTTGGCGTTGATCGCCAGCTTGTCATTAGGAGCTTTTTACTACGTCACTGCCGAACGGAAGTACTCATCCTCCGCCAAACTCTTGATTCTCAAAATCGGTGGCGATGCCCTGGACAAGGAGGGCAACAAGCCTCAGGGGTTGCAGGATAAGATGCCCGAGTTCGAACACTTGCTGACCAGTGACTCGACCCTCAAGGAAACGCTGCGGAATCTGCCTGACGATCATCGTATCGATTTCGTCGGAGTGCGACAGGACAAATGGCTGACCGACTTTCGAAGCAAGCTGTCCGTCAGCACGATCCGTCGCACGAACATCATGAACATCTCCTTTCAATCGAAGGATCCGACCACCGCGTATGCCGTGGTCGCCGAGGTGCTGAATTCCTTCATCAATGAGGTCAATCGACTGCATCAGGATGAACGGAGCGAAGATCTCAAGTTGCTCACCCAGCAGCGGGTTTCGTCAGAACGAGAACTTGTCGCCCGACAACACGAGTTGCGCGATCTCCAGGCCCAGACCAACGTGATGTTCGGGAGCGGCAGTAAGTCCATCAATACCTTGACTTCACGGATCGAGAAGCTGAACGAAGACTGGATCGCGCGCTCCAAGACGAGTGGCGAGGCGCTATCGCTGCTGGACGAGATGGAAGCCTCTCGAAGACGGGGTGAAGATCTCTCTGGGTTCGTGAACCGGGTCAATCCCGATCTGGCTACCCGCCTCATTGAAAAACGGTCGGGACTCGATACCGGAGAAAGCTATGCCACCAACAAGATGCAGCAAGACCTGAGTCTGGCCCAAACGCAGCTGAGCGAGAAGCTGGGTTATCTCGGGGAAAATCACCCCGACATTGCCCAGCTGAGGCGAGATATCGCCACGAAGGAACAGCAACTGCTGGAGCGTCCCCAAGCGGTGAATCTGATGCTCGATTCCAAGGATATCGGGTCGTCGTTGCTCCAGACGGCACGCATGAGCAGTGCCATCGCGCAAAACGAAGCCCGGCGCGCCCGAGAGACACTCGACCGTGAAAGCGAAACGGCCACGCGGATGAATGGGCTGTTTGCGGACATCGAAGCCAAGTCTCAGGAAGTGTCGCGACTGCAAGACTATTTGGCCGCGCTGTCCGACACCGTGAAATCGGCCAAACTGGGGCAGTCCAACTCGATCCGGGCGAAGATCACCGTCGAACCCGAGGTTAACAAGACTCCCGTCACCCCCCGTCTGACGATGACCGTTTTCATGTGCTTGATTCTGGGGATCAGCGGATCATTCGGACTGATCTACATCCTGGACTTGATCGATGACCGGTTCCGGTCCCCGGACGAACTGCGACGCGAACTCGGGTCTCCCGTTCTCGCGATGGTGCGAAAACTGCCGAGTTTGGCAGAGCATGGATTGGAGTCGTTGTACCCATTTGCCAAGCCCAATTCCGTCGAGTCGGAAGCGTTCCGCACCCTGCGAACTGCCATTGATTTTTCGGGTGACGATACCCGTCGGCTCACCATCTCCAGCACAGAACCGGGAGACGGCAAGACGACCGTGTTCGCCAGTCTGGCCGTGGCCTTTGCTCAATCCGGAAAGCGCACTCTGGCCATTGATGGAGATATGCGGCGTCCCGGACTGACCAAGCTGTTCGAGTTTTCGGGCAAGGAGGGGCTGTCCACCATTTTGAAAGAAGGCGCACCCGTGGCCGAGGTCGTGGAGCGTTGCATGATCCAGACGGAATTGCAAAACCTGTTCATCATCCCTGCGGGGCCGAAGCCGATCAATCCCGTAGAACTCCTGGCGGGTGGCCGTCTGGCCGAATTGATTGAATGGGCGGACACCCGCTTCGATCAGATTCTGATTGACGCTCCGCCGTCGCTGGCTGTGGCCGACGTGCAGGTGATCGGTCGACTGGTGGATGGAGCGATCCTGGTTGTGCGTCCCGACACGAATCGCCGTCGCATGGTGATTCGCGCTGCCGAGTCACTGACTGCCTTGGGTTGCCAACTCATCGGGCTTGTCGTGAACCAGTTACAAAACAAGCCGGGCGATGAGTATGGCTATGGCTATGGCTATGGCTACGGCGACAAAGCCGGATATGGCTATGGCCATGATGACGAACACGCCCAAGAGACCACGGCGACGATACCTCTCCGCAAGGCCGCGTAAACAAGATGGACCGAATCCCCCTCTCTCCCTGCGAGGAGGTTCTCAGGAGTAGCTTGGCCGATGTCATCTCGTCCCCCATCGCGATCCAAGTCTCCCCTGCAAGAGTGGGGACAAGGGAAAGCCTCGACTGCGACCTCGTGGCCACTGCGGATGGTGGATCTGGGTTTCCTGGGGCTGATACTTCTGCTCCCCTTCATCTGGGGGGGGCGGCAGGCCCTGGGGAATATCGCCACCGTGATGCTCTCCGGATGGACGGCGATCTGGTGGGCGATTCATCAGCTGCGTCAAGACCGCCCGCGTTGGAAATTTTCCGGAGCAGAGCCGCTGCTTCTGCTCGCCATCCTGCTGGTGGTCCTGCAAACGGTGACGCTGCCCGAGTCGCTCAAGAACCAACTCTCCCCCCAGATTAACCAGCTACTGCCCGCGTGGGGGGACAACCCCGAGACCTCGATCGGGCTGGGACGCTGGGGCACTTTGAGCTTCGCTCCGTGGCAGACGTGGAGTGATTTGAACACGCTGATGTCCGTCATGCTGGTCTTTTTTATCGCAGTCCAGCGTCTGTCCACCGTGCACGATGTGCATCGCCTCCTGCGATACGTCGCGGTCTCTGGCGGCGTCACGGCCATGTTCGGTCTGGTGCAGCATTTCGCCGGGAACGGCAAGTTCTTTTGGTTTTACGACCACCCAGATACGAGTCCGGGTTACGCAGCGAAGGCCGCATTCACGAATGCGAACCATTTCGCGGACTTCCTGGCGATGAGTATGCCCGCCCAATTGTGGTGGTACATCGTCGAGTCGAGTGCGCTCCATAAACTCCGCGAGGCCCGCAACCTGCACCATCCCGCCCCCACGGGTTGGAGGGCATTCCTTCAGGAGTGGCCCCCAGCGATCATGCTGGGAATTACCAGTGCTGCAATTTTACTGTCTCAATCGCGGGGCGGACTGCTGATTATGGGTTGGGGCATGACGTTCACGTGCCTCCTGTTTTGGAGGCAAAAACTCCTCGACTCCCGAGTGGTGTTCTGGTTGCTAGGCGTCTCGGTTTGTGGAGCGGCAGCCATGATGGCCTTCGGTGGCCGACTGGATCAGAAACTGTCAGCAGACATCGAAAAGATCGCGGACGGGAATGCGCAGGAGATTGATATAGAAGGGGCACGGCAAAAAATCTGGAACACGAATTTGAAGGTCGTTCGAGATTTTCCCACCGTGGGAACCGGATTAGGAACTCACTCCTACGTCTACGAGACGTACCACGATTACCCAGCCGATGGAGCTGTCTATAGTCATGCCGAGAACGGATATCTCCAAATCGCGATGGAGGCGGGAATTACCGGCCTCACGATCGCCTTGGGGTTGATGGGACTCGTGGCTTACTGGTGCGTCCGCGGTTTTCTCCAGGCCATCCACCCAGAGGTCAAGGCCCCTGTGGTCGTCGTGAGTTCCATTCTCACCATTAACCTGCTCCACTCCTGCACGGACTTTATCTGGTATGTTCCCGGTTGCATGGTGATTGTGGTTCTCGCAGCGGCCTCCGCGTGCGTCCTCTACCGGCTCTCGTCCCCGAAAGTGCCTGTGGCCGAATCTCGCGATTCCGGTGGCGGGCGGCTGGCTTGGGGCTTGATGCTGGCCATGGTCCTCGTCGGATTGGGCTGGGGCATACAGGTCAAATGGCCCGAGGTGGCCGCTGAACCGTACTACCATGAATATAAACGTCTGGCGAACAGCAGGCAGATGAACGATGACAAAAACTCGACACGATTCGAGATCGCCGCCATTCTCAAAGCCGCTCAAGCCAACCCCCATGATCCCTCGCTGCAATTGCGTGCCGCCCGCGCTCATATGCGAAACTTTCTACTCGCTCACGAAGTGGACCACGACTTGCGGATGGAAGAGATTCGGCAGGCGGCCCTCGCCTCTAACTACCCGAATCGTTCCGCATTGAATGCGTGGCTGGACATTCCCGATGTGATGGGTGAGAACCGTCGCCATCTCAACCGAGCCCAGGCGGCTTGCCTGCGGGCCATGCGGCTCTGTCCACTGGAACCACGTCCCTACGTCGAGAGTGCCAAACTTGCCTGGCTGAGTTTGGCCCCGGCGATGGTTGAGGAACGACTCATGCGGCAAGCCCTCATGGCTCGCCCGTTCGAGGGGCAGGTTCATCTGGAATACGCACATTTCTTGAACAATCAAGGGCAGGGCGACGCGGCCATTCCCTATTATCAAGAGGCCTATCGGCGAGATGTCAGATGCCGCTCAGCCATCATCGCGGACCTGTCGTCTCACTACCCGGCCAGTTTCTTTCTGAAGACATTCGAATTAGATCTCATCACACTGGTGCAACTCCGAAAGGCATATCTCGGGACCAACGACACCAGTGGATATCGGACTGTCCTGCAAGAATTGGCCCAAGCGGAATTGAAGGCGTCCTTGCAGGCTTCGGGAGAGAAGTCTGCACTCTACATCGTCGCGGCTGCGGGATGTTTTACCGAACTCGGGGACGATCAACAGGCCATGACCACCATGCTCCATGCGATCCAGCGACACAGCAATTCGTATAGTCTCCGATCCTCCCTCTCAGGCTGGTTGTTCGATCATGGTCGGTACTCGGAAGCACTCCCACATTTGGAATGGTGTCACCGCCGCCGCCCCGAAGTGCAGGTCTTCGCGAAACGTATCGAGATCGCGTCCACGAGATCCGACCTGCCGCTGCAGATCGCCGAGCAGCCGGATCGTCCCGACAAGTTCCGCTAGAGCATGTTCAGAATTGGTCTTCAGTCATAGCGGTCAGCAGTCAGCAGTCAGCCAGAAACCAACGCAAACCATCTGGCTGACGGCTGATCGCTAGTCCTCCAGTGCTCAAGTTCCCGATCACCAGCGGTGATATGGCCCCCGCCAATCTTCAATTCCTCATGCCCAACGGGCTGGGCGTTCTTCCAGCCAGGGCTGAAGACCCTGGTCTCGCCAGCCCCGAGAGCAGCCAGGTCTGAAGGGCCGACCGTTCGGGTTTCGCCAGTGAATGGCCGGGCCTTCAGTCCTCAGTTGTTTCGGCGGGCGACATCCCCAGGGGCGATGCCCCTGGCTGGGCGAACGGCTGGCCCGTGGGGCCGGAAGAGTGGCGACTGGGCGGCTTGCGCATTGGTGATGTTCAACTTTTGCGAGGGAGGAATAGTGCCCTGTCAACGCTTAATTTTGGGGTTGAGGCAGTTTCGTCCGGTGGGCGAAGCTCCTGCTGAGCCACGAGCCAGGGGACACGTCCACTCGCGTCAGCGGCTCGGCAGGAGCCTCGCCCTCCCGAGGGAGGCGGACCTCAAAATCAAGCCTTAACGGGCCACTAGTCCTCGCCATCACTCTGGTTGCAGTATTCGTATGAATCCAAAGGCGGGCGGGAGGATTCAAGCAGCGTCTGGGTCAACCCGCGTTTCCGCTTCCCCAAGCCCACCGGTGGCCACCGGCGGGCTGGCTGACTGCTGACGGCTCTCTCTAAAACTCGCCGACGACTTCACCGCCCTTGATCGTCCCGAGGGCCTGATAGAGCGCCGTATCGATGTTCTCGCTCATGAACCGGACATGCCCGTCGCCCATCAGGAACTGGGTGCCTCCGACGTGGTGGCTACTGAAATCGTCGAAGTGAGTGTCCGGATGATTGGGGCGATGATCCATCGACCCGAGAACTCGTTGCCCCGTCTCTTCTCCACCCGCCACCATGCCTGCCCAGGTGGTCCACCAGCCGAGAGTCTGGTTTGTCTTCCGTTCACCCACGAATACGGTACTGCTCGTCCCGTCGGTGAAGTCTCGCAGGCTCGTGCGACTGTTGTGATAGAGGGAACCATTCCCCACGCACTGACCCGCAGCTGTCACCGGGAATGTCCCCACGGGATTTTCGCAGTCGTCCAGCGACACAGACCCGAAGGCGGCTGCATAATTCGCAGTGGCCAATATGGCGAGGGCGTTGCTGGGGTTCGCCTCCTCGTTGAGCGTCCAGGTCTCTGCGGGCGCGGTGTCGGTGGGGCAGCGAAACGCGGCAATGGGTGTCTTAATGAACGGCACATTCACCGGATTCGCAATCGGAACGTTCAAGTTGAACTTGTTGTAGAGTGCCGCTTGTTCGATCTGCGGGAGCAGCAAGAGTGCCCAACCCGCCCCGCTGGCTCCATCGAGAGCGGACATCTGGCGAGTGACCGGATCGACACTGATATAACCCGGCGGAAAGCAGCGGAACTGGTCATGATAATTGTGCATGGCCAGACCGATCTGCTTCAGGTTGTTCTTGCACTGAGTGCGACGAGCCGCCTCACGGGCCTGCTGGACGGCGGGCAGCAACAGTGCGATCAGCACGGCGATGATCGCGATGACAACGAGCAGCTCAATGAGCGTAAAACCACGACGGCGCATGGGAATCTCCTGTGGGAATGATTAGACAACGAAACAAGAATGTAGAACACACGGACTCGAAAGAGTCGAGTGTCTCCCGGCGAGTCAACAGACCGCTGCCAGGGATCAAAGCCACGAAAAATGGACTTGGGGTGCGTTCTCTGAATGGCCCCCGAGATCATTCATCTCGTGACCGCCGGACATCAAGATCCGAACCATCAACGTCAGATGAAGGACCGGGAAGAGGGCCTGCAGTGGCACACAGAAAACTGTGTTCAGGCCAAGGCGGGCGGGCCACGGACTTCGTAAACAGATTCAAACTCGTTGCCCGGCTGGAACGCGACTTCCACAGCAACGACCGTCAGATCCTCAATTCGAGGAGCCCATTCGAATGCCACCGCAGCGTCGACCGGACAAATGAAAAACTGGCAAATTGCACAGTCATCGTCCGTCAACGGGGGAAGCGAATGCGGGGCTGAATTTGGTGTCTCAGGATCGTGATGCGCGTGACAGTGAGCGTGATGGCAGCCCCGATGCGGGTGTGGAACCGACTCCGAGGGAGAACCGGTCACGAGAGAGCCATGGTCGTGCTGGCAGCCTAATAGGGAATGCGTCCCTGCGTTCCCCAGCAGCGAAAACGCTGCGTGAAGCAGTAGCATGAAGCCAAGCATGAGACGGCGAGAGGTCATCAGTTCAGACACTTTCCTCGTCATGATTGTGAGGCAAGCATGGCTCAGTTGGCAAGACACAATCTGAATAAAATCGTGCGAACTGGTCGAACTGGCCGAAGACTCCTTTGCAGTCAGGACCCCGTTTCAAACAACTCACCTGTCATGCTCGCAGCTGAAAGTTTTGCAAAGCCCAGCGAATGCGGAAGGTGGATCGGCCTGTGACTACGGGCGAGTCTGTGGTGGGATTACGTCAGGACTCTTCCGCGCTCGGGCTGCGACGCTGTTCTTTTTTGGCCGAGCCGATCTTCTTGTCCTTGAGACGGCGAGCCTTTGCCGCCCGTGACGGCTTTAACTTCTTACGCACCTTCGGAACGACCAGCGATGCCAACACGATCGCCCGCAACTTCTCCAGACAGTCCTCTTTATTCCTCGGTTGATCGCGGTACTTTTGCGAGATCACCAACAGATCGCCATCGACCGTGAGCTGGGGTTCCAGCTTCGTGAGTACCCGAAACCGCAGCTCCTCCGGAATTGACGGCGAGTCTCCCGGACGCCAGCGCAGCTGGGCCTTGGAGCTGACTTTATTGACGTTCTGCCCACCGGGGCCCGAGCTGCGCGCGAAAGCGAACTCGAGTTCTGACAGGGGAATCCGGAACCGGGAGTTGATTTCAAGCCATTCGGGGGCGGCAGGCATGGTGATTCGATCGGGGTGGGTGATGAGCAGGCAGGCAGTAGACCCTTCGGTTCGGTCGGGGTTCGGGATCCCCATGCCTAAATTCAATCGAATTGGGGAAGAGGTCAATCTCCATGACATCACCCGGCCAGAGCTTCGGGTTCCGTCGTCGCGGACAATCTTGGGAACCGACGGCCCAGTAAATCTGCTGTCTGTTTTTCTCTCCCACCTGTGTTTACTCCCCCCCAACGTGGGAGCAGGCCTGTCGAAAAACGCGACTGAGAACTCCTCTGGATTGACGGGGTATCGCTCCCGCTGAATGCAACCTCGCCATTCCGATCACTCGCCTCAAACGCATCATGACGACTTTGACTTCGCCCGGATACGTCAGCTGGTCTTCGATCGACTGCGTGAAGTCGTGCGTCTTCTTCGCGGCTTCGTGGTCGTTGATGATTCCCAGCGAGCAGCGAATGTATTTCTGTCGCTCGCTGATCTCTATGGAGTCGATCGACCTTTAACTCTGTGACTTTTCCTCCCATCACCGGAGTCTGGTAACGTCAGGAAGGGAGCGATTATTTCGCTAATAATCTCTCGCTGAGACTCGATAGAACTGTGTCCAGCTGATCGCTCCCTAAACCACGAATGGAGGCAACTTCCGTGTTCGACTCCCCCTGGGACACACTCGTCCGCCGGTACTCCTCTCTGGTGATCTCCTCAGCCTGGCGAGTGCTGGGATGCTTGGCGGATGCGGAGGATATTGCCCAAGAGGTGTTCCTCGAAGCGTTTCGCAAGTGGAGCCCGGACGAGAAGCACGCTTGGCCGGGGCTGCTCCGCCGCATGGCGATCTGCCGGGCCTTGGACTTGTTGCGAACTCGACAACGATCCCAATCGCTGGACTCCTCTCGGATCGATGAGCGGGCCGCTGATCCGTCGGACACTCTTGTGAAGCAGGAGGTCCACACCCAGTTGCGAGCGGCAGTGGCGAGCTTGCCGCTGCGGGAGTCCGAGGTGTTCTGCCTCGCCTGCTTTGAGCAGTTGTCGCATGAGGAGATCGCCGACGTGCTGCAAGTCTCGCGCGGCTCGGTGGCGGTGGCCTTGTCGAAAGCCAAATCACGACTGACCGAAATGTTCCAACCCACTTCCGGAGACTCGAAATGACTCAGCCCCATGACCCCTTCGAACTGTCCCCCAGCCTGAACCAGGCCATCCAGGAGATCGCTGCCATGCATGCCCCCACTGAATCGTCGAACCGCGTGACCACCGCAGTTCTGAACCAGCCGCCGGTCCCCCAACGCTCTGTCCAGCGCAGCCGATGGGGACGCCGCACCGCCATGACTGCGATCGCGATGACTTGCGTCACAGCCGCAGTCGGGCTCTTCTTGAACGGTACACCGTTCACGCAAATCGCCTTTGCCGAAGTCCAGCAAGAGCTGGGCAAGACCCACTCAGTGCAGTATGTCGAGTACATGCACGAGGTCGACGCGCAGAACGAGGTCAAACTTCTCAAGTTGATGCTGGCCAGCGAAGGACTGGTCGCGGACGCCCAAACCATGCAGTTGGAGCCGGGTGAACTGCGCCAACGCATCCAGGGCCGCGTCGATGACATTCAAGGGAAGCTCACCCGAGGAGAACCCGTCGAAGCCGCCCGCGTGTGGATTCAAGGGCGATACCTGTTCCGCCGCGAGCAGTCTCTCGGCATTGCAAAGTCCGTCGAGGTTCTGGACGGGAAGGGCGGATCGACGGTGTTACTGCCGGGGATGTACTTCCAGAGGATCGAAGTGATGAACGCCGAAACGGGAGTGAATGTTCACCTTGAACCGGATCGGAAGAAGTGTGTCTTGATGAAGTCGCAGACCACCATCAATCAACATTCTGGCAAAACTACGACGACTGAACTCGGCCCCAACCCCGCGAGCAACTTCTACCTGGAGTACAAAAACATCGTTCCGGAGAATCTGGCTTCTCTGGGCGAGAAGGCTTTGAACGGAAAAACCGTGACTGGGTTTCGCAAGGTCGAGGATTCAAGAGGCTGGAACTTCACGACGACCTATTGGGTTGATTCGAAGACAAAACTGCCCGTGCAGATCGAAGCGGAGATGCGGAAAGATGGAGTGTTGTACGGTGGCACCACCATCGCGAACATGACCTTCGACCAGATGTGCGACCCGGCACTGTTCAGCACTCAGCCACCCGCTGGATACGAGGTCTCGGAGTCCGGAATCCACAGCATTGATGTCAGCCAGCCTGATGAGAATCAATGATCGCCGGAATCTCCGGAGACCAATGATCGTGATCGTTCCACTCACCATCCCCGTCAGACACTCAGGTCTGACGGGGATGGTGTATTTGACTTCGATCCCCAGACAGGGGCGTCAGGGCTGAATCCAAGTTTCATTTCCGATTCAATACCCTACTTTGCCACTCCCATCGCTCGCGTCTCTCGCATCACGACGACCTTGACTTCGCCGGGATAAGTGAGCTGGTCTTCGATTGCCTGAGCGATGTCGCGGGCCATTTTGGCGGCTTCGCGGTCGTTGATCGACTTGGGGTCGACGATCACGCGGACCTCGCGACCCGCTTGCACCGCGTAGACTTGGTCGACGCCGGGGAAGCCGTAGGCGATGGCCTCGAGGTCTTCCAGTCGGCGGATGTAGCGGTCGAGTGACTCGCGTCTGGCACCCGGTCTCGCTGCCGAGCAGGCGTCTGCCGCAGCTGTCAGCACGGTGTAGATGTACTCAGGGCGAATGTCGTCGTGGTGGCCGAGGGCGGCGTGGACCACTTCCGGGCCTTCGCCATAACGTTTGAGGAGCTCAGCCCCGATGGCAGGATGTCCCCCCTCCATCTCGTGATCCGCAGCCTTGCCGATGTCGTGCAGGAAGCCGCACCTCCGGGCGAGGTTCCCGTCCAGCCCGAGTTGCTCCGCCATCATCCCGGTCAGATACGCCACCTCGATGGAGTGCCGCAGCACGTTCTGGCTGTAGCTGACGCGGTAGGAGAGGCGGCCCATGAGTTGGATCAGCTTGTCGTGCAGGTTCGGGATGTCGGCCTCCTCGGCCCCGGCCCGGCCGGAACGGATGATGGTTTGGTCCATCTCCTTCTGTGTTTCGCGGACGATCTCCTCGATCTTCTGGGGATGAATGCGACCGTCTTGGATCAGCTTGTTGAGCGACTGCCGAGCGACTTCGCGGCGGACGGCATCGAAGGCCGTGACGACGATGACTCCGGGAGTGTCGTCCACGATCACATCCACGCCGGTGGCCTGTTCAAAGGCCCGAATGTTCCGGCCCTCGCGTCCGATGATGCGGCCCTTGACATCATCACTGGGGATGTCGATGGTCGAGACGGTCGTCTCGGCGGTGTGCGTCGAGGCGTACCGCTGGATCGCCATGCCGATGATCTCGCGAGCCATCCGCTCAGAGTTCTCCTTGAGATCCTTTTCCTTCTTGAGGATCTGGCTCCCCGCCTCCGCCCGCAGCTCATGGCCCAGGCGGGTCATGAGACGCTCGGACGCCTGCTCCTTGGAGAGGCTGCTGATTTTGTAGAGTTCTTCCTGCTCCTGCTTGAGGAGTTTTTCCAGTTCGCGCTCGTGGGCCTCGGCATTCTTGGTCTTCTCGGCGAGACGATTTTGGGTCGTCTGGAGCATTTTCTCCTTGGCTTTGATCTGGTTGTCGAGTTCACTCAGCCCGGCATCACGCTTGTCGAGCTTGCGCTCCACATCTCGCAGTTCTTCGCGGTCCTTGGCCAGCTCTTTGTTCAGGTTCTCTTTGCGGCGCAGTAACTCTTCCTTGATCTCCAGTTCACTCGTCTTGCGAAGATTGTCAGCCTCGACTTTGGCCTCATGGAGCAGTTGCTCCTTGTTGCGATAGGCTGGACCGAGCCTCATGCGCTCGAAGATGAAACCGATCAGAAGTCCGACGGCCAGCGCCACCCCAGCGTAAACCAACTCCATGCCACACCTCAAATTGTGTCAGCGGCAGTTCACGAAAGATCGTTGTGCGCAGGATCGCCGACCGGAGAGTTCACATGAAATGACATGCACAGAGTCAAATCAAGTGGCAACTGCTGGAAAGCAGCTTGGATCTCATGGTCCGAAAACGAATCCTCACGATGTCCATGAACGACCGATTGTTGTTCTAAAAAGACCGAAGCCCGCCCTAAGCGGGACAGCTAACAACATGTTATCGGGGGTTGAGGGAACTTCAACCCACTGCGGGACTGTAAGTTGCGACG
The DNA here is from genome assembly GCA_043736295.1 of Planctomycetota bacterium. Lineage (GTDB taxonomy): Bacteria > Planctomycetota > Planctomycetia > Planctomycetales > Planctomycetaceae > TH-plancto1. Next base: position 202 of record JAYTCW010000059.1, on the reverse strand, counting down.
AGCCGTGTCGTACTCGATGACCGGAGATCAATACCGATTCAGAAATTTTCAAAACAACCCAGATCAAGTGACTTGCAGGGAAGAAAGTCTCGGTTACATTGTGCCTCCCCCAAGCAACGGCGAGGGGATGGCTCTTTGAAAACATGGTTGGTGACCCCGAGAAATATTTGGGAATCAGCGTTCGTATGATGGATCTCTCAGA
>JAYTCW010000058.1:0-3625 GCA_043736295.1 Planctomycetota bacterium | reverse complement strand
AGTCTTCGGAGACTTCGGAAGTTTTCGGATTCCCCCTCACACGTACAAAGCCACCCGCCCATGAACTGGAAGAACGTCAAGTTGATCTTCCTCCGCGAGGTCCGCGATCAGTTGCGAGACCAGCGGACCCTGTTCATGGTCGCGGTGTTGCCACTGCTGCTCTACCCCGCGCTGGGCGTGGGGATGACCTACATGATGTCGAACCTCTCCGAGCAGGAGCGGACCATCGTCATTCTCGGGGCTCAGGATCTTCCCCCCCCACCGCTACTCGATCCTCAGAGGCCCAATCGATTCCTGCCCGAGTATTTCGGGAGCGCTGCCGATGTGGACAGGCTGCGAGTCATCACTGAGGCCACCCTCAAGCAACCGGCCCCGAACGGCCTTTCGGCCGAAGCTCAAGCCGCCGAGCAGGCTTTCCTGAAACAGGCACTGGGGTATCGGCAGAGCCTGGAGCAGCTCGGCACGCTCTCCCGCGCTCGAATCGCCGCCAAAGAAAAATCGGTGCGACTCTCCTATGCGGGCCCCGAGAAGAAGCCTGAGCTGGAAGCTAGTGTTCAGCTCGTCAAAGTGCTGGAATCTCAGGAAATCGCACTCAAGTCAAAGGTCGATGCCTGGTTCAGCCAGGCCCCGGTGCAAGTGATGATTGTCGTCCCGACTGGATTTGCCCAACAGCTCGAGGAAGCCAATCGCCGGTTGGCCAATCGAACAAATGGGGACACTCAGATCGACGAGATGCCACGACTGGTGATCTTGCAAAACAGTGCGGATGAGAAGTCTCAAGTCGCCTCGCGACGCATCCGGGAGGCTCTCGCGGAGTGGGAGAATCGACTCCGTGATGCGCGTCTGGAGCAAGCGGGATTACCGCGATCGCTCTCATCACCGGTCGACCCGACGAATATCGATGTCGCGGCCAAAGGAGCGCTCTCGGCGAACTTGTGGAGCAAGCTCTTCCCTGCACTCTTGGTCATGATGGGCGTCACGGGAGCCTTCTACCCGGCCATCGATCTGGGTGCCGGAGAGAAGGAACGCGGCACGATGGAGACACTGCTGATCTCCCCCGCGAGGCGTTCCGAAATCGTGATGGGCAAGTTCTTCACCGTCATGATCTTTAGCCTCTCAACGGCCATTTTGAACATGGTCAGCATGGGGTTTACGGGTCAAAAAGCGTTGACAGCAGCGGGCGGCGGAGCCGCCGGTCTCGGCGAGGTCAGCTTTCCCGCGATCAGCTCGCTGATCTGGGTCTTGATCCTGGCGCTCCCGCTCTGTGCACTCTTCAGTGCCACCAGTCTGGCACTGGCGATGTTCGCTCGCAGCAGCAAGGAGGGGCAGTATTACCTGACCCCACTGTTGATGGTCACGATGGGCATGACGATGTTCTGCCTGAGCCCGACCATCCAGATCGAACCCTATTACAGCATTCTGCCAGTGGCGGGGCCCGCGTTACTCCTGAAGGCATTGCTGGGGAGCGGGGGATCGATCGGTCAACTGGGGGTCTATCTGCTGCCGGTCGTCGGATCGAGCATCTTTTATAGTGTTGTGGCCATCAACTGGGCGATCTCACTCTTCGATCGCGAAGACATTCTGTTCCGTGATTCCGAACGGTTTGATCTGAGACTCTGGATCAAGCACATCCTGCGGGATAAAGACCCCGTCCCGGGCAGGGCCGAGGCAGCCATTTGTTTCAGCGTCATCCTGCTGACTCAGTTCGCAGCCATGATCGGGATGCAATCAGCCGTCTCGAATCTCGGGACGAATCCTTTGGAGCGCCACTACTCACTCCTCCAGTGGCAGACGATTTATCTGATCGGGACAGTGGGGGCACCTCCCGTCTTGATGGCCATCCTGCTCACCAGCAGCGCCCGGCGCACGCTGAAACTGTATTGGCCGAAGTGGCAATACCTGGCGCTGGGATGTGTGCTGCCGGTGGTGCTGCAACCAGTAACCATCGAATTGATTCACCAACTGGAGTGGTTCTTCCCGAAGCCATCCGCCGCGTTGGGGGAAATGATGAAATCATTCAGCGACCCGCACGTTCCGCTCTGGTGGCCGCTGCTGGCAGTGGCCGTCGCACCCGCGATCTGTGAGGAACTGGCGTTCCGTGGCTTCATCTTGTCGGGCTTGCAGTCGGGGAAGCAGCGCAACTTCTGGACGCCGATCGTGATCTCGGCCTTCTGCTTTGGCGTCGTCCATATGATCGCCCATCAGGTCTTCAATGCTATGCTCCTCGGACTGGTGATTGGCCTCCTGGCCGTTCGCAGTCGCAGCCTTCTGCCCGGCGTGATCTTCCACTTCCTCTTCAATGGGATGCAGGTGGCCCAGTCGCGCATCCCGGCGCGGTATTTTGAGTCTCCCGTGATGCAGTGGCTCTTCAGTGTCGAGAGCGAGGCCGGTGTGACAGCGATTCGGTTCAATGCCCCGCTGCTGGCGATCTCGGGGGTACTGTCAGTTGTTCTGGTCACATGGCTGATCCGGACTCCGATGGATGGAGACACCGATGGCCCGCAGCGAAGGTTCTCCGACCTCCCCGCCGGAGAGAGCGAAGCCCAACAGCTGGTCGAAGACCAAGCCCGCTGGGAACAGATGCGATCCAGCGCCCACGAAATTTAGGCGAGCCCCTCAGCTCACGTCCAAGACCGCTGCTTCAGTGGTTCAGTCTGGATTCGGCAAAGGTTTTTGCAGTTTGGTTTGGTGGTTGTGGAGCGGCTTTTTGTCGGGCCATTTGCTGCGTCCGCGTTTGATGACGCGGGGTGGAATCGATCTCATCGGTGGGTATGCGGGGTCGTCTGCGATCTCGGCCAGCAGGTTTTGAGACCACGCTTGAACTTGTCACGGCCTCGCGCGCGGGGGTATTCGGGGAGTCGCGTTTGCAGGTTCTGACTGATTCGGCGGCTGTTGTAGGATCTCCCCCAACCCGGTCATCTATAGAACATCAACTTCCCGCCGACGAGCGAGGTGCCCCCAGTGGGAGTGCGGTTCGGCGCGATGGGCGTCAAGCGACATGACGACTCGGTCGAGAAGCGTCTCGACCCGCGCGGCAGGCCGTATTACTGGAGCGGACTCGACCCGCTGCGCAGCCACGCTCTGGAGCCGGGGACCGATGTCGCCGACCTGAACCAGCGGTACGTGACGATCACACCGCTGAAATTTGACATGACGAATCACGCCCAATTGAAGCAGTCAGGACAGTGCGATTGGAGTTTGGAGTAGCAGCGTCGTAGCGTCGTAGTGGGGGACCAGCCGCTGTGGGCAGGGCAATCGCATGTTCAATCGTGGCAAAACGTTGACCACATGCGTTCGAGGACTTGCTCATCCCAGCCGGCGCGGAGGCGTTTGCCGCGGATGTTATCTTTGACCGTAGTGTCCAGCTGGAGAATGTTGAGGGACATGCGCCGAATGGCGCAAGAAACTTCGGGGGCGGATCCCTTGCGGATGCGGCTGGCATCTTCTTTAAAGGTCACGTCCAGGACGTGATGCTGGCGATTTTCGGTCGACCAGTGGCCTCGGATGTGCCCGGCGAGGGCGCGGACTTTGGGGGCGTGGCTGCTGATGAAGTAGGCGATCTCGGTCGACTCCTGCTCGCCGACGGTGCGTTGGCGATAGACCATCGTGAATGATTTCAGGCCGG
>JAYTCW010000057.1:0-2591 GCA_043736295.1 Planctomycetota bacterium | reverse complement strand
CCCCTGGAGCTTCTCGACCAGCCGGGTGATCCGGCCCAGGGAGTCGCGGACGTAGCCGGTGACGAGGAGGGTATCGCTCCCGCGGGTCGAGACCAGGCCGAAGAGCGCGCCGTGGGAGTTCCTTCGCTGCGCTCAGGACAGGCTCCGGCGTACTCGGTCTTCTGCCCGCCCACGCTGTCGGCTACCAGGCGGCCATTGAGCCCATCCCGCCGGAGGCCGAGGGCGCCCGACTGGGTCAGCAACCCATCCAGGTTCCTTCGCTGCGCTCAGGACAGGCTCCGCCGAAGCTCACGGCGTTGCCGCCATTCACAGTCTGGCCAGTGACCTGGAAGTTGTTGTTGTAGGTGACCGCGGTGCTCCCGCTGATCACCCCCGTCCAGCTCACCGCGGTCGGGAGGCTCCCGTCATAGCTGAAGCCGAGGCTGTTCCCGCCGGGGGCGGTCAGCGAGGTCAAATTCCCGGTGCTCGGGTGGTACCCGAACCCGATCGTCCCTCGGTCGAAGCTCACCGTGCTCGGCCGCCCCGCCGTGTCGTAGCCGAAGCCGACGGTGATGCCATCGGGACGATGGGCGCGGCCGCGGCTAAAGCCGGGGCTCGGCGAACAACAAGCCCCAAGGGCTCCCGAGGATGCAGGCGTCATGTTGTCAAAGAGCTGAGCAGCATTCCGGCGCCAGACCAGAGCCCCGGAGCCGATCATCGACGCCAAGCCATCAGGGCGCCATGCTGATCCTTCGCACACTCAGGACACGGAAGCGCCTCTCAGGCGATCAGGAGCCGGGCGCCGCCCCTCATCTCCCGGAAGTGACATTCTTCTCAGGGCGAGGTGCCGTCAGGAGGCGTGTGAGCGAATCGAGAGTCGCACCTGCCGGGTACCACTCGATTTCCCCCGGCACCGGAGAGAGGAGGAGACCTAGGTCGTACCCCTCGAGCGAGTATCCGCAAACCCGCGCATTCCCGCTCCGAATGCCAACCACAATCCAGTGCAATGTGTCGACCAGAGCCCCCACGGTTACTCGCAAACCGTGGTCGCGCTGCGCGATCTCCTCCTCAGCCGCAACAGCCCGCACCTCAATGGAGTATGCTGCTGAATCACCGAGGACCTCGCTATCAACAACATGATAGGAGTTAACGACAATGAACTTCTCCGGGAGCACCTCAGGGGTACAGATTGTGTCCTCGGTGGGCCGGGTTGCCCTAGTCACCCGACCTAGCCGGTCCGCAAAGAAGGACTCGACTGCAGTTGCCCCACGTGCAGAATCTCTAGCTGTAGTACTTTGCGGTGTTGTGCATCCGAGTGCACTCACGGCGACAACACCGGCCAAACTGAGACCTTTTAGCGCCAATCGGGCCTCCACTAGTTAGCGTAGACAAGTGGCCTGAAGTACTGCGGGGTTCGTGGCCCATACAGTCCGCCAGGATAGAACTTTTCCATACGGGTGTCACCGTTCGTGTGATTCAACAGATCTGGCCCTTCAGCTGGCGTGCCAGGGTTCTGATACGCAACGACGACGCCGTTCTTGTCCCAGCCAACAACCACGCCTGCGTGATTGCCCTGAACCACAATATCCCCAGGTTGCAGGCAGTCTCGCGCAATTTGCGAATAGCCGGCAGCTCTGCCCGCTCTAAAGGCTTTCGTGTTGGGCTTCTCCGCTCCGGCGCCAACCCACTCGTTTCCCAGCGCGGTTTCGACCGCTGACTTAACATAGTCAGTGCAATCCCCAATCCGGGCGGCATAATCGACCGCCTCTTCGCCCCATGCGGTGCGGTTCCAGGAGTACGTCCACTCTCCACTTAGTGCAGCAGCGTTTACAATTGCAATCCCTTCAGCACGTGTGATCGAGCGAACGGGCCGAGGCACAAGCCCGGTGATATCAATGAGATTGACAGGATCAGCGAAACAATAGACGTACTGACTCTCTAGCGTGCCCTTGAACCTGAGTGGCTCCTTGGCCGTCCAACGCCCCGAGGCCGGATCGTAGTCACGGGCACCAAACCTCACCAGACCCGTCTGGGCATCCGCCAATCCGCCAGCAAATCCGAACGGCGCGAGTGTCACGCCTCCGGACACCGGAACCCCATTCTCATCGTAGTCCACCGATTCAACGACCTGTAGCGTGCCCAGATTCAAGATTAGTCGTACGGACCCCATCGCATCGCTGATGAGGCGGTAAGTCGTGTCGCCCCTAATCATCAAGTCGGGCACGTTTGTCCGAGTTCCGTAGATGAAGCGTGCAGTGACGTTGCCGGTACCGTCCAGTTCTGCGAGAGGCGAGAGCTGACCCTGGTAAAGCCAGCCCTTCACCAGGGTGCCGTTGACCTTCTTCCCCACTCGCCGGTTCTGGGCATCGATCACATACTCAATGTCGGTTCCGTCAGGAAGGAGGACCTGCACGAGGTTGCCCATCGCATCGTAAGTGTATCTGGTTGTGTCCGAGCCGACGACCTTGGTCCGCAGTTCCCCGTTGGCCCCGTAGCTGTAGCTGGCGGTGCCGTAGGTGAGCATCCGGTCCTGATCGTCGTACGTCCCGGCCGCCGAGCCCCCAGGGCCCACCTTGGAGAGCCGGTTCCCGTTCGGGTCGAAGGCGTACGTG
>JAYTCW010000056.1:0-3180 GCA_043736295.1 Planctomycetota bacterium | reverse complement strand
AAGCATCACCGGAAAACGAAAGCAAGCCGGCTGGAGTAACGACCACCTGGAGACTCTGCTCCTGCAAATTGCCAAGTGATAAGATGCGGAGACCCTGGGAAATCAGTCCACCGTCTTCGTCAATCACGTCGAGTACCCGCCGGAACGAGAGTTCCGCATCTTCCGGACGAAGCTCAATTCCAAAGCGCCGCGCCGGTTCTATCTCTCCGCCAAATCGTGGGACGTGGTTGCCAATGGCTGGGTGAAGCTGAACCAGGACTACTCCACTCAACTCGGAGTCATTGCAGAGGTCGGTTATGTCACCTTGGTGCCCGGACAACGGGTCGAGGTGAAATTCCACAAGCCATGCGGACCCGATGCAGAACAAGCCCCGGCACCTTCGTCCCAAGCCGACCTGGAAGCGGCCCTCAGCAAGCACATTGCCCCAATCAATATACGCCTCGATAGGATCGAAAGGAATGAGGCGAAACTCGCAATGCTGGACACGGCGACAACGACCTTGAACACAGCTGCCAAAGATCTCAAAGCCCCATCCAAAGCACTTCAGAAACACCTCCAGAAACTCAAACACGCAGCCGACCCGAATGTGAAATCTGCCGCAGTGACCAAGCAATTCCAGTTCGACCTCGCCTCCATGCACATCACGGGAGATGCCGATGCTCTGGATCAAAAGACGATCAATTCCATCACCTAGACCAAACACCCGGCCTCGCTGGTGATCGCTGCGTCCAAATCGGTGAAGGCTCTGCCTGCTCGCCCCTTTCCCGCAACAGTGAGATTCTGGCGAAAGGAGAACACCGGGAAACTGATCCTGGAGCCGATCGCAGTCACATTTAGTGATGTGGGGAACGATGTCGTGGCCGAGATCCCCTTCCACCACCAACTCGCCGTCCCGCTGACCAAGGCCCTGAAAGAGTATGCCACTCCGGGGTCCGTCTGTCAGCTGGGAGCAACGCTGGAGTACACCATCGACCTCGGCGACCTGGATCCCGTCCATGTGGCCGGACCTCTGGGGAATGAGATCGAACTGACGATCGCCCCCTAGTGCCCCGTCAAGTCTTAATTTTGGGGTACTCCTCCCTCGGGAGGGCGAGGCCAGTGCTGTGAACATGATGGTGGTTCCGCCGAGGCGGTCGAACACACCTCGGATTCACACGCCATCCCACGGTGGACCGAGCAAAATTCCATAACGAGGATGTGAGTTTCGAGAAGTGAATGGCCGCAAGAAACTCAAAAAACGCAAAAATGGGGGAGGCTCTGACTTTTGCGTTTCTTGAGTTTTTTGCGGCCATTCCTCTTTGATCACGCCGCCTGGAACGGCCCTTACGGGAATCGAGAACATGTTCACAGCACTGGGGCGAGGCTCCTGCCGAGCCGCGACTGCGGGTGGGCGTGTCCCCTAGCTCGCGGCTCAGCAGGAGCTTCGCCCTCCCGGGTGGGCTTGGCTCAACCCCAAATCCTAGCGTTGACAAGGCACTAGTCCCAAGTCTTCCAGAGTGTGAAAACACCACGAATCCCCAATGTTCCCCGCAGTAATCTGGCCAATGCCTGATGGCTTCCGCATCGGTTGCGACTGTACCGCACTGCGGATCGGGCACCGCGCGAGTCTCCTTCCGCCAAGTCCACCCTCATGATTCGTGGAGCCAGTCAAGAGCGTGTGATCTTTCCTCTCCAAGTGCCTGCCAGTTGCCCCTCTGGAGCCGCTCAGGCGACGATTCGGGTTCCCACCACACAGCCAGACGATCTCGCTCATCGACGATGTCGAACACCAGAAGGCCGAACCCTCTGCATGTCCGCCTGTTTCCGGCGGCAGACCATAATTAGACTCCACTTGGCCGCCGCCAATGATAAAAATAAGGGTGATCCTCAGAGATTCAGGGCCGAAGGGGGACCGGCTGACGACTTTTGATGGACATAGGCCAGACTCCTCAAGTCAGGCAGTCATCCGAAGTCTGACGACTTCTGCTACAGTGGCAGTCGGTTAAAGTGCCAGCCTGCATTCCTCCTCCTTCCACAACGATCTCCTGTGACTGACTCTTCCAACAAGCCGCCCCGTCGCCCCCGTTATACCGGGAAGAACCCTCGCAAGTTCGAGGAGAAGTACAAGGAACTCCAGCCCGAGAAGTACACCGCTGATGTCGCCAAGGTGCTCGCCAGTGGGAAGACCCCCGCCGGGTCGCACCGACCAATCATGGTCCGGGAGATCCTGGATGTCCTCCGCCCACGCCCCGGAGAGACAGCTGTCGATTGCACGCTTGGTTATGGCGGGCACTCGCGGGAACTGTTGCAGGCGGTCCAGTCGGGCGGGCGGTTGATTGGTCTGGATACCGATCCACTGGAACTGCCCAAGACCGAGGAGCGACTGCGTTCGCTGGGGATGCCTGCCGAGTCACTGGTTCTCGTGCGGACCAACTTCGCGGGGTTGTCGCGGACTTTGGCGGAGCAGGCACCCGAGGGGGTCGATGTCATTCTGGCGGACCTGGGGCTTTCGTCGATGCAGATCGATGACCCGGCGCGGGGGTTCTCCTACAAGCAGGACGGCCCGCTTGATATGCGCATGAACCCGCTGCGCGGTCTGTCCGCGGCGCAGTGGCTCAGTAAAGTCTCCATCCGCGAACTGACAGCTGTGTTGTACGAGAACTCCGACGAACCGCAGGCGGCATTGCTAGCCCGGACGATTGTGCAGGCTCATGCCGAATACCCGCTGACCACGACTCTCGACTTGGCCGAACTCGTGCGGCGATCGATCACACGGACTTCTACCGAGGCGACCACCGGGACCATCCAGCGAGTCTTTCAAGCGATCCGCATCGCCGTGAATGAAGAGTTCGAGGTTCTCGACGCCCTGCTCCGACAACTCCCGATGTGCCTGAAATCGGGTGGACGCGTGGCGATACTGACATTCCATTCGGGGGAAGATCGCCGCGTGAAGCATGCCTTTAAGCAGGGACTGACCAGCGGGGATTATGCGGAAATCGCCCCGGATGTGACCCGGGCCTCATACGACGAACAGCACGCCAACCCGCGTTCGGCTCCGGCCAAGCTCCGCTGGGCCGTGAAGCAATGATGAGTGTCGCTGGACCGGCCTGAAATCATTCACGATGGTCTATCGCCAACGCACCGTCGGCGAGCAGGAGTCGACCGAGATCGCCTACTTCATCAGCAGCCACGCCCCCAAAG
>JAYTCW010000055.1:0-9295 GCA_043736295.1 Planctomycetota bacterium | reverse complement strand
ATCATGATCCGCTGGGGATCGATGGGAGTCTTAGCCCAGACCCGGAGTTGTTCGACCCACGGTCTGAAGACCCGACGAGCAATGTCAAGGTGCGGCATGCGGCGCACCTGCAACAACGCCCAGCATTGGAGAGCGACCTCCAACGCTTGATTCTGGGAACGTGCCAGCGATGCTTTGATCTCATGTCCTGCCCGATACACGATCTGTTCACTGTCCATGTCGGGATTGCCGAACATCACCGACGAGGGCACACGGATCTCCGCCTGACGTTTCACTTCCCGGCGAGTCTTCCGGAACTGCTCGATCCGTTCTTCATCCGGTCTCAGCCAGTGGATGGTCGAGGCTGCACTGAGGCTGTAATACGTGCGGTACAGACCTTCGGCCTCCTGAAGCAGCGGAGTCGTCGGAAACTCCGGGCCATCGTTGTAGCTCCGGATGGTATTCTCCATCCCCCGTATTTTCGACTTGCGGCCCCTCCGACGTTTTGGAGCCAGTGACTGAACAGTGGTGATCGATTCAGACTTCAAATGAACTCTCCGACAGAACACGAAACGTGATCGCAGCACGCTGCCGCGATCTTCCCCCAGCAGGATCACGCGAACCCGCAGTTCAACACCTTGAGCGCAGACTCGCTGACGAAGCATTCGCCAGGAGATCCATCGAGTTCCTGATGGCCCGTGGATGACACTCTCCGGTGCCATCACGGGCGCAACTTCAACGCCGACCTGCTGGCTGAATTTCAGCCAACAGGCTCACGACGCATGTCACGATCAACAAGTCGTCAGTGCCCCACATGAGGGCCATTGGCGCGAAGGTGCAGGGATGGTCCATCCGGACCGCAGGCGCTGAACCCGCCGTTCACGAGCTAAACTCGCTCGAACAGCGTGGCGATGTGCGCACGTTCCCCCTCCCTTATCAGCAATCTCCTGTGCGGGGTTGTTCACGCGCCGATTGAGGGCTGTTTCTTGCCATTTTGGTTCTTGGTCGACGCATCTCCTTGGTGGTCAATCGTTCGCGGCAGTACTCATTTCTGAGAATGGATGAACGATCGACATCACTCGCGAACACATGATCTCATCCTGAGCAACTCTCCGTTAACCCTCGGGCAACCCAGCAACCGTAACCACCCGGTGACTCCACCGGTTGAAATGAGTCGCCCCGCTGCTCGCCGGGGAGCGCGTGTCCAAATCGCATGTGTGAACGCCACCCGCCAACGCCCTTTCCCGGCGGCTCAAACCTCTCCTGCCGTAACCGAGCATTCAACTCCGGCAAACACGCCTCCCGCAGCGAGTCCTCCAGCGGCGACGGGGAACTCGTCGTGCAGCACGACTGGGTGAACTGGAATTCAGCGGGCCGAAGCGCCTCGATGCCGTATGCGGCGGCACGGGGCGACTGCCACGGGATGGCGGGAAATTCGAGTGTAGACATGTGACACCTGCGACAAGTGAGTCCAAACGCCACGAGTGTACACGCGAATACAATACTGTTCAAGTGAACACATCTGGATTCGATCGGATTGCAGAAACTGACTCATTGCCGCAGCGACCGAATGCAAAGGATTCTCAGGCTTGCACGAGAACACTCAGGCATTTCGAATCAGTAGCTGGGGGAGTGATGAATCGGCGACCAAACAGGACCAGATCCGATGCCGTTTGAATCTCGCAAGTCCATACAACATCAAATGCAAACAAACATGACTTGACGAGTCCGACACTGTAATCTCACGGCCTCCATGTACCTTCGTCTTGCATCCATGCAGGATCAACTCCGACTGCCAAGAGACGTTGGGATCGCTCTGGGTCAGAAATCTGCATCTCTTGCAGCAGGCGAGAATAGTCGGCAATGGCTCCTCGCAAGTGTCGCGTTTCATGACCGGTGACCTGTCTAAACCGACAGAACACTGCCAGAGCTTGACGCATCAGTGGTTCCGCTTCGGCAATCCGGTCCGTAGCCTCACACAGGAGTGCTAAGTTGTGGAGTGACAAGGCGAAGTCGGGATGATGGTCGTCGAGGACGCTTTCACAGATCGTCAATGAACGACGCATCAGTGGTTCTGCCTCATCAAATCGACCCGCTGCGAACAGTAAGGCTGCCAGGTTATTGATGCTTCGGGAAACGTCGGGATGATTGCCGTCGTACGAACTATCAACGATTTCAATCGCCTGTCGAAGGAGAGGCTCTGCGTCCTCCGAACGATCAGTCGTCATCAACAAAGCACCGAGATTATTCAGTCCGGTCGCGAACTTGGGGTGGTTCTCGCCAAACTCGACTCGCAGGATTTCAAGCATTCTCCGCATCATTGACTCGGCCTCCTCGTATCGTTTCACGGCAGAAAGTATCTGAGAGAGTGTGTTGAGGTCTCTTGCAACATCTCGATCCTGGCTACCGTATGCCTTCTCGTCGATCTCCAATGCACGGCGGCAAAGTGGCTCAGCTTCTTCGTATCGGCAGGTTTCGAGCAACAACACTCCCATTGAGTTCAGGGCACTTGCGACAACGGGATGCTCCTCCTCATAGTGGGATTTCGCGATAACTAACGCCCGACGCATCAAATGCTCTGCCTCCTCCATTTGATTTCTGGTCTTGAGCAACATCGCCAGATTGTTGAGTCGCACAATCAATTGAGGTGCGTCGTCGCCATGCAAGACACTGTCTATCTCCAAAGCTCGTCGCATCATTGATTCGACTTCATCCAGTCGTCCCATTCCGCCCAGCAGCACGGAGACTTGGCTCATGAGGCGAGCCGCAGGTCCGGCAGTCGCAACCTCATCAACAAAGCGAACAACCGTGACAGTGTGTGCCACTAAGGGCTCAAGGGTCGGCCAATTACGGATGTCGTTTGGGTTGCCGACGAAAGCCGAATCAATCAAGTGCAATGACCGTTGCAAAGAAGTCTGATACTCGACCGATGGTTTTGCGAGATACAGCCGTTGCACAACTTGAACCAGAGTGTGGAAAAGCAGAGATCTCCCATCTCCATTGACCATCGAGTATTTCCGGAGCTGCCCAACCTGTTCTCGAACCCATGCCTCTGGATGAGACGGTGATGCAATTGCTGACCTCGCGACATCTGCCGACTCGGCGAGGAGTATCTCAATTCCGCTGATCAATACCGACAAGGGGAGCGGAGTGGGTGCCAAGAATGCACAGAGCCTGATGATCGCTTGCGGTGCCGGATCGAGCTTCCTCAGCGTCGTCGTCCAGGTCGTCATCACCGAGTCGGGGTATTCGGTCGATCCCAGGACTCCCGCCGCCAGCAACTCCGCCGTCGCTTCGCCGTACAAGCGAAGGTAGTCAGCGAACGAGAACCCCAGCCCTTGCTGCCCGATGTACGCAGCTGCCTGCTCCAACGCCAAGGGGAGGTAGCCGAGTTCTTTGGCGAGAGTCTCGCAGGCGGTTTGCTCGGCGGGTGACAGCGTGGCAAACTCGCCGCGACCCGCGCGGGTGGTCAGGAGCGTTTGGGCAGGCTCCGGCTCAAGAACATCCAATTGAAACGACCTCACAGCCGCCGACCAACCGGCGAACCGCGACGTGATCAGTGTCCGGCAGTGGCCCGACTTGGGAATCCACTCCTGATTCGACGCCTCGTCATCCGCATTGTCGAGGATCAACAGCCGATCACTGCGGGACTGCAGTTCCCGTAGCGTGAGCCTAGCCTTCTGGCCGACGTTGGTCTCGTCCCGATACTCCGGGAGGAACAGATCGCACAACCGGGCGAATTCCGTTTCAATGCCCAGACGGCAATCGACCCAGAAGATGTGCGGATAACATCGCCAGAACTTCTCGATGTATTGCCGGGCGAGCGTCGTCTTCCCAATGCCGCCGAGGGCCGTGATCGCCCGCACGCGCCCCTGCGTCAGGACAGCTGTGGGGTTCTGATGTAGGGCCTCATGAATGCGATTGAGGTCCGCCTCGCGCCCGACGAAATACGGGTTGGCGGCGTACCGCACGTCCGCCAACCGGGCCAACTTGTCTGGAGCGGGGAGGGCGAGGAGTTCGGTAATGGCCGAGATGAGGCGACCCCACGCGGCCTCGTCTCCGTGTGCAAGGTCGATCGCTTGCCCCTGAAAACGCGTGAGCGGCGGCGTAAATATCTCCGCGAAGGGGCTCACGAAAATCAGCGGAATGGTCGATTCGGCCCCATAGGTCTCGAACTTCGTCCACTCCGACAGCTTCCATCGCGGCGTCAGGACCGGCAGCACGATGCGACTGGCCTCGCATCCCGCTTCGATCTCCTTGTGCCAGTCGCAACCGGGATTGAGCCGAGCCTTGTCGAACCAGACTTTGAGCCCCACACCCGTCAGCCGACGGTGAACCCCCTCTGCCAGATCGAGATCGGGCGAGGCATAGCTGATGAAGACATCGTACGCGAAGTCATGACTCACGATTCTGGCCCGCCGGAAAGTTCACAGAGGTTGAAAGCACGGAGCGGATGCATGGCCCCTCAAAAGGGGAGGTTAGCCTCCATCATCGCCTTGATCACATTCGTCGGTGCTGAAGCTGTCGCAGAGGGCTGCTGCTTCGCCGTAATAGCCGTAATAGTCATACTGCGACTTTGATCTCGAAGCCATTCCCTGCGTGCGTCGCACTTCCGCTTGCTCATCGGGAGTGGTCAACGAGTTCCGAGCCGGAAGCGACAGCGCCGGAGGGGCTGGGCGTCACGGTGACAGTTTGCCGAGGACCTGCGCCACCAGTTGGCGAATGCCTCGCACATCATTCTGCCACATCACGTTGGAGGGGGCACTGGCGGCCAGGCGTTCGGCGATGGCCTGGCTCTGCTCCAGCAGGGGGAGAGCTTCGTCCCAGTGTTCTTGCGGCACGAAGATTTTGACCGCGAGGAGGTAATAGCTGTTAGACAGATCCCGCTGCCACTCCGCGTTCGCCGGGTCCGACTCGGCCAGCCGCTGCGCGATGCGGAGCGCCTCGCCGAACAGCCGCTGGGCCTCGGGCAGATTCCCCTGCGCCGTCGCCAGATCGCCGAGTTAGTTTAGTGAGATGCCTTCGCTGACTGCTGCGCTGTATAGCGGAGCATCTCCTCGGTGAATCGATTGATCCGCCGCTTCAGCGACTGAATCGTCAACTCACGGGCGTAGGACTTTTCCGGCTCGGACAGCGTCTTGTCAACCAACTGTTGGAGCTCTGCTCGTTTGACGAGTGTGTTCTCGTACTGAATCTGGTTTTCGATCATGACAACACCTCAATGATTCCTTTGGGAACTCGGAAACGGTCATTGGCGAATGTCCGTTCAGTGAGTTGGCGAAAGCCTTCTTCCCGGACAATCTCCAGTGTGAGAAACGGCAACCCCACCTGCAATTCTTCATTCGCTGCGGCATCGCGAGGATAATTGTCGTCGATGAGCAGCACGCAGTCGACATCATTGGGCTCCCATTTGTCCGTGACAAAGCTGCCGTTGATGACAATCCGCAGCACGCCGGCTTGCGTAGCCAGTTCCACCATCCAGCGGAGCGATTCCATCTGCACACGGCGAAGCTCGGGGTCTGATCCGAATCGAACGGCGATCTCGTCCAGTCTCGCCCGGTGGATGCCCGGTGGCAAATAGCCTTTGTCGTTGAAATCTGGAATCACCGTTGGTTCCCCTGGGATCGCTGACGCACTTGAGCCACCAGTCGGCGACTCACCTGCACATCATTCTGCCACATCACGTTGGACGGGTCACTGGCGGCCAGGCGTTCGGCGATGGCCAGGCTCTGCTCCAACAGCGGCAACGCCTCGGCCCAGCGCTCTTGCTGCATCAGCAACTGCCCGATGATGGTGTAGCTGTACGACAGATCCCGCTGCCACGCCGCGTTCGCCGGGTCCGACTCGGCCAGCCGCTGCCGGATGCGGAGCGACTCACCGAAGAGCCGCTGGGCCTCGGGCAGATTCCCCTGCGCCGTCGCCAGATCGCCGAGCTTGATCAGCGACACCGACAGATCCCGCCAGCGATCGTCCGATTGTCGCCTTTCGCTCCGCGAAAGGGCGCTCTTTTGCGGAGCAAAAGGCGACAATGGGTCCGACTCGGCCAGCCGGCGCAGAATCCGTTCGGCGAGGGTCGCCAGCTGCACGGCGGACTTGAGCCGCCCCAGCGTTTGCAGCTGGGGGACAATCCACATCGCGGTGCGACCAGTCTGGGGGTGTCCCGACTGGGCGGGAGAGAGGGTGTACTGCACGATGGCATCGACTTCGGCCACGGAGGTGTAGAGTTCGATGGCGTCATGTCCGCGAATGGTTCGCTGCTCGATGAAGGTGCGTACGCGGTGGGCGCGCTGGGTTCGAACATCGACGGTGAGTCGGGCGAGGATCACCTCTTGCACGACGCGGTGCATGCGGGCCAACGGTTCCCCTTTGAGATAGTCCAGCCCGGCGAGTGTGCGGAGCGTCTCCTCCCACGGCGGGGGTTGAAAGGGGCGCGGCATCAGTGCATCGGCCATGTCGGTATCGTCTGCCACCAGCCGTCTCAGCCACGCCAGCGGGACCAAATCGGGCGGCAGCAGAGCGGCGTACTCCAACGTTCGCAGGGCCAGCGGCGAGAGCCGGGCGACCGACTGCTCGAACAGCGGGCCGATCAGCGTGACCGGATGCGCAATCAGGTTCTGGACCTTTTCGTCATGCCCGGCGGCATCCAGCGCCAGCCCGATCCCATGCTGCTGCAACTGAGAGGCGAAGTCGCGATAGGTGATGTCGGGATAACTCCCCAGGTAGGCCCCGACCAGCGCCACCGCCAGAGAATGCCGCCCCAGCCGCTGCACGATCGCTAGCGCCGCCTTCCACTCGTCATCCCCGGTCGCCGCTTCGTCCTCGCGCAGCGGATACGTCCCCCCGCGAGCTGCGAGATAGTCGGGGTCGTCCAGACGCCGGGCAAAGGCGCGATATCGAAACAGCAGATCGAGGGCCTCCGACACCGGCAGAATGTCGAGCGAGATTGTCTCGATCCCGCCCAGCGAGCGCGGCTCGGCCCGCGTGGTGACGAGCATGTGGACCTTTTCCAGTGAGGGGTACTGGTCACGGTTGCTGCGCGACACCAGCGAGACGGCGTCCTCGTTCAGATTGTCGAGCAGCAGCAGCACCGATTCCCCCGGCGGCAACTGGTGAAAGGCATCCTTGGCTAGCTCGTACTGCCGCGCTTCCGGCAACTGGTACGGGATGTTCGCGTGCAAGTAGCTGCGGGCGATGCGGACGAGCGCGGATTGCACATCGGCGACGGAGGTCGCGACGGAGAGGTCGATCTCGAACTGCCCGCCGAGGTACTCCTTGCGAAAGAGGTAGGCATACTCGCGGGCGACGGAACTTTTGCCGATCCCGCCCACGCCGTTGACCGCACACAGCCCGACCATGTCGTGCCGACTGAGGGCATCCCGCAGTGCGGCCAGTTCCTTGCGGCGACCGACGAAGTTGGGGTTGCGAGTGCGGATGTCGCGCGGCACGCGCGCGAGGATCCGGCCATGCTCGACCCGCTCGCGGATGCTTTGTTCGAGCAGCAAGAGCCGCTGGGCGACGATCTCCTCCTGGAGTGCAGCACGCCCCTGGGGCCAGAACGGCTGGATCTCGACCACGGCATTGCGCGCGGTGATGTTGTCCCACCAGTCACGGGCCGAGGGGGGACCAGCTTGTCCAGATCGGGCGGCGCGACGATGAAGATCGGAGTGAGCGCCTCGCCGGGGTACGTGCGGCTCTGCTCGACGAGGATGTACTCCTCCCACTCCTTACGGCACCACTCACTGTGAAAATAAGCCTCAGAGAGAAACGCAACCATCACCTTCGACTGCCGCAGCCCCTTGCGGATCTCGTTCTGCCAGTATTGGCCATCAAGGATCGACTTCTTATCAAAGAATGGTTTTAGCGGCGTGGCCGGGGAGAACCGCAGGAAGTCGGCCTCCAGTTGCTCGACAAAGGCCGAGATCATGTGCGGCTCGGCTTCGTTGTCCTTGCGGGAGTAACTGATAAAGACATCGAAGTGCTCGACCCACTCATTCCAGATTTCGGATTCGGTCATGATGCCCACTCATGAAGTCGCTGGTCGATGGTCTCTCGATCACTTGATTCTGCCGTCCCGACCGGATGTCTGCCAGTGTGGTGAGACAAGTGGGACGACCGTAATAGCACTCGATGCTATGCCGGTATTCGGACTGCCCGCTGGGTTCCACCCGCAGAGGGGTTCGGCGACGAAGTATCTGGGAGTGGTGAGCAAAGCCTACTGGCTGCCCGATAGCAAGACAGACCTGATGTCCGATACGCCGCTGGGGGTGACTTGGGAGGGAGCAGCTGGGGCCAAGGACCAAGAGCGGCTGCTGGTGTCGTTTGCGGGCGGGACTGTCGCCGACTCGCTGCATGCGCGACCACTGGCTGGTCGCGAGAAGTTTGTCGAGGAGCAATTTGAGCAAGCGCTGCCTGGCTTCTCGGCCAATCACATCAAATCCGAATTCGTCAATTGGATCGGTGACCCATGGACAAAATGCGGCTACAGCTTTCCGTTACCCGGTGAGTTCCTGTCGCAGTCCAAGATTCTCAAAGACGGTCTCGGCAACCTGCACATCGCCGGTGAACACGCCAGCCTCGGCTTCTTCGGCTTCATGGAAGGCGGCCTGCACTCGGGAGTCCAGGCGGCGAATCGGCTGATGCAACAAGATGGGATTCCAGTCAGGTCTTAGGTCAGGCCACGCCTTCTTGCCAATGGCCAACTCGGATCATGTGAATGGAGTAGGCGTATCCGGACCTTCGGGATCGGTATCAACTCGGGGTCTTTTCGAATCCTGCTCGATCCTAGATCGACCGAGGGCAACTCGAACTCTAGATCAACGGTGAAACACTAGGTGTCAAGCATTCCCATAATCAGAGACACTTTCGGAAGAGCGTTGGCCCCGGTTCACTGTTTTCGTTTTTCGAACTCCCCCTGACCCACGGGTTCACACAGCGGGGCTTTTTGGTATCGATTCAGGGTGGCGGCGTATCCGCCATTCCCGCCAGATGTTGCGGTGTCGGGATCTCCCACCGAGACCTCTCGGGGGTTCCCGAAAACGCCCCGATTTCGATATTTCAAACCGCTCGTGCGAGTTTTGACCTTCGAACTCTCTCTGTCTCTCGTTTTTGCCCCCCAAGATTTAAAACACCGTTTGGGACCGCGAACCGGACCCAACCCTGATTTCGAAATCTCTCATGCCGATTCAACCCCAATGGTGAAACCTCTCATGAGCTCGACCCCAGGGTCTCCGCATCTTATCACTTGGCAATTTGCAGGAGCAGAGTCTCCAGGTGGTCGTTACTCCAGCCGGCTTGCTTTCGTTTTCCGGTGATGCTT
>JAYTCW010000054.1:0-6898 GCA_043736295.1 Planctomycetota bacterium | reverse complement strand
AAGCATCACCGGAAAACGAAAGCAAGCCGGCTGGAGTAACGACCACCTGGAGACTCTGCTCCTGCAAATTGCCAAGTGATAAGATGCGGAGACCCTGTGTCGGACAGCCGGAACTGTAGCTCAGGGTTCCGTGTAATCAGGACTCAATAAGTCGCAGTTTGAGGAATTATGGAGTCTGACGACTGGAAACCAATAACAGAGATATTCAGAACTTTCTGATTGGCAGGAACCTCCCATGAATCGCGCACTTTTAATTGGTTTCACATTCTGCGGCAGTGGCTTGACCACCACGGCGGCTGAGCTTCCCGCTCTTCCCGGCGGAAGCTCGTACGCGATCTCGCTGGATGGGCAATCCCCCGAGTCTGTGCAGGTAATCGTTCCCTGGCCCGCAAACGACAACGACGCGATTTTGAATCCCAAAGCGCCCTACCTCGTTCGTGCTCGCGATTTTCAAACGCAACTGACCAAAACGTTCGGTGAACGCGTGTCACTGTCAGAGATCGACCTGCGGAACCAACCGGGAAAGGTCGAGTATGGATTACGAGTGACTGCGGGACCAGCGGAGGGTTTGAAGAATCTTAAGGGTCTCAGCGGCACGCTCCTCGAAAATGAAGTAATCGCTGCGGTGCAAGCGGGTACACGGATGTCAGCGGGGTCGCTCGATGATGAGTGCTTGGCTCAGATCGCGGAAATCAGCAGCATCCGACGACTCCGCTTGTATGAATGCCGACTGACTTCCGAGGTTTGGTAATCGATTGCCAAATTGGAGCAGCTTGAAGAACTCACGATCACGGTCGCCGAGATCTCCGGAGAGAAGATGTCGAAGATTGCGTCGCTGACGAAGCTGAAAAGCATCACGCTGAACGAAACGAATATCACCGACACTGACTTGGCGCACTTCTCCAAACTTGATCGGCTGACGTATATCGAACTCTATCTCTGTCGGAATGTCGGTGATGCGGGAGTGCAGGCGTTCGGTGGTCTCACTTCCCTGGTTCATCTGACTCTGTCTAGCTCCAAGGTGGGTGACGCGGGGTTAAAGCATCTTTCTGGACTCACCAAAATGGAGGAATTGAGCTTGGACAATACTGCGGTCACGGATGCCGGACTCGTTCACTTGTCCGCCATGCGAGAATTGCACCTTCTCGTTCTGGATGGGACAGCTGTGAACGGGTCCGGACTGGGAGCCCTGACGAAGATGCCGAACATGTCCCAGTTGCAGTTGATGAATTCTCAACTGACGGGCGAAAACTGGCTGAAATTCGTCCCGAAAATGGAATCCTATGATCAGGGATTGATGTTCCTCAGCAAAGGATCCAAGATTACGCCTGATGAGGCTGAAAAGATTCGGAAGGTGACCAAAGGGCAGGCTTTTATCAATTAGATCTGCTTTGTCTTGGTAGCGAGGGCATCTCTGGCCAGTGCCATCTGTGTAGATTGCTCTCGGAAAGCCCTTTCTCTCCACTCGACAGAAGTTCGCTCTCATGTTCTTACGGGATTGCCCGATGCCGCACTGCCCATGCAAATCACCAGTCTACTCCTATTTACTGGCATTCGGCGTAGTCTGTCTCGCATGGACGGCCACATTCGCAGCCGACGGCCACGGCCTTGGGGCCCAGCTCAGTCAGAACGCAAACGTCGTTTATCCGACGAGTCACGCGGTCGTAGATGTCACGAAGGCACCCTATCTGGCCAAAGGCGACGGAACCACGGATGACACCGACGCCATCCAGCGTGCGCTGTTCGATGTCATGGGCCAGCATAAGCTCCTTTACTTTCCAAACGGGACGTATCTGGTCTCAAAGACCCTGAATTGGTCGAAGAAGAACTCGGCTGGCAAGGACGCCTGGGGCAAGAACTTTCTGCAGGGGCAGAATGCCGCGAGAACAGTCATTCGTCTGAAGGACGCCACGTTCACCGATGCGAAGCAGCCTGCGAGCATCATGTGGTGTGGCGGATTCGGGTCGGCCGATTGGTTTCACAATTACGTTCAGGACATCACGTTCGACGTCGGCGACAATAATCCCGGCGCAATCGGTCTTCAATTCTACTCGAACAATTCCGGTGCGGTGCGAAACTGTCGCTTCGTCTCCGGTGAAGGGAGCGGGCTTGTCGGCCTCGATCTCGGTCATCGGGACATGAATGGTCCGCTCCTTGTGCGGAACTGCGAAGTCACGGGCTTCCAACGCGGCGTCAGTACGGCCCGCGCGGTCAACGGGCAGACCTTTGAGCACATCACACTGCGCGTCCAGTCCCAATTCGGTTTCGATAACGAAGGCCAGGCGATCAGTATTCGCGGACTGCGCAGCGAGAACGCCATTCCCGCGATCCGCAGTTACGGAACACTCTGCCTGATTGATGCGAAATTCACGGGTCGGGACGGAGCGAATCAGTGGCCCGCCGTGATCAACTACAACGGTGGCCGCATCTTTCTGCGTGACATCCAGACGACCGGCTACAGCCGCGCTGTGGGCGATGTCACAACACCCGATTGGTTCGCCGCCGTGCGGATTACCGGCGAAGACAAGCCCGGCAGCAAGGGACCAAACATTCCCGAATACTGTTCTCACCCGACAACAAGTCCGTTTCCTTCGTCTCCGGGTTCGTTGCGACTGCCCATCAAGGAACCGCCCGAAGTTCCGGCGGACGATCCGCAGACCTGGTCCAGCGTGGACAGTTTTGGCGCGGACCCGACCGGACAAGCCGATTCGTCAGCCGCTATTCAGAAAGCGATGGACTCCGGCGCGACCACCGTCTTCCTACCCGGCTCTTACACACTCCAGTCCACGGTGATCATTCGCGGTAAAGTTCGACGAGTGATTGGTGTGGGGGGCATGATTGATTACTTCAGCAAGGTCAAACCGGACTTCCGGATTGTCGATGGTGCGTCGCCGGTCGTATCGCTGGAGCACTTCGCCTATATCCACGGCGGCGTCGAGATCGACACGCAACGCACGGTACTGTTTCGCAGCGTCTCGGACTGTGACCTCACCAGCACCCGCCGAGCCGAAGATGGTGAACTTTTCTTCGAGGACTTCGTCACTCACAATTTGAAGCTCGGGAAGCAACGAGTCTGGGCACGTCAGCTCGACGTGGAGAACGAAGGCACGCACATCGTCAACGATGGCGGCCAACTCTGGGTGCTCGGCTACAAAACCGAGCGCGGCGGCACGCTGCTGGAGACGCGGGGCAACGGACGCAGCGAAATCCTCGGCGGCTTCAGCTACACAACGACCGAGGGCAAGCTCGCCCCGATGTTTGTCACGAACAACTCGTCCGTGTTTACGTTCTTCAACGAGGTGTGCTACAGCGGCGATCCCTTCGCAACTCTCATCCGGGAAACGCGCAACGGGTCCGTCACAACTGTCATGCGCGCTGAGGGGGCCACCGCGCCTTACGTCTCGCACATCCATCAGAAATGAGCAGAACAATCGAGTTGAGTGGCGTGATTTCCACAATTCGCAACGCCGCCCGGCACCCGTCTCGCGACCTTCATGAGGTCGGCCTTCACGGAGACGATCTGGTACTCGCGGTGCCATTCGCTCGGGAAGAAGTTCATCAGGCGGTTGGCCTGGAACTGGACGGGACATTCGATGAAGCGGTTATGGTCGGCACGGGTGTAGTACCAGAACGAGTTTGAGTTCCAGAAACTGACGTGTGTCGGGTCATGGAAGGCGCTGCGGCCGTCGGTGCTGGGGGTCTGGGAGAGCAGCCAGCCCTGCACGGCCAAGCTGCGTTGGAGTTCCTTCATCGTGTGGATCGGATCGCGGAGGTGTTCGAGGACGTCGTGAGCCCGGAACACGCCGACCTCGCCGTCGCCAAACGGCCAGCGCGCGTTGACTTCGGCGGCGATTCGTCCGCCGTGCAGGTCGACCGACTCGTAACCGGGTGCCGAGTTGATCCCGCCGCACAGGTCGATCTTCCGCAGTCCATTCTGGTCACACCAGCGTTCAACCAACTGAGAGTTGTATTGGTCGTGCATGGCCAGCGTCTCGGTCTGGATTAATCCGTTCTCTTCGCCACGGCAAGTGTTGCTGGCATGGACGTGGTAAACGTACAGGCAACGGTCGATGTGCTTCACGCGGCCGTGGATGAAGGTCCGACAGAGGATGTCCTGGTCGTCGAGGACCGCCCGTGACGGATCGTGGCCGCCGATCCGCCGATAGAATTCCGCCCGCCAGGCCCGGACGTGATTCGGTACGAACCAGATCTTCGAGAACGACGCCGGTGACGGATCAAATGTCACGCATTCCCACTGCGGTTGGCCATCCCAGCGGACGGGCGATACTGCCAGCCGAAACGCTCGTCGTACCGCCACGGCGATCCGCTGGTTCGTCGGTATCAGAAACGAGTCGGAAGGGACTCGGCGGCGGCGATGTTTCGAGCGGTCAATTCGGCTTTCCCCCTTCCTGGTGTTTACCAGAGTACAGGGTGAGTGATTTATGAAATCACGACGAACAACCATTTTATCTACTGTAAATGCACCCACCGCAGAGCTGCCCTGAATGTCAGGGCAGGTCAGTGTGAGCCACCTGAGCACTACCGTAGGCGAGCATCTGTGTGCCGTGTACGCTTTTCTGGTGGCGAATCGATGACTGACCGAGATTTGCCTTGGGTCATTATAGAAGCGGTCGTCTATTTGTCCCCTTGCAGGTGAGCCTCGACAAACCAGAGTATTTTGTCGATGTCTCGGGAAATTCCCGTGAAGAGGTCAGCGGTGTCCGCATCACCCAGTTCTGTTGCCCGATCGATAGCTGTCCGCACAGCCTGGCCCACCGTTGCCAATCCCGAAGATAAGGCATCCACGTGATCTCGTCCGCCCGTGAGCCCCAGAGGATACGCAGGCAATTTCGTACGTTGTCCGACGATGCTGATGGTCCTCTCTGCGATCCCGCCCAACGCCACGACTCTTTCGGCCACCGTGACACAAACTCCTCGGTTTCCTCGGCTACGCTGTCGAACAACTGATGCAGAGCGATAAAGCTCGGCCCCTTGACGTTCCAGTGAGCTTGTTTAGCTTGGAGTTGCAGGTCGATCAGGTCTGCCAATCGCTCATTCAGCAGTTGGCAGTGTGAGGCACGGATCTCTGCTGAAAGATCATTCTTGGTCGGGTTCATGTTTGAGATTCCTTGATATCGTTGGACGGGTAAAGCACGACAATTTCATGCGAAATCGAGTCGTCACTGGTAGAACCGCAGTTGTCGCAATTCCATAACTCTGCCACCAGTGGCTCACGCTCAGCCAGTCAGCAATCTTATCCCTCCGTAATCCAGGCCGACGCCTTCGATCACGACCAGCAGGACCTCAGTTTATTCCTTCCCTAAATCAGGACTGCACCTTCAGTAACGTCAGCAGCATCACCACTGGAGTTTCTGCCTTGATGCTGTGGGGCGTCTTGGCTGCCATCTGAATCCATGTTCCCGACTTACCAGATGCCGATTCTTGACCGACTGTCATCTCCGCTTCACCCGTGATGATTTGAAGGAAGGCCGGGAATGGTGCCACATGTTCAGTCAGCCCTTGACCAGCGGCGAAAGCAAACAGGACCACCTTGGTTAAGGCATCATCGAGCAGGATGACACTCTGCTTGCCGGACCCAGGAGGCTGGAGTTCAACAGCCAACTGGCGAATCCGGTATTGGGATGGCGTCATGGTCGACACGCTTTCTAACATTCGTTCACGAACCAAAGATCACTCGTGGTCTTGCTCGGGTTCCGCCCAGACTCGGGCGTCCCCGTTCTCGTTCATCTCGACATGAATCGTATTGGCTCGGCAGCAGACAGGGCAGTCTTCGACATACGTCTGATGAGAACCTTCCATGAGATCGACCGGAATCACGATCTCTTCGCCGCAAGCATCACAGATGTAGCTGGCATCTTCGGAAGTGGTCGATTGAACCTGCAAACTCTCTTCGAGCCACGGCAGTGGTTCATGAGATGCCAACAGTTCGCACGCCCACAGCATCACCGAAAGAGAGGACTCGTCTGCCAACCGATGATCGCTGCCGACCTCCATGAGTGACTCTGGAGACAGGTGGCTGCGGGCGACCAGTTCTTCGGATTCCTCAAATGGAATCATGTCATCCTTGCGGGAATGCAGGATCACCGATTGAGGCTTCAGCGTCGTCACCGTTCCCCAGCGTTTCCATGCCGGGCACAGCAGCACCAACGGCGTCTCTTTCGAATCGATATTCAGAGCCACAGCTCCGCCCCTTGACGACCCGAGCACAACATCTGGCTGATGCTGATCGAATGCCGCTTGAGCGGTCGCCACAGCAGCCTCGAAATCATCATCATCCAGAGCTGGGTTGATGACATCGTAGCCGTGGTCTTTGAGGTGGGTCGGTTTGACGCCGCCCGGAACCGAGTGCCAGCCGTGGAGGAAAAGAATTTTCATGCCAAATCCGATTTGGTGAGAAGTCTGGCCGTAGCAATCTCTAAATGCCTCCTCGCACAAGTGAAAGTGCGAGGTCAGGCGTTGAACAGTTTGCGGTATCAACAATGTCAGTCATGTTCAACGTCCAGTTCAATCAGGTGGAGGAACCAATGATCAGATGTTCCACAAGAAATGTCCATAACGTTCACACCTTCGCAAACCGTGTGAGGAACCACGAAATAACAGCGTATGTGCTGGAAGCCGTAAAAAAGTTGAGTCCGGTCTCAGGCCGCTCGCGAGGCAGACTGTCTCCTCAACGATTCGGCGAGCGTCGTCAAACAGCTGGCGATGAAGTTCGTCAGGTTCGCAGCATAGACTGGCTTGAACGCTGAGCAAAAATGTCTTTTTCACCCCGGTGCCACATCAGGGCAATCGCATGTTCAATCGTGGCAAAACGCTGACCACATGCGTTCGAGGACTTGCTCATCCCAGCCGGCGCGGAGGCGTTTGCCGCGGATGTTAT
>JAYTCW010000053.1:0-3374 GCA_043736295.1 Planctomycetota bacterium | reverse complement strand
AAGCATCACCGGAAAACGAAAGCAAGCCGGCTGGAGTAACGACCACCTGGAGACTCTGCTCCTGCAAATTGCCAAGTGATAAGATGCGGAGACCCTGCTGTCACACTCTTCACAGAATGGAGTACCCAGCATTAATGTGGACGCATAACATCCGAACATGACTGTGATCGCTTCCGCACTCCATTCCAGATAACGTGACAGATCACCACGGGGGCCTGCATTCGCGAGTCCGATAAGAGCTGTCCAAGTTTTTGCCGGATCGAGTGACCACTGGTTCCAGTCCCACCCCGCCCGGATGTAGATGTACCACACCCAAGAAAAATACAGACCCAACGCACCGATCAGCAGGGTGATCCAGATGGAGAAGAACTGATTCCGCACCTTGGTCAGATGGCCGATCACATTGACTGTGCAACCCATTCCAACACCAAATCCAACCGTAACAACGACTTGCATAATCATCAGAAACTTGTTGCCACCGGGGTTGATGTGGCAGAGAACTGCATCAAGGAATCCCCATCCCAAGGCGGCTAGCGATCCAATGATCAGCATTAACCGCGTGCCGTAGCACGGCATACGCCCCGAGGGAGCGTAGAATCGGTCTTGGTTGTCAGACATCGGATGACTCGCGTCAGTGGGGCATGGCAGAGAGATGTCCAAAGAGGCGACACCTGATTTAACCGATTCTGCAAATGCATACGATGCGTGCGGTCTAACCCCTAGCCGGGGTCGGGACTGATGAGTCCTATGACGGCTGATTCGGGGCCGATGCCATCAACGTCGCTTAAATGCATGCTCCGCGTCGTAACGTACGACGCGGAGCATCACATCACGTTCGTCTACAACTGGCTCTGGTCGTACTGCCGCGCCAGCAACATGCCGATCAGCTTGATGAACCCTTCGTCCAGCACGGCTCGGGTTCGCGTTCCGGTTTCGGTCGGCTGCACGGAGATGCGGAGTGCGTCGCTGTCGCTTTTGAATGCCTTTTTGCCGAATTCCTGACGCGACGACTCGTCATCACTGGTCGCTGGCAGATTGAGCCAGGGAGCGGTGTGCAGGATCATTTGGAACGGGTAGGCCGTGCCGCCGCCGGGCGTCGTGGCATTGCCCGCCTGGATCTGGGTGATGGCCGTTTTCAAGCTGGGCATCGCTTGATCCGTCCCGACGGAGAACCACAACGTTTGGCTGCTCGTGCCGAGGTAGACCCCGGGCGAGCCGCCGTAGGCCCGCTGCTCGCGCTGTGGCACGTTCTTCGCAGCCAGTCGGTGGAACACGATCCCCTCATGACTGTCGACATTCAGCTCGACCTTGTCAAGTTCTTCGCGGCCCTGCACAGCTGTCAGCAGTTGAGAGAGCCCCTTCCCAAACGATTCTCCGCCGACGACGCGCAGGCCGCCGAGGAACACGAACTCCTTGGTCGCAGTGGGTTGGAACTGCACACAGAAGTCCATGTCCCCTTGCTCCGCAGTGGCCTTCAGTGAGTCGAAGAGCGGATCAACGCCGGGAGCCGTTCCCTCGGGGAGTTCCTTGGCGAGGCCGACCTTCATCGCCTCGACCATGGCGACGGCGGCTTTCCGCTCGCGCTTGTCCATCTTCCAACTGGCCGAGACCGTCAGCGGCTGCCCGTCGTTGAAAAGCGGAGAGAAGTACGACTTACGTCCTGCCAAGTCCTTCGACAGCTTGGCCAATTCGCTATCGGGCATCGCATCCATCAGCAGGTCGATCTCGACGTTCTTCCGGTCTTGGGAGGCGTCGATTCCAAACTGGAACTGCTCGCACTGGGTCATGACCTGCTCGATGAACTCGACCGTGCTGAGGCCGTTGGCCCGCCGCATCTTGTAGGCCGCTTCCGATTCCGTGTCGCGTTGTTGCAGCTGGGCTTCGGTGCTCTGTCGCAGGAAGGTCAGCAACACGGTGCGGATCGTGACCGGGATGTTCTTGATCAAGACCGAGACACCCAGGTCGTGCCGGGCGGCCATCGGCTCGGCGTAGGCTGCGGGTTCGGGCAGCTCGGCTTCGAGCATGTGCTTGTTGGAGTCGTTGGTCAGGTAGGCGTATCCCTTTTTCACCACGCAGTAGAACTTCTGCCCTCGCCTGCCGCCCCCATTCAGTTCGTAGTGCCCCTCTTTGCCGTCGACCTTGCGGGGTTTCACGGGTCCCGCCTCGACAATCTTCATCAACTCCTCGATCCCATCCACCGGAACGTAAACCACTGGAGTGGGAATCGGTGGCAATCCGGGGGCCAGGAACACCATCACGCCGAACGGCTTCTGCCGGTTCATCCCCTTCAGGTCGCCCACCGTGTTGGCAATGAATCCAGTCACCAGATTCATCATCTCGGGCCGCTCAGCTGTCTTGAACATATAGTCGACATCGGTCAGCACTCGGTCGATGCTGGCGATGTTGACGACCAGAATGGGGAGCTGCGGCCCCTCGGGAACTGGCTTGTCGGTGCTTGGAGCGGGAGTTCCGGGGGCATCCGCCTGGGCAAATACCAGTGAAGGACCGCTGATGGCCCCCCACGCGAGACAGGCAACGACCAGCCAGGAGAAACGACGGGATTGAGTCATGACCAACATCTTTCGGCGGTGAGGGAGGAAGCTCCGCGACGACAATCGAGCAGTGAACGCCCGGCCATCAGGCAATGTACCCTACCACAGCGGGCGGAGTTTCAGCGAGTCCGCAGAATCTACCGGTCCTCTCTCGCCTGTGCGTCATAAAAAGTCGGCAGCGACTCCTGCGGTGCGCCATGATTGAAAGGGTGAGCCGCAGGTGAACGCCGAGAAAGAGTCTTAACATTGTGCGGGCCGCCACACTCAATCAGTGGGGGTGCTGGCACTCGCCAGAGTGCGGGCTGACTTTGTCGCCTTTTTCTCCGAAAAAGTACGCTCTTTTTCAGAGAAAAAGGCGACGATCGCGGACCTCGGCCGATGTGAACAGTGCCATCGACTGTCACCCGGACTGGGGGATGTTTTGCCCGCCCCAGTCACCTTTTGCGACGACTGAACCATCCATTACAAGACACTCACCGCCGCCACTCTTACATGCTGATGCACTCCAATCGTTAGCGTTTCATGACCGTTGAAGAAACACTCAACTAGGAACTCATGATCTACCTTAGTTCGACTGTCCCGAGTTGGTCTATCCATCATAACGTCTGATGTGGGAAGATGATGGTTCGTGAGGGGTGGCGGTTCGAGGATCACGGGGAGGCAGAGCCATGGATGGTTCGATGCAGAGACGGAAGGCGGAGTTGGAGCTGGAGTGCGAGATCGATACGAGCGTGTTTGCGGAGGTCACTGAGCGGATGGTGGAGTTCATGGAGCCGTTTCTGGGGAGTTTTTCGCGGCGGACGCAGGCGGGTCATGCGACGA
>JAYTCW010000052.1:0-13992 GCA_043736295.1 Planctomycetota bacterium | reverse complement strand
CATTGCCGAACAGGCGGGGGCTCCCGCGCTGTCGCTGGTGGAAGAGGTGCGGCAACTCGCTCGCGATCGCCGAACGGGCGCGCCGGGGGCTGAGGCAGCATTGGCCAGCCGAATTGCCGGTCTCAGTGAAGCGGACGCCCGCATCGTCGCTCGGGCGTTTAGTGTCTTTCTGGATATGTCCAATCTGGCCGAGGACCGCCACCGTGTGCGGGTACTCCGGCAGAGAGAATCTGACCTGGCTCCAGCGCCCATCAGCGAATCGATTGGGGCTGGCATCAGCCAGCTGAAACACGAGGGGTTCACTACAGATCAGGTTCAGTTGGCCCTCAATCGGCTGATGATTGAGCTGATTTTCACAGCCCATCCCAGTGAGGCAAAACGGAGAGCGATACGAGCCAAACTGCGACGAATGAGGCAATGCTTATTGGAATTGGATCGTGCGGACCTGTTACCGCGAGAACGCCAGCGATTGTCGCAACAGCTGGAAACAGAGCTGACAATCCTGTGGCAGACGGAGTTCGTTCGACCGACTCGTCCCACGGTGCTGCAAGAGGTGGAACGCGGTCTTTCCATCTCACCTCGACTCTGGGAAGTCGTTCCCCAAGTGTATGCCGCGCTGCGTGCTGCCCTGCAGAACAGCTATCCGGGGCATGAGTTTGACTTGCCGGTGTTTTTGAGGTTTGGATCGTGGATGGGTGGTGACCGAGACGGAAACCCGAACGTCACAGCGGAGGTCACCGCCAAAACATTCCTGTGGCTCCGCGAGTCGGCGATCGAGCAGCATCTCGCCCAAGCGAATAGGATGTTCGACTTCCTCAGTATCTCCGTGCGAGAGATCGATGCCGATGAAGCCCTCAATCAAGGGCTGTCGGCGGCCGTCGCGAAATGGCCAGCCTTGGATCACGCCCTCAATCAAGTCGCCCCCCGCGAAATCTACCGTCGCTGGGTGACCGTGATTCGATGGAGGTTAGAGCAATCTCTGCAGGCGAAGTGGAACGAACCGGCACGGGCAGGAGCGTATCGAGATGGCGAGGAACTGATTGCCGATCTTCAGCTGATCTGCCACAGCCTGCATCATTATCGCGGTCAATTGCTGCTGGAAGTTGAAGTTCAGAAATGGCTCGACCTTGCACGGGTGTTCGGTCTGCATCTGACTCGGCTAGACATTCGTCAGGATTCTCGCCGCCACGAACAGGTGTTTACGGAGATCTTCGCCAAGCTGGGCAAGAGTGAAAAGTTTGAGGAGCAGCCTGAGGAGGAGCGACAAGCGTGGCTCAGCCAGTCGATGGATCACCCGGTCATCCCCGAGATCGAAGACCTCTCTCCTCTCTGCCAGGAAACACTCCAGCTCTTTCTCGTTCTGCGGCGGGCGATCGCGGCGTTCGGAGCCGATGTGATTGGCGGGCACGTCATCAGCCTGACTCGCTTTCCCAGCGATGTCCTCTCGGTTCTCTGGCTCTGGAAATGGGCGCTCGCCACAGACGATCCGCTGGTCACGGTCCCGGTGGCAGAGACAGCTCTGAAGATCATCCCCTTGTTTGAGAAGATCGACGATTTGCAGCGATCTCCGCAAACACTGGAATCGATTCTGGCCCATCCAGTCTATCGCGACTATCTTCAGACCCAGGGCAACCGGCAGATCGTGATGGTCGGTTATTCCGATAGCACGAAAGATGGTGGGTATCTCGCTGCCTGTTGGGGGTTGTATGTCGCTCAACAAGCTCTGCACGCCGTGGCCGACCAGCAGGGTGTCAAGTTGACCTTCTTCCATGGACGGGGAGGTTCCTTGGGGCGCGGCGGTGGCCCCGCTGCCCGAGGGATTTTGTCACTGCCGCCCGCAGCCTTGGACGGTACGTTGCGACTCACGGAACAGGGTGAAGTGCTGGCGGAACGCTACGATGATGTGCAGATCGCGTATCGACATCTCGAACAAGTGACCTGGGCCACGCTGATCGCAAGCGCGCTGCCCGGTCGTGAAGTCTCGCAGTCCTGGACCAGTCTTCTCGACGAACTCTCCCAGAGATCCCTGAAGGCGTATCGTGAACTTGTTGACTTCCCGGGCTTCATTGGTTTTTTTGCGGAAGCGACCCCGATCGAGGAAATTGAAAACCTGCCGATCGGGTCGCGCCCCTCGCGCCGCCGTGGTGAACGAACGCTGGGCGACCTGCGGGCGATTCCGTGGGTCTTTTCGTGGACACAAAACCGGTGCCTCATCCCGGCCTGGTACGGCCTAGGAACCGCTCTGGGCGAACTGCGTGACAGCAGCCAGGAAGAATTCTCCGCGTTACAACTGATGTACCGGGAATGGCCGTTCTTTCAAGCAACGATCGACAATGCAGCGCTCGCTCTCGCGAAAGCCGACATGCGTATTGCGAGGCGCTATTCGGAATTGGCCAGTGATGAACCGACTCGTCATAAGCTCTGGTCGCTGATCGCGGGTGAGCGCGACCGGACCCGTCTGGTGCTGATCGAGTTGATGGGCGGATCAGAGCTGCTTTCATCAACCCCCTGGCTACAAAGTTCGATTGAAGTCCGTAACCCGTACATTGACCCCTTGAACCTGATTCAAATCGAACTCCTTCGCCGCAAACGCCAGGCTCAAATGGACTCTCATCCAGAATCCGAAAGTCTGCGTGACCTGCTGCGGCTGACCGTACAAGGCATCGCCGCTGGGATGCGAACCACAGGATGATGTTCTAAGGCGGCATTGATTCTCGAGGAGCCAGCCTCTGATTTATCTGACTTGTTGCCGCACGACGTATTCGAAGTAGTTGCCACCTACACCGGGACTGAATGGTCCTTCGTTCTTCCTCAAGCGGGACACGCAATATCGCTCCAGAACAGCGAAAGCCTCGTCGTCGTGGCAGGTACTGATGGCTTGCCGTTGTTCGGCGGAGAGCGACTTGAAAAGCAGTATCGCCTCGAATGACGAATCAACGTTCATGATCCCCTTGGTTATGAACTCTTCATTACGAGCCTGCATCGCCAATCGTATCGACGCGCCGATCGAGCCCCGATCCGGGTCATCCGGCGGGACAACAGAGAACAATGATGTCAGTCCACGCACCATGATGTAGTGGTAGGCCGGGCGAGCATTGTGCGGATCGGCCCAGCGGCCCTGGTGCGTCCCCACCTGGAGTTGGCCCGGCAGAACGCCGAGCCGAGCCTTCTCCTTGGCAGCTTCGAGATACTTCACTTCGTGCGTGACTCGATAAGCGGTCGCCAGCAAGTAGACGCTGAAACTGTTGTAGTTCCAGTTGGACACGCATGTACGCTTCACGGCCCAATCAGAGGTGGCGATGGCTCCCTGAAGAAAGCGTTTTTCATTCGTGACTTCGTAAAGCTCAAACAAGGCCACGCCGCACTGCCCATTGTCGAACTGCAGCCCACCATCAGTGAGATCATCAAACGCCCAACCGTTCTTCACCACTTCGTCTAAACGCCCGCCTCGCTCGTTAAGTCGCAGAAACCGATCCGCTGCCTGAAAGGCCGGATTCCTGCCTCCCCGATAGGCCGGAAAAGGAATCACGCCGGTTCCAGCTTGTTGCTGAGTCCACAACAGATAGTCACCGGCCTCAATGGCTTCTCTCAGTAGGGCATCCGCATGGGGTGCATTCGCCCGGCACCCAGCCAGACAACCCATCATGCAAGTTGCCACTTCCCGTGGCAGATGTTCGGTCTTGGTCGGGTCGAGGCCGATTCGCCACCATTTGTTGTTCTGGACGAATTCAAGAATCTTCTCGAACCCGGCCTGTGCCTCGGCCTTGGTGAGCGGTTCGACATCTTGGGGTGCCTGCCGGTATTCATCGGCGACTTCCGGCACTCCAGCTTGATCGCCCAGCTGAGAGATGGACTCAGCGGCCAGCTTGCTCACTGCCGATTCATCCCTCGACTGCATCGCTTCGGCGAGCTTTTGAGACGTCTGCTTGAGGGCCCGCTGAGAGCTCTTGTCCTGCTGAGGTGATTGAGCAAGAGAATACTCAATGCCAATCGCTACGAGAATGCCACCGAAGAAACACAGCAACCAACATCGCATCAATAGACTCCTCAACCAGTCACTCTGAAATTCTACCTGCACCGACTCCGTCTGGTTTCACTCTTTCGAGGTGAATTGTTCGACTCAATCTCCAGCCGAAATGTCCCGGCTTTCTTATCGCTCAGAAGGAAGGCCAGGGCATTGACCTCTTCCGGATTCACCAGTCCTGCGCCCTTCACCACTTTGCTGTACAAGGTCGCCTCGAACTGATCTAGCAGTATTCAACCTCCACCCATTCGTCTTTCTTCGTCGGCATCCCAGTCCAGGTACGTCACGCACTGTCCCAGATCGCGGATCGCATGAAACACATCGCCGCGACACGGCAACCCCGACGACGCTAATTCTTGGCCCGCTCGCAACCCGAGACCGCCGTCCGCAATGGTCGCGTCGGGATCCCAGCCGTGATCTTTTAATTCCGGTTCAACGCACTATTTGGGGGGATTTCGGATTGCCTGACGGCATAAGGATTTACGGAGGCATGGCTCCGATGTCCAATCAACGGCGATCGAAGCAAGCCCTTGGCCGAGAACCTCAGCCAGGGGCTGACACGCCATTGGCGCATCGGAGACCAGGATATTCCTTGGCAGGTGGCTTCCCAGCAGAGCCTGCCTCCGCTTCTCCTAGCAGGGGTATTGCAGCAGATCGCGGTATCTCCATGCAACCATTGGACATCGGAGAGATGCCTTGAAAATCCACCCCCGCTACGGGGCATCCCCCCAAATAGTCGGATGAACCGGAAATAGAGAGGTCATCCACGCTGGACGACCGACTCCCAAGTCGACCAGCCCGGACCGTTGCCGTCACAGCAGTTTTGACCAGTCTTCGTGGATCGATGACTCGTCGTCGGAAACGAAGAGATTGTTGGAGGAGAGTGCGAACCGGGTTCGATGAAAGATTCGCAAAGCGTCGGAAAGGGGACGCTCTACGAAAGAGAGGGGACGGACTGGTGTCCGTAGGGCTTCTCCGTCGGTGGTTCGGTGTGGTCGTCCGGTCCTGGATGACACGCGCGCGATCTCGACCCGACGTGTGGGGAGTCGGCAGGGCGACTCCCCGGTCTGTGAAGTGACTACGCCTCGACAGCGTCCGAGCTGTGCGCGGCTTCGGCGTCGAGGATGAACTCCCAGGCACGGTCCAACAGGAGTCGTGCGACGGGGAGGTCATCGCGACCGAAACTGGTCGTCGTCTTCCATTCAGCGCCGTCCTTGTAAGTGCGCTGGAGGCTCACCTTGTGGTACGTGATGTCGCGTCCATCGCTCTTCGCGTGGTTCGCGAAGATGCTGGCCGAAACACCGCGCGAACGGAAGACTTTAACCGGCTTCAGAGAGGCTTGAGCCATGGTGGGCTCCTGGGCAGAAGTTGCCATAGTGAAAGGGGGGAAAGATGTGGGAACGTTTCCGGACTCGAAATGAGTCTGGAAACACGAGGTATCACGCTCTGCTTTCAGGTGGCCGGATCGCCCACGGAACGCGAACCGAAATCACTCCCCTGCGAGTGACTCGAAACGATCGCCGCGAAACGGTATCGCGACCACTCCGAACAGAACGCTTCAACTCTCCTCGTGAGAAGAAGAGGTGTGAAGTGAGGAACGACACACCGAAGTCCGAAGTCCGAAACTCGAAAGAGGAACCAGAGAGCTTTGTTTCTGTGAACGTGAGGCGGAATACCTTTCGATTGGCAGCACAAATGATCGATGAGAACAGCCCCGTAAATTGGGGGAACAAGCCCCCGAAGGGGGTGTCCGGCGCACTGTCCGGGGAGGTGTCCGGGCCGGTACACCCACGTTGTAGCATTGCCCGTCCCGAATTGTTCTACATTTACAGCGAGTTCCTGCACTCACGGAACGCGGTGTTTGGTCAGACCTTGGAAGAGTCGTACATTCGGGCGGACTTCGGTGTTGAGACGGTGGCCCTGAAATGTGATCACCTTGCCGAGAGCGTGCAGGGTGATGTCTTGGCTGGGATCGAATTCCATCTTATCGATATAGGCGTAGCCGATGGCGGTGATGTTACCGTCTTTGTGGCGGAGTTCGAGCATGACGGATCGCTCGCGCATACCACGCAGCCAACCGAACGAGCCGAGGTCTTCGGTTTCGAGCTGTGGGTCGTCTGGCTCAGTCGTGTGACGGGTGGTGTATTTGGAAAGGATGCTGTCGTTCATAGGAATGGTGAGTGGTGAGAGACCAGAGAGTTACGGGATTGACAGGTCGGGAGGCTCGCGGCTGGAGGGAATCCTCGCATTGGCTTTCTCACCGGCAGAAGAATGGGAGAAGGAGCGGGAGTTGGTTCGTGGGGGTGAGAGAGCGTCAGATCCTTCTGCTTCTTCTCACGAGTCTTCGCCCCCAGCTCCGATTTTTCGACGGGATCAAGAATCCCTTTGCGACGGGCTTCTTCTTCGATGAGAGCTGTGCGGCGGGAAAACTTGTCGAGCGTCTTCTTATCGAGTCCCGATAGCTCCCACCCCTTCTTATGACGAGTGACATCCAGGCCCAGATCCCCGAGCCGACGTGCGAGCCGCACATGGAACCGAGCTTCGAAGTATGGGGCATCCCGCTTGAGCGAACTGAACTGGCCCGCCTTCCACGCCGCTTCCTTATGGTCATACGTCGTGTTGAACACGAAGCAATGAGCGTGCAGATGCGGATCAGGCACCCCGTCGATCGGCCTTGATGTGAAGTGAATGAACTCGCCCCAGACCATGTTGCCCGTGGTGCGGTCCTCATTGCAGCCCGACTTGCGGACGCGCGTCTGCATTTCGGATTCCATCTCGGTCATCGTGTCACGCACCGATTCCCGGAACGCATCGAGCAACCGTTCATCCCGTGTCAGGCTGTAGAGCAACGACACGCTTTTCGGCACATGGAAGTTGAAGTCATATCCGACCCGCCGCTCCTGCTTCCGCCGCAGCGTCAACGGTTCGCCGGTGCCGGGATAGCGGTTGTCGCACAGCGATTCCCAATCGGCCTTGTCGACCGTCCCCGAGAGGCCCAGCTTCTCAGCCCCGATGCCCCGCCAGTACCCTGCAAGCTCCTGCCCTTCAGTGTAGTAATCCGCTTGCGTGTAGTACGTCTTCGCCCCACCCGCCGAACTGTTCTGATTGATCCGTAACATGTCCCATTATACCCCGAGCATGGTTGCCGAAAGGTTAATGAGCGTTCAGAAATTTCGTTTCACTTTGGAGCATGAGTGATCAACTGAAGGCGGTCGATCAATTCGAAGTCGCGGCGGTTGTTGGTGATGAGCGGTATGTCCAGAAAGATCGCTGTTGCGGCAATCCAGGCATCCGAAGTGGCAATCTCTCGACCCTTCTCTTTTCTCTCCTTCCGGACATCGGACCAGAGTTCACATAGGGCAGTCGATGATCGGAATACCACAAATTTGGAGTTGATGTGCTCACGCAATTCCCGCATTCGTCGTTCGCCCCAGGCGTTCTCTTTGCCCCAACTCAGCAGTTCGGCATACGTCATAAATGAGAGGATCGCCCGAGCATCCTCGAAATAGGTTCGGTAAGGCTCAAAGTCCGGGATTCTGCGAAACTGATAGGAAGCAACATCGGTATCGACCACAAAGTCAATCATGGAGACACCCGGCACGAGTCCAGATCACGCATCGCTCGGATGCCTTGGTCAATCAACTCTGCCGAACCATCTTCCGGATGACGATCTCCCATTCCAGGAGGATCAAGGACGAACTTTCCCACACCTTGTTCGCGGGCATATTGCTGAAGTAAGGCCCTCGCCAGCTTCGTTCGATCTTCAATGTTCGCCGGGAGCGGAGCCTCATCAAGACTACTCATCAGATTGGAGTTGGCCGGTGCCGTGGGAGTTGGCTGTATTGTCGTTCCGTACCTCAATAGGACATGCTTTGCATGTGTTGCCAAATCTTCCCCTTGGGAAGCAGCACAAGACTCCAATGCCTGTACAGCCTCTTGAGGGATATCGATGCTCAGGTTCAGCGTCATGTGTGGTTCCTCACTTCTGCCTCATTCTACCACGGTTTCGAGCCGGAGTCATCAGGTTTCTTGAGCCTTGCGTTCACAGCCAGGAGCATTCGAGATCAGTTGTAGCTGGTCGAGGAAGTCAAAGCTGCTCGGTTTGTGCGTGAGCAACGGGACATCCAAGTAGATGGCGGTCGCAGCCACCCAAGCGTCGGCGTTGGTCAGGAATCGGTCTTGCATTCGGGCTTGGCAGCAGACGCTGGCCCAAACCGCACAGAGGGGTCGTGGGGCATCGAACACCACATGCCGTGTCACGATGTATTTAATGCCGGAACTCGTCCCAGCGGCGCTCTCCCCAGCCACGAGCTGCGGTGGCGTGTAGCACTTCCGCCAGAGTCATGAACGACACAATCGCTCGATGGCCACTCAGGATTCGATCATAGAACTCGAACTCGGGAACGACCTCGTAGCCCAGTGTCAGGACATCCGCATCGACAACGTAGCTGGTCATGGCAATCTCTCTCGGGGCGGACTTGTCCGGCGACTTTCACGAATGGAGGCGACGAACCCCAAGGCCGTTTCTTCGTCAGGCCAATGCCCATATCGAACAGGGTCGGGCCACGCGAAGGGACCGATTTGCTGCTCAGTCACGAGCTTGTCGAGATGCTGCCGTGCTTCGGCGATTTGTTCCCGTCGATAGTCTGCGATCTCTTCGGGCGTGATCTGGTCCGAGTCCCTTCGGTCGTCATAGATCGCTCCCCGGCTGATATCAACGAGGTACTCCTTGGCCGGAAAAAGTTCTCCAAAGCCGGGTATCTGTCCCTCAGCCGCATACTCCCAGTTGGCTTTCCTATGCGTCAGCCCCTCAGCGATCATCCGAAGAATCAGCGATGACTCATCTTCTTGGTGGCGAGTAGATCGCCGTTCAAGAGCTTGCTCCAGATCGTCTGGCAGTTCGAGCGTGATTGTCTTCGTCATCGTTCCCTCATGGCTTGTGAGCCGTTTACCACGATGATTGCCAGAGGTCATCCTCTTTCTTCATCGTCATGCGGGCAGTCCTGTCCCGTCCATGATCGCTGCATACTTTTTCCACTGACTCGGAGCGAAGACCAACGTAGCCCCCTCTCCGCAACTGGACCGCTGAACCACTGTCGAGGTTCGCCCAGCACTTGTGACCCTGAGTCCAAATCTGCCTTTGTTCAGTCACTCATGCAGGGTGAGTGAGGTCAGGTTGCTTTGCCAAGGTCGTGATGCAGGAAGTCGGTCATTCGGTCCCCTTTCGATTGTCGGGATGCAGCACGACCACACGTCCTGATTGGTCACGTTAAAGCCGCCGCTGGGCTGTTCCAGCGGAAAATCGGTTCCCCCTGAAGGTCTCCCCCCATTTTCCGCTGGAGCAGTGCGCTCGCAGACTCGCCCCCGCTCAAGCGGCTTTTCATCGACGTGCCATCAGGTCGCGATGGTCGCGGCCTGCAAACAACACAAAGGAGACACATCATGACCAACACCGCCAATTCCACCGCCCCCAGCCGCCAAATGCAGGTCATGGCCAAGACCCTCCGCAGTCACCGCCGAGGACTCCTCAAATGGTACGACCACCCCATCTCGACCGGCCCGCTGGAAGGGATCAACAACAAGATCGGAGCCCTGCAACGCCGCGCCTACGGCTACCGCAACTACGAACATTTGAAGGAGAGACTCCTCACCCTGCACCACACCAAGTACACCCTAAAGGTTAAAACCTTGCCAATGCCCACCCCAAAAATAGTCGGATGAACCCGATTTTGGAGACCTCGTTCCCAAACGGGGTCGTCCAAGTTGATTCGCTTTGGAATCTACCGGGATGTCTTTGCCACAGCGGGTACTGCTTGCGAGAACCCGCTATGGGCGAACCTGCCATGCCTTTGGCACACCGATAGGCCCCCAAGCGGGCCAACTGGTGCTACCCCGCTTCTGCCGAATCGCTCGTCAGTGATCCGATCGGGAAGCGAATCTGTCGGCCCCAACAAATTTGTGTTATCGTCAAGTGAGGCATGAGCCTCGCGTCTACGTCGAAACCTCGATTCCGAGTTTCTACCACGAACTGCGAACCACGCCGGACGTTGTTGCTCGTCGGGATTGGACTCGGCAGTGGTGGGATGACGCTTTGGCGAGGTACGAATTGCTGACCAGTCCAGCCGTCATCAATGAACTGTCGGCGGGAATTCCCGAACGCAGTACTCAACGGTTGTCGTTGATTCGAGACTTACCGTTGTTGCCCATCGAACTGGCGATCACAGAGATCGCGGCGACCTCTGTGAAACAGAAGGTCATGCCAGCGGACCCGACAGGTGATGCGCTCCACTTGGCCATCGCGTCTTTTCACAAATGTGATTTCCTGGTGACTTGGAACTGCGCACACATTGCCAACGCCAACAAGTTTAGGCACATTCGAAGGGTCAACACCCTGTTGGGTCTGTTTGTCCCCGCCCTGGTGGCGCCCCTGGAATTACTCGGAGTCGATCATGAATCCTGCAATGCCTGATCCCGTCATCGATGAAATCTGAGAAATCCGCCATCGCATCTCGGCCAGTTGCGATCACGATCCGGCCAAGCTGGTGGCGTACCTCATGCGGTATCAGGAGCAATTCCGTGATCGCTTGAGTTACGATCCCACAGAACACCCCGCCGCCCATCAAGCGGTTCCAGAAGCGGTTCAAGCTCGGTAGCCCCGGTTGATTCGCTTGGGAATCTACCGGGGTGGCTTTGCCACAAGAGGTTCCGGTTGCCAGAATTCTCTCTGGGCGAACCTCTCCTGACTCTGGCACACCGGTAGGCCCTCCAGCAGGCCAACCGGTACTCCCCCGCTAGAACACGAAATGATCCCACGAGTGGCCTTCACTCCCGTTCCATTCCCCGCTCCCCACAAATCAATCGACGAGGTTCTATCATTACATACACCTATGGCATTGCGGGTCCCGCGTGGCCTCGGCTCGGGAAGCTGTTGCAGCGTATCTTGCGGCCTGGTTTCCGAGCACTGTTCCGGTGGAAGCAGGTGCATGCGCCCGAGAGTCCCGAAGCCCGAAAGTCGATCGACGCCCTGCGCGAGAAGCTGGAACGCGGTGAGACGGCCTATCTCGTTGGAATCGGTCCGGCCGGGCACAACAGCGGCGTGGCACTGATTGAAGTGTCGGCTGCCGACGGCATGCGGCTGATCTCTAACGACGAAGAAGAGCGATTTTCGGGAATCAAACACGATGCGAATTTTCCCGAATCGGCGATCGCGATGCTGCGTTCGCGTTTGGATGAGCGAGGTTTGACGTACCGCGATCTGCATGCGATCGTCACCACCTGGGATTACACTTCAATCCTACCGTTGGCGATCCGCACCATGTTCGAACATTTTCCCATGAGTTTGGGATTAATTCGGCCTGCGTGCTTTCCCTTGTGGGATTTTTATCACAACGGCAGCATCGTGCGCACTGGCCCGCGACGGCTGGCCGCGCAGTTGGGGGCCACCTCTCCCATTCCATGGATTTGTCAGCTCCATCACGATAATCATGCCGCCGGGGCGTATGCCCTGTCCCCTTTCGCCAAGCAGACGAAACCCGTTCTGATCTCGGTGATTGACGGTTCTGGCGACCAGGGCTCGATCGCGATGTATCTGGCGACCAATGGCCGCCTGGAATGTCTTTACAAGAACCACAGCCCCTTCGATTCGCTGGGCCTGTTCTACGCCATCATCAGTTCGACAAAGGGGGGCTGGACGCCACTCAGCAGTGAGGGCCGTTATATGGGGGCGACCGCTTGGGGCGATGGCGAGCGGTTGACAAATAAGTTTTATCGCCCGCTTCGCGAAATATTTCACTTCGCCCCCCAGGGCGAGGTGTTCGTCAACCGGGCGTTGATCAACTGGCACATCGCCGGTGAGCTGGCTCCCTATGGGCGAGCCATGTCAGCTGCATTCGGCGAACCGATACCGCCTGACAAAATGTGGAACCCTGATGCCGTGTTGCGTGTCGATGATGTTCAGCATTCTGAAATCACCCGCGATCGCTGCGATCTGGCGGCAGCCACGCAACTGGTCTTTGAAGACGCGCTCTTCCACATCATCGATCATTACATTCGCTCGACCGGCTGCGACCAGTTGGTGATGACCGGGGGGACGGCCCTGAATTGCCTGGCCAATATGCGTCTAGTTCAGCACTACGACTCGGCTTGGTATCGCCGCAATCTGGATCAGTTGGGAAGACTGGAATTGTGGGTTCCGCCGATCCCCGGCGACGCGGGGGTGACGGTCGGAGCCGCGATGAATTTTGCCATGCAGGCTGGAGTGCGG
This sequence comes from Planctomycetota bacterium, assembly GCA_043736295.1. GTDB lineage: Bacteria > Planctomycetota > Planctomycetia > Planctomycetales > Planctomycetaceae > TH-plancto1. The sequence goes on along the minus strand of JAYTCW010000052.1, from coordinate 1,705 downwards.
CCGGGAGAACTGATGCACCACGCACATTACTGCGGTCGAGGGTTCACGCGCGCCGAGATTGTCACGGCCTTGGGAGCCCGGCCCGATATCAATTACCACGATCTGGGAAATCTGAACGCTCGGGGCCAGTTGGAAGCGATCGCCGACCTGGCAGCGTTCATCATTGCCCGCAATGGGGTGCTGGGATTGTTCCAGGGGCCCGCCGAGACTGGACCACGAGCGCTGGGGCATCGTTCCATTTTGGCCAACCCGTGCAATCCTCAAACCCGCGAGACGATCAATCTCCGCGTCAAACATCGCGAACGAGTTCGCCCGCTGGCACCGATGCTCACACGCGAGGCTGCCGAAGAGTTATTCGAATTGTCCGAGGGAGCCGCCGCCGACGACTACAACGCCTACAACTACATGGTTCTGACGGCCATGGCTCGGCCCCAGGCCCGGACGCTGATTCCGGCGGTCATTCACCAGGATGGAACGGCGCGGTTGCAGATTGTTCGTGAAGACCACGACCCGTTCACTCATGCCTTTCTGCGGGCGATGGGTCGGCACGTCGGTGTCGAGGCCTCGGTGAACACCTCACTCAATGTCGGCAGTCCGATCGCACAGACACCTGCTCAGGCGATTGCCGCGATGGAACGCGCCACGGGGCTCACCGGATTGCTGATGATTGCCAACGAAGGTGACGTGTTGTTGGCCTGGCACAATGTCAATGCGGGACTGAAAGACAATGGCATTCAACTGCAGGCATGGCTCGACCAATGGCGCGAGAGCCAGCGGAGTAGTCCCGAGTGATTCGCTTTGGAGCCCACCGGGGTGTCTGAGCCCCAGGAGGTTCCGAATGCGAGAATCCTCGCCGGACGTTCCTCTCATACTTTGGGCTCACCGGTCGGCCCCCAAGCGGTCCAACCGGTGCGACTCCAATTGATCCGTTGAAACATCGTCGTTACGAAGGGGAAGTGGGCCGATGTTTTGCGGAGCCGCTTCGACCGGCCCCAGCCATTGGGCGTCGCGGAGGGACATCCCCAGTTTATAGATCTGTGCCAGTTCCCGTAGCCGCTGGTCAATCGCCTCGGGCGACATGTCCGGGTGGCGGGGGTCTGAGATGGTGATCGGGGGCTGCATCATTCCAGTCCCAGTTGTTCGAGGTCGAGCAAATCCTGCTTTCGCCCGGCGATGAGCTTGAGCTGCCGCAAGCCTTCGCGAGAGACGACGGGGATCTGGCGTCCGTTGAAGGCTGACGTTCCGCGACTGTCCCAGACCGACTGAATACTGGGGCCGACCAGCAGAAGATCGAGTGCCAACAGGTCGCGACCGACGACCTTGGAGACACGAACGATCTCCCAATCGCTCGCCGTGCCTGCCTCGTGGGGAGGCGTCCACTTTCATTGAGAAACTGTCTCTTCGCGGCCACGGCCAACGCCCGCTGCTCGTCCTCGGGCTGGATAGGAGCAAGGCAGGTCAGGCTCTGCCTGCTCGATCAGGTTCAGCCTGACAGACCTACCGTCTACCGTCACTGCCTCACCTCATTCGACACGATCACCCCGTAGTTCACGGCTCCGAGCCCCAGGGCCTACGCATCGAAATCTTTCCAGAACCTGAATGGAGATGGTAGTTTCCGTCGCGAGCGACACGGCGAAGGGCTGCACGGATGCAGTTCGGTGTTGTGAACGAGGTGTACGGGAGCGGGCCATGGACGGCGAAGCGG
>JAYTCW010000051.1:0-5929 GCA_043736295.1 Planctomycetota bacterium | reverse complement strand
TTCTTCGGCCAGCATGGGCGTCGAAAACCGCCCGGTGTGAATCAGGCGGAGAACGTCGTCCAGTCGGTGTTCGATCTCTAGGGATCGCTCAAATGGCATTTCCGATACTCCTGTTGCTTGAGATCTTGCCTATCGGTCAGTGATAGACTTGTCAAGCTCGCTTGTCCATGCCCGATGGTGCATCTCGCATGAGCTGACCTCGTCAGCATACGATATCGGTCGAAGTCAGTTCAGCAAGTGACACCCCAGTCCTGTATGCCACTGGGGACGGTTCGTCTGGCTGGGGCGTCTGTGGTCGATCTCCATCTGGAAAAATGGTCTGGCCGTTCTGAGTCTTATCCGCAGAGATGGCCTTGCGCGTTGTGGACCAATGAGGAGGGATGAAGACGGTGCAATTCTCACCGTAACTGACTTATCCACAGACGGTCTGGATTTCGCTGGGGTGTTAAATAATTGTGTTATATAGAGTGTTACGGTGTGGATAACTGTGGGCAACCGCTTGAGATTGCGGGTGAATTGGAGGGGGGGCGGTGTGTGAACCATCGAAGAATGGTGTGCAAAGGGTCGAAGAGTGGTGTGTAAACCATCGAAGACCTTCGGTCATTGTTGGAACAAAAGTGGTGGTGGGTGAAGTATCGAAGCGGGATGGCTTGGTGTGTGAAATGTCGAAAGTGCTTGACTTGGTGGGTGATCTATCGAAGTATCGGCGGCATGGATTTAGAAACAACAGTATCGAGTGACCGCTCCCCTCTCCTGCCCGATCGGATGGAGGCGGATTTCTTTGTCTGCGATCTGATGGACGCCTCACCGAAGGGGGACATGGCGTCGATGGAGCATCCGATCTTTTCACTCTCGACGAAGCCGGACCATCGTGTGCGTCGGTATGAACATGGGGCAGTGTTTGTCGAGGTCAAGCCTTCTTCGGATGGCCTCGCGACGGTGCATGATCGTGATATCTTGATCTACTGCATCAGCCAACTGATGGCTGCGGTCAATGCAAAGCAGCCGGTGACATCTGTGCTTCGGTTTACAGCCCATGACTTGCTCAAGGCGACGAACCGGATGACGAATGGTCAGGGGTATGAGGCATTGAAGGCTGCATTGGAGCGGCTCTCCGGAACGCGAATCAGCACGAATATCACAACTGGTGGGCAGGAAGTCTTCGAGACGTTTGGCCTGATCGAGCGGGCGAAGATCGTTCGTGAAACTCGCGACGGTCGCATGCAGGAAATCGAGGTCAAACTCTCGGACTGGGTGTTCAACGCAATTCAACATCAAGAGGTGCTGACGCTTCACCGGGATTATTTCCGTTTGCGGAAACCGCTGGAGCGGCGGATGTATGAACTGGCTCGGAAGCACTGCGGGCACCAAGGGGAATGGAAGATCTCGCTGCTGGTGCTTCAAAAGAAGTGCGGGTCGGCATCGACCGAGAAGGAGTTCCGGCGACTGGTCACCAAGATCGTGCAAGAGGACCAGAGGCATCAGCATATGCCCGACTACTCGGTGGCTCTCGATGACAGCGACATGATTACATTTCGCAGCCGGGGCACGGTTCCGAGTCTGAGTCACGACGTGACGCTCCCCATGCGGGTGGGGATGCTCGACCCCGAGTCATACGCGATTGCGAGGCAGATTGCTCCGGCCTGGGATGTGTATTATCTCGAACGCGAATGGCGGGAGTGGATCACCGAAGCTCCGCGTGACCTCGATGCGGCATTTATTGGGTTCTGCAAGAAATGGATCGCTCGAAGGGCGACAGGCTGACGTTTTAAGGCAGATAGCCGTTTTTCTTGAGCCACGGCTCAATGGCCTCTTCGAGGAAGTCTTGCAGCGTGTTGGGTTCCACGCCTTGCAGTTGGCGTTCGAGTGAGGCACGTTTGAGAGCGGTAGTGAAGTCGGAGCGGATGCGAGTGCTGATGGGGGACCGGGCGATGGGGGTGGAACGTGGGTTCATCGCGGGTGGAGCTGGTTCTGGGGCGGCGGGTTTGACTGGGAACACGAAGCTCTTCTCCACAGACGGGTCGATGGCGACGGGCTGTTTCAAGCCTTCGATCAGTGGTCGGCGACCTTTCATTTGCTCCCCCTCCCCTTTTTCTTCGGCGTTGCTCTGAGCGGTTTCGCCTTCGTTGGCTTGGATTTGGCCCGACAGGCTTCGGGCAAGATCTCGCGAAACAGCTGTTCGACTTCGAGGGCGGCATCGCTGGCTCGTGATCCCATGTTCCAGACAATTTCTCCTTGACCGGGGGCGTCTGCGTAGATTTGACGCAGGATCATCGCGGCGGTCGCGAGTGGTAGATTGAGAGCCGCTGCGGCGTCTTTCATGTCTTTGGTAAGACGATAATTCTTGCCCACCATGCTGAGGACGATGATCGCGTGCGGCTGACCGGCTCGGATGTCCTGGGCTTGGCGGAGAACGTCGGTGGCCTTGGCGAGTGCTCGCACTTCGAGCATGCTGGCCTTGCAAGGCACGATCGCCATGTCGGCTCTCAGCAGCAACGCGCGGCTGGTCTCGGTCTGGCTTCCTGGGCCGTCGGCGACCACGTAGTCGGCCTCCTGGGCCAGTATTGGCAACTCGTTCAGAATGATGTCGGGATTGTCGAGGCGGACCGCCTTCACGCCGGGTGCGGCTTCTCGAATCCACTCTGACGAAGACTGCTGGGTATCGCAGTCAGCAAGCGTGACGCTGTGGCCCTGCTGATGAAGCCAGGCTGCGAGGTGAACGGCCAGTGTGGACTTTCCCACACCGCCTTTGGAGTTGGCGACGACGATAATCATGAGCCAGCGATACAGGCATTCATGCCAGCTGGCAAGCACTATTTCTTGATGGCACGTTGGCGTGCTGACAGGCTGGATAGCTGGTGTGCATGATTGCCAGCAACCCTGCGTGACAGATTGCCGTCATACCAGCTTGCTGGATGTATGGGCGTCTGGACGGCTGGCATTCTGTCCTGCCAGTCATCTGGCTTGAAAGCTGTCAGGCAGTCCAGCAAGCCCGCATTCAAGACAGTCAGCAAGCTGTCCGTCTGGCTGGCAGGACAGCCGACTTTCCCGGTGAAAGTCGTCCTAAGCACTGCTTAGGGGAGATGTCTGTCCAAAAAGAGTACGCGGGCAGGTACAAATGCGTGTGCATGCGTTCACATGATTTTCGGGTGTTGGCAAGGGCTGTTTTCGGGGTTTTAAGAGTGGGCCGGAAGGCTCGATTGAACTGCTGGGGGAACGGCACTCCACGACTCGGCAGTTGTGTCCGTGCCGCTCTCGGGTCGCTCAGGCACGGCGGACTTACGTCCGGCGCTCGCTGTCACGAGTGGGGCGAGCGGTGCTTCTCGGCGAGGGCTTGCTCGAAGAGTTCGAACGCACGGCGGCGGGTAGCCTCGCTGTCGGGCGGGCCACCGCAGAGGGCTGCCTGTTCCATGTAGGCGGCGAGCGCCGCTGCATGGAACGGGCAGTCGAGTGGATCGAATTCGGGGCCGGTCATGGCTCTGGCTCCCGATTGTCGGTGGTGGTAATGGCGTGGGTCATGCCCTCACGTAGACCAGCTTGGAAGGCTCGGTCAAGTGCGTTGTGAATGGCCCCGACATACACATCGTGGAAGTCGAGGCTGTCGAGGCCACGGACGGTGAGGGTCTCGATGCCGAGTTCTTCAGCGGCGATCTGAACGAAGAGAGTCGAATGATTTGTCATGGCGACCTCCTACGCTTTCTCGAACAGCATGCACACATCGTGCAGGCCGGGGATGAATGTCGAGCGGTAGACCTTCTTCGAGCTGCTGGCTCCGTGGCTGAAGCGGATGATGTCGGTGCCGTGTTGCTTGAGTCCAGCTGCGAATGCGAGGCGCTTCGTGTGATAGGTGAGGGGGACGAACCCGGCGCTGCGATCCGAGTAGTCGCCCATGAGAACGGCGAACTTCCCGCCGGGCTTGAGGGACTTAGATGCGTTGCGGATAAACTGGCCGTAACGCTGGAGGAAGTGGTCGAGAGTGGGCGAACGGCTCAGGTCTCTGTCGTCAGTCGCATAGAGCTTCTGTCTCCAGTAGGGCGGATGACTCCAGATGAAGTCAAAGGCTTCGCCGTCGCCGAACCCTTGCGGGTCGCAGGCGTCGATGCCCTGGTGAATGTCCCACGCAACGCACGGGATGCTCAAGTGGTCGCACACATCGCGGCAGGTTCCGCTGCCGCTCATGGGGTCGAGAACCAAGCTGGGCTTGAAGTACAACAGCAAGTCTCGAATGAGATTCCCTCCGCAGTTGCCGGGATAGCCACGGTCGCCGAAGTCACCGGCCTGATCGTCGTGATACAGGCTCGTGAGGTGCGGGACGGGACTGCCGTTGATCGGAGCCAATGGCAGCTTGGCCACCACGGGTTGCCTCTCGCAAGTCATGCGAGAAGCGAAGGCTGGGTTGATGTGGGAGTTGAGTGTGAGTGTCTGGTACATAGGATTTCCTTTCGAGTGGGGTTAAACGTGAGCATCAATGAGGACCAGCGAATGGTCCGGATAGTTCTGAAGAATCGCTTCGGCTTCGGTGTGCCAGTCGGCGGTCTCCTTGCCGTCGATGACGGTTCCCCACCAGCCCATGCGGCCTTGTTCGTGCCACACGCCATCGGGTGTGATGATGGCGAACGGGAACTTCTGACGAGCGATGACATGCTCGACAGTGGCGAGATTATCCGTGACAGAAGCATGCTTCGTTTCGCGATCATGCAGCCAGCCATTCCAGCGTCCACCGATTTGGAACCAGTCCCACTTGCCAGCGGGGTTGTGATTCGAAAGCGGTTCCTTTCGGCTGTTGAACCGTGAGTGGCATCTCACGTAGTCCCGGTACTTCTCTTCGGGTGACGACAGCAGCAGCTCATCGAGTGCCTCTTGGCAGCGGGCTAAGTTGTAAGCTGGATGCTGCTTCTCGATGATCTGCGTGAAGTGCCGGATCTCACGTTCGAGGTCCAGCTGAGCTTGGTCGAGTGAGTAGCAAACATACGGGGCAACCTTGATTGACTCGTCGTACGGAGCCATTTGAGATTCGACGTAGGTGGTGACATCTTCGAGTTCCTCAGTGGGAACGATGATTCCAACGGTGAAGTGTGACATGGCGCCCTCCTCAATTGTTTGCGTTGAGAAGGACCACCGAATGCCCGTGGAAGGCACCCAGCATTCGCTGGTAGCTCATCGGTCCCGAGTCGTGCCAAATCCCGTCGGGCGTCACGAGGCTCGTGGGAAGTACGAGGTAGTTACCGCTGCTCAGCATCTCTTCGACGGTGAAGATGGAACCGTTCCAGCCATGAGAGTAGCCATTGATCTCGTAGTCGTTGAAGCGACCTTGCGGGTTGCAGACCTCGATCAGCTCGCCCGAGGCGGTGCGGTACGTGGCGACGATGCGGTTCTCATCATGCGGAGCCATTTGGCGTTCGACGTAAGCTTCATAGTCATTGATGTGTTCTGGTGGCACGATGATCCCGACTGAAAAGTGTGACATAGTAAACTCCTTTCTTAAGTTGAGGGGCGGGCCAAAATGACCCGCCCGCTTGGTTGAGGTGTTATTCCTGTCTGTCGCCGATGACGCGGAGGGTGATGCGGCCATCGAGCGGTACGCAGTCGAGCTGGATGTTGAACCCCTGGCTGTCGGCGTGTGCCCAAGCGGAACCGATGCGGGTCCAGAACGATTTTTGGCCTTGGCGGTCGCGGACCTGATAGGCCGTGTGGGTGGGGAGTTTGCTCGGGCTGGGGGCGGTGGAATTGGCGGTGTTGGTCATGATGTGTCTCCTTGTGTTGTTTGCAGGCCGCGACTATCGCGACCTGATGGCACGTCGTTCAAAAGCCGCTTGAGCGGGGGCGAGCCTGCGAGCGCACTGCTCCAGCGGAAAATTGGGGGCGACCTTCAGGGGGAACCGATTTTCCGCTGGAACAGCCCAGCGGCGGCTTTAACGTGCCCAATCAG
>JAYTCW010000050.1:0-6260 GCA_043736295.1 Planctomycetota bacterium | reverse complement strand
CTCACTTTCGGACTCGTCAGCGGCACCGTCGCAGCTGCAGTGGCGATGTCCCCCCACCTGCTCAGCATCGGAGCCGATGTCTCCTGGCCGGGGTTGGGCCTAACGATCCTGGCCGTGTTCGCCGCCGGGATGCTGTCGTCTTTGGCGGCGGTGCGCGAGGTGGCGCGGTTGCCCATGTTGATGGCGCTGCGGGTGGAGTAGTGGCCGGTCAAGCCTCGATTGGGGGGTTGAGGCAGGCCCGCGCGGGAGGGCGAAGCTCCTGCTGAGCCGCGAGCCAGGGAGGCGTCAACTCGCAGTCGCGGTTCGGCAGGAGCCTCGCCCTCCCGAGGGAGGCGGACCCCAAAATCAAGCCTTGATGGGGCACCAGGGTCCGTACGACTCACGCGCTGAATGTTTGCAGGCTGCGTCAATTGCCAGAGGTGAACTCGCCGTCTTCTTTTCGCCCGTGGCCCCATGATGTTCAATTCTCTTCACTTCATCAGGCTGTCGAACAGTGAACATCAAGGTCGCACCGGGAGGAGCCAGGGAATGACACGGCATCGTCTGTGACCTCATTCCCAAGCCCCTTGGGGCGACGCCGCGCAGGGAAGTCCTGCCTCGATTGTTGTGACACCCCGTGATCCGCCCTGGCCGAAGTCCCGTTGACACCCACACAGGATCGGCGAAGTCGGTCATGATCCGTTGACGAAAAACCATGAAGGAGACTCTGATGTTTTCAAAAGAAGAGCCGGAACAAGAGCCGTGGGAGCCCGTGGGGTCTCGCCAGCCAAGAGGCGAATCCTCCACGGGGGCCGAGCTGACGGTGGATGATTTGGTGTATGTCGGTTTCAACTCCCGGATCGCCGCTCTGAATCGGTTGACCGGGGAACTGGTCTGGGACTGGAAGGCCCCCAGCGGGAGCGGTTTTGTCGCTCTACTTCTGGAGGGAGACCAACTCGTCGTGTCAGTCTCGGGCTACACGTACGCGCTCGATCCAGCCACCGGGGAGACTCTGTGGACCAACCTGCTCAAGGGGTTCGGCTACGGGATTCCCTGCCTCGTCTCAACCTCGGGGTCGACGCTCGGGCACTCAGCTGCGGCGGCGGAACAAGCGGCACAGCAAGCCCGGCAGAACTCGGCGAATAACGCGAGTCACTGAGAGGCGAATACAAGAATGAGTCTTTCGTGACTTGAACCCAGAAGCATAGCTATCATCTGGCTGGAGTGATTTGCGTGACTGGCATTCAGAGGTGAACGGCATGGGGCGAGTTCTATTGAGCGTATTCGTAGTGCTGGCGATGTGGTGTTCTGCTTCGCCGGAATTGCGAGGCGCAGAAGCCTCTCGTCGTCCGAACGTGCTGTTCATTGCCATCGATGACCAGAACGACTGGATCGGCTGCCTCGGTGGGCATCCGCTGGTGAAGACCCCGCACATTGATGCTTTGGCGGCGCGGGGGACGTTGTTCACGAATGCTCATTGCCAGGCTCCGCTGTGTAACCCGTCGCGGACGAGTTTGATGCTGGGGCTGCGACCCTCGACGACGGGGATTCATGGGTTGTCGCCGTGGTTTCGAGATGTCCCGGAGTACCGCGACCGCGTTGCACTGCCGCAATATTTTGCCGAGCACGGGTATCGCACGCTGAGTACCGGGAAGCTGTATCACTCGGCCCGGCGCGACCCGCCGAAGTCGACGTTGCCGCCGGAGTTTCAGGAGTGGGGACCAGCGGGTGGGTTCGGGACGAAACCGCCGATGCGGCTGACTCCCGCCACTCCGCAGGGGAACCCGCTCGTCGATTGGGGCGTCTGGCCGCTCGACAACGATGACTCGGGTAAGGGGGACACGCTCATTACTGATTGGGCGGTCGAGCGGTTGAAAGAGGCAGAGGCAGACAAGAATGTCTGCCCCACCGAGAAAGACCAGCCGTTCTTCCTCGGCGTCGGGTACTTCTTGCCGCATGTGCCGTGTTACGCCACGCAGAAGTGGTTCGACCTCTACCCCGATGATGACAGCGTCCTGCCGCTCATCCAGCCGAACGACCGGGCCGATACGCCGCGTTCGAGTTGGTACTTGCACTGGCAACTCCCCGAGGTGCGGCTCAAGTGGCTGCAAGAGCAGAACCAGTGGCGGAACCTCACGCGGTCGTACCTCGCCTGCACCAGTTTTGTCGACAGCCAGATCGGTCGTCTGATACAGACGCTCGATGAGACCGGGCAACGGGACAACACGATCATCGTCCTCTGGAGCGACCACGGCTGGCACCTCGGCGAGAAGGAGATCACCGGCAAGAACACGCTGTGGGATCGCTCGACTCGCGTGCCGCTGATCTTCGCCGGGCCGGGAGTGACTGCGGGGCAGAAGTGTAATCGACCGGCGGAACTGCTCGACATCTACCCGACGCTGGTCGACCTGTGCGGGTTGCCGCCTCGGACCGATCTGGAGGGAGTTTCACTGACTCCGCAACTGAAAGATGCCCAAGCCCCGCGCGACCGCCCCGCGATCACCAGCCACAACCAAGGCAACTTCGGCATCCGCACCGAGCGATGGCGATACATCCGCTACGCCGACGGGGCCGAGGAGCTGTACGACATGCAGGCTGACCCGCGCGAGTGGACGAACCTCGCCAGCCAGCGGCGGGGCGTGTGTGCCGATCTGGCAAAGTCGATCCCCAACCGCGACGCCGGCCCCGCTCCTGGCAGTGCGCACCGCATCCTGACGATCTATGACAACCAACCGGTGTGGGAGGGAAAGCCGATCAGGCCGGAGGATGAGATCCCGGAGTGAGGGGCGGGGGCACCGCCTCCAGTAACTCGAAGCGTCATGGGATGCAGCTCCCGCTGGCTCTGGATTTCTCGTGGCAGGGTGGCTTAGGCCCCCCCTCCGCTGCGAGGATATCGTTTTAGGCTGCATGAAGTGCTTCTGAGTTAGGATGTACGCTGCCTAACACGCGACCCACCATCTCGGAAATCTCATGTTGACAATCCGAGATTTGGCAAAATAATGACGCCAGTCCGCATTGTGCGTCTTCCACCGGCAGACCAACAATAGGCTGCACGCTTCTCAATAAGACTGTTCGGCAGAATACAGCGTTGTCGAGGATGCCCCATGACTCTCTTAGTTGCATGGACAGGTGTCGACACCCACGGGACGGCATCCGCTTATGTGGCGGCTGACAGCCGCGTCACATGGGGAGCCCTCGCAAAATTCGACCTTGGACGCAAGGTCTACGGGCTCGACAACTTTCCAGATATCTTCGGCTACTGCGGTGACGTGCTTTTCCCAACACTTGTCCTTGGGCAGATTTCCGAAATGGCCGACGCGGGCCTGCTATTTGATCTCAACGCAACGCCAATCAAGAAGTCGGATGCGGTGGCCCTTAAGCTCCGAGAGCAGTTCGACAAGTACCCTGCTGACGTTAATGAAATCACTGCAGATGTCATCCAAGTGCTTCACATATCGCGAGATCTAGCGAACCCGCCAGAGTTCAAGGCATACCTTTATCAATGGCATCGTGCCCATGGCTGGTCTAAGAGTGAACTTACCCTTCCAGGACAATCTGGCCTGTTAAGCGTCCTGGGAAGTGGTGCAGTCGACTTTAAGAATCGGTTTAAAAAGTACAATGTTGGACCGACTAAGGGAACAAGCAGAGCAGTGTTTCACTGCTTCTGTCAGACGGTTGCATCGGGCACAGCACCAGGAGTTGGTGGCGCGCCTCAGCTCGTCGGGTTGTATCGCGGCAAGGAGCCAAAAGCCGTGAAGTACGGTATCATTGTTGGCAATAGTCGCTTCATCTTCGGTGCATCAATCGAGGACACCGTCTCGCCTGGCGGCGTCGAATGGCGCAACGATCTGTTCGAAATATGTGATGGCAATACGAAGCAACGCCGCCAAGACGCTCAGCCGCAACCTGACCCGTTGGCTGGTTAACGAAGCAACTCCCCGACGCTCCATCCATCATCAAGGGGCGAGCGAGGTGCTGTTGAGGGCTCGGTTCTTCGGAGCCGAGCCTTCAATTCGGGGTTTAAACGATCGGCGTTGGGAGGCACTGTCGGCTCAGCGAAGGGCCAGTACACGTGACCCGGATCGAGGGGCAAATATGGCTACTTGCGATGGCGTGCGACCGTCCCTGTCTGAGGATGTGGAGCGACCGAGAGCCCTTGATCCCTGCATCGGCGTCGCAGCACTGGCCAGTCAAAGCCCTCGCCAGTAGAACACGGTATTCCGGCGACTACGAGATCTCAATTCAAGCCGAGTCGCAATCGCACACTCGTCTCGACCGCGGTCGGTTGGTCCATCGGGAGCTCGCCGAGTTTTCGGATCAGTTTGACCGTGGGGTAAGTTCCGAGGCCTTGTGCATCAAAAGCCCCCTCTTTGAGCCATGACATGCGAGATGGTGTCTCGAACCGAGTGTCACGGACACTCGTCGTATGTGGCACGACGGTCGTGATCACACGTTCGTCGTCTTGGATGGGAATACTCAACACCAAAGCTGGCCTGACCTTGGCCACATAACCCATATCCACCAGCCACACTTCACCTCGCGCTGGCTTCGCCATGCTCGGCCTCCTCCGCATCGTACATGGCAAATACCTGTTCGCCAGCATATGACAGCTCTTCGTCAGTCAGCGGTCCGTGATCGCGTTCGGAGATCCGAGCCAACTCGATCAGCACCGCGTATCGTTCGTGAGGCGGCAATGTCGAGAATGCGTGGATCAATTCGACAGCAGTTTCGCTCATCATCTTCTCCCGAGGTACGATGCGTTTTCATTGTCACTGGAGTCGTGTCGCACGTCAATCGGCCATTGATGAAGAACCGGAGGGGTGGCACAGGTGACGATTCCCCCGAACTTGTCGGATGAACCCGAAAGAGAAACTCTCGTCAATCGCAAGTGATTTATGCCATTCGAGTTACAACTACTCCTGCTCCGCCTCCCTCAAGAATTGCAATTCTGCCCGCTCTCTGCCAAACTACCGGGCTTCCGCAATTCAGGTCGGTGGCACCCCTTCGGGGCTGCGCCCAGCAAGGACAAGTGCCATGGCACACAAGAAGGGACAAGGCTCGACCCGTAACGGTCGTGACTCCAATCCACAACGTCGCGGCGTCAAGAAGTACGGCGGCGAGCTGGTCATTCCCGGTAACATCATCATTCGCCAGTGCGGCACCAAGTGGCGGCCCGGTCGCGGTGTGGGCATGGGCAAGGACTTCACCATCTTCTCGATGATCGAAGGCCATGTCTTCTTTGACCAGGAAGGCCGCCGCGTCAACGTCGTCGTCCCCGCAGCTGCTGCCGTCGCCGCATCGAATTAGTTTCGCCGACGCGATTTGCATGAAACATTAAGGCCGCTGAGAGATGATCTCAGCGGTCTTTTTCTATTGGGCGAGCGGCCAGACTTCGCGTATCAAAAGACTTCCGAAGTCTTCGGAGACTTCGGAAGTCTAGTGGGTCAATTATCACTGGCCGCTCCCCCTATGACCTCGGAGAATGGCGGTCACATCTCTAAGCCGGAATTTGCGAGGGAGTGCAAATCGAGCGTGATGACAATCGCCGCAACACTCGGAGCAGCGATTGCAGAGAGCCGTGGGTGCCAGCCCACGGACCCCGCAAGGAACGCAGAACGTAGGGAGTGACCAGCCGCTCTGGGCGCAGGCCCACCATTCGGATGGCAAACGACATGCGTGGTGGGTCTAACCGACCAAAACCGCAGCAAGCGGGCGGACATCAGTCCTCCGTGCCCGAGCAACGTTCTCTGGCCCAACAGCCTCCCCACACGGCGGACTCACGTCCAGCCGCTCGCTACCGTTGAGGCCGGAGCGAGCGGGTCACCATGCCACTTCCCACCTGCGGCAGGGCGGCCCTACGTCTCACTAAGACCCCGGCTTTGTCCACACGGTCCATCGCACACAACGCCACCCATCCGCGAGACGAACGCCTTGCTCGACCACGATGGCTCATGATATGTTCATTACCCCGATCTTTTCCCGTTCCATAGTCTCAGGAGAGGCTCCATGTCCGTTCGCCGATTGGCTCGGGAAGAGATTGGAGATCGCGGCTCTGCGATTTACGCATCCAAGCTCCGTCCGTTGTTGGAGCCGCAGCACTGCGGAGAGTTCGTGGCGATTGATGTCGAGACGGAAGATTAAGAAGTCGCCAGTGACGCCGATGTGGCCAGCGATCGACTTTGGGAACGTCGGCCCGATGCGCAGATTCTGGTCGAACGGATTGGATATCCTGCCGTCTTTCACGCCTTGGGTCTGCGGGGTGGGGCATGATTGTCGGCGAG
>JAYTCW010000049.1:0-9347 GCA_043736295.1 Planctomycetota bacterium | reverse complement strand
CGAATGGGTGAAACAGTCGTCGCATCGCCGGAAAGGGGCCGGTTAGCGTTCAACCACTCCTCCGACAGATCCGGCAACACCTGATCCGCCGCCGCCACGACGACGATGGGGCGCACATGGGTGGAGAGAATGCGGACCACCCGCTGGAGCATCACCTCGGAGCCGACCGGCAGTAATGCCTTGGGCCGCCCCATGCGGTCACTGCGTCCGCCGCAGAGGACAATACCACCGACTCGTGCAGTCTGGAGAGAGTTTTTCAATCGAGAGGATCCGCGTCGTGGCGAAGTTCGGCAATGTCGACACAGGAAATCGAGGAACGACTCGACTTCGAGTTCTGATGCAATCAGCCAAGCTTCGCGTCCCGCCAGACCTCCGCAGGAGTGTGGCGGGGGTGCCTCTGCGAGCCGCTCGCTGATGAATATGGCCAGCCTGCGGCTTGCCAACTTGGTCGACTCAATCCATTGGGATTGGTGGACGGCAGCGCTAACGCGCCGCTGGCAACTGGTAGCCTTCACGGTTCAGACGGATGCGGTACAGGCTCGCCCCGGCAGTAATGTACAGCAAGTTCGCGTCCTGGCCGCGACCGAAGCCGACATTGGTGGGGATCTCGGTCTTGATGAAAGCCAGCTCCTGTCCCTCGGGTGAGTAGACGCAGATGCCCGGACGATTCTCTGCGCGGACCGCCACGTACAGATTGCCGTCCTTGTCGACAGCCAGCCCATCGGGACCATCGAACGGGGCGTAGTCGACCAACGTCTTGCGGAACTTCGCTGTCCCGTCGGATGCGAGGTCGTAGGCCTGGAGCGCCATCAACCCCTTCCGCAAGGGGAGACTCACCTTGTCGGCCTGCGCTGCGCCCGGCGTCGCCAGCCGTTCAATCGCCGTGCCTCCATTTTCATTACTCACGACATAGAGTGTCTTCTGATCGGGCGAGACGCACACGCCATTGGCCTTGCCCGCATCGGTGATGATGCGATGCAGCGAGCCATCGGTGTCGATGCGATACACACCGACGACCGGTTGATCGATCGGTTCGTGGCCCAGATACCGCGGATCACTGAAATAGATGCGGCCCTGCTCGTCGATCGTGATGTCGTTGGGCGAATTAAGTGGTCGGCCTTCAAACAGAGCGGCGATGATCTGGGCCTTCCCGGTGTGCATGTCGGTGCGGGTCACTCGCCGGCCCCCATAATCGGCCCCCTCGGCGACAATCATGTGGCCAGCTGCGTCGAACTTGATGCCGTTTGACATCCCGCTGGGGGAGCGAAAGATTGAGGTCTGCTGCGTGGCGGGATCGAACTTCCAGATGTACCCGGCGTCGATGGCTCCGTTTTTATCCCGTGATTTGTGTGAGAAGGTGATCTCGCTGAAATAGACCATGCCATCCGGTGCGACGGCGACACCTTCGGTCAGCACTTTGGATTCGAATAGCTTCTCCACGACCGCACCCGCAGGCACGATGGGTTCTGCGGCGAACAACACATTGCCAGCGGACAAGAGTCCCCACACCAGCAACGCCGAGAGAGTGTAAGCACAAGTGAGCTGAGAGCGATCCCGCATGATGAGTCCTTGAAGTGGAGTGGTGCCAAGGGGACGAGAGGTTGTGTGACCCGTTACTTTTCGCTCAGTCGCTTCCATTTCGCAAGGAAGCCAGGGCGTTCCAGCACATCGGGGTTCACAATTCCGCGTGGGCGGACTCCCGAGGACAGGTCGATCATGCCCTGACACGCGGTGCGACCGATGTCGCGAAACAGCTCGTCCGTCCAGGCGATGCAATGGGGAGCCAGTAACACGTTGTCAAACTGCGCGAACACGGACGGAGTGGTGAGCGGCTCATCCACAAAGCAGTCGAGCGCCGCTCCCGCGATGCGGTGTCCCGCGAGTGCTTCCACCAGCGCGATCTCATCGACGATGCCGCCTCGGGCGGTGTTGATCAAATACGATGTGGGCTTCATCAACGCCAGTTCGCGAATGCCAATCAGATTCCGCGTCTGCGCGTTGAGCGGACAGTGCAGTGAGACAAAATCCGACTGCGCCAACAATTCATCCAGCGTGACTGCTCGCGCACCGTGTTCAGCCACCACCGCTGCCGGAGTGAAGGGATCGAACACTAGCGGCTGCCTCATGCCAAAGCTCGACAGCAACTGGACGAGGGACCGCCCGATCCCGCCGAAGCCAATCACGCCCAGCGTTCTCTCCCGCAGCTCGCACCCCATGTACTGGCTGCGTTCGTCCCAGCGTGCTTCGCGGATGAGTCGGTCCTTCATGCGAAAGTGATGGGTGAGGGCCAGCATCCAGCCGACCGTCGCCTCGGCCACGGGACGATCGACCGCGCCGGACGCAATGCAGAGCACCACATCGGCAGCCGTACACGCGGCCACATCGACACTGTCAAAGCCGACGCCGAAGCGACCAATCGCCAGCAGGTCAGTGCTGGCCGACAGACTCCGCGCCGAGACGCGCGGTGCCAGAACAATCACACCGTTGACGCCCGCCAGTTGGTCCGGCTCAATCTCGGGTCGATGGTCGGCGAAGCGCGCCACAGCGATTCGGCTGTGGGACTCGAACAGTCCCAGCCCAATGTCGCGGTATTTTGTCTGACCGCTCGCGTCGTAAAAATCGGCGGTCAGAGCGACTCGGAACGGGGAAGACGGACTCATCGCCAGGGGTTTCCTTCCACGGTGGCACAGCGTTCATCTACGATGATCCGCTCCGGTTTTGGACCCGCATAGACCCACAGCATTTCCATCGGGGCTTTCGAGTCGTTGATGAAGTAGTGAACTCGTCCGCGCGGTTGCAAGGCAGTCGCCCGATCACTCATCAGGTACTTTCGGCCTTCGACAATGCAGGTGGCTGTCCCCGAAATAATGCAGATCGACTCGTCGAAATCATGCACATGGGCGGGCAGGCGGCCACCCGGTTGAAAGAGTCCATAGCCGCCGCTCATCTCGATCCCCTGCATCAAGTCGACATTGAAGCAGTCGATGAACTCGGTATTCGGACCTGCTGCACCGCGTTTGGCCGTCGCGAAGCGGTTGATCCGTTCGGCACCGGTCTGGCCCGTAGAGTCATCCGGCATCGCCTTGCGAGAGAAGAACTTGTCCACCAGCGTGCGACTGGGTGTGTCCACTGCCATCGCAACATGCAGCACAGCCGGTTCGGTACTTGAAGAGTTCCGTGCGGTGTGAGCCAAACCCGGCGGAATGACGATGTTGTCGAGTTTCTTGAGCGAGTAGCTGCGGCCTTCGACATCCATCGAGAGCGAGCCACTCAGCAGTGTGACCGATTCCGTGAAGGCGTGCATGTGGCACGGCAGCACAGCTCCAGGGGCGAACGTCACGATGCCCGTGGTCAGGTGCCGCGCTTGGTTGTGACTGCCGACCAAACACTCAAAAATGACGCCGCGTGCGATCTCCGTCTTCGAGCCTTGGCCGATCGCATTCATGACTTCCATGCGATCAGGCCGCATGGTCTCCGGCGGCTGGGTCAGCGGAACGGCCTTCGGCGAAGGCACTGTCCAGTCGGGCGTGAGTGAAGAACGAATCGAGCGGTCTCGCCCGACAGCTGCCAGAGATGCTTTGAGTGACCGCAGCAACAACCCTGTATCCATGCCGACACCGATGGCCCGAAAACCCTGGGCTTGCCGCTCGTGCAGGTTATCAATGCTGGTGGCAATGACTCCGCACTGCTTGCCCGAGCTTCGAATCGTGTCCTTGAGCTTCAGAATCTGATCGGCCACTCCGGGGCCTTCCCACTGACCGCGAAACCCGGCGCTGGACGAAAAGTCGGCGGGCCCGAACCACATCAACTCGACCCCCTCGACCTGACACATCTGCGGCACTTGCCGCGCGGCGGCCACGGTCTCAATGATCGGCACCACCAGGACATGCTCGTTGGCTTCATCGGCGTGTTCCACGAAGCATTGGCCCCAGCATGTGGCGCGTTCCGCTCCGATGCCACGGACCCCTTCAATCGGATAGCGCGAGTACGCGACCGCCCGCTTCAGCTGTTCAGCCGACTCGATCCACGGGATGACCACTCCATCGGCCCCGAGGTCGAGTACCCGCTTAATCAGGGCTCCGTTGAGTTCCGCAATCCGCACCAGAGCCACCGTGTCGCTGCGAACCGTGGCCCGCAGATGCTCCACGATTTCCTTCCAGTCAAGATGCCCATGCTCGGCATCAATCACCACCCAGTCCATGCCGAGAGCCACCGCCATCTCGGTCACGGTCGGAGCCTCGAGTGTGACCCACAGTCCGAAGACCGGTTCGTCGCGGGCCAGCTTCTGGCGCAGGTGGCGGATCGCAGATGTTTTCATGGTGTGCCTTGAGGACCGGGGACCGGCGGATTGTCTGTGAATTGGCCAAGTTGCGGTAGGCCAGTTGGAGTCGAGTCAGGGCCACACCTCGGGAGGGCGAAGCCAGTGCCGAGCCACTCCTGCGAGTCGACGTGTCCCCTGGCTCGCGGCTCAGCAGGAGCTTCGCCCTCCCCAAGTCGCATCCCATATTCCCAAATCAGAACCTTGACCAGTCACTACGCCAGTACCGCTTCAATCACATGCCCATGCACATCGGTCAGCCGGAAGTCTCGACCGGCGTAGCGGAAGGTCAGTCTTTCGTGATCCAGCCCGAGCAGGTGCAGGATCGTGGCGTGGAAGTCGTGCATCGTGCAGACATTCTCGACGGCGTGGATGCCCAGTTCATCGGTCGCTCCGTAGACCACTCCGCCCTGGACGCCTCCTCCCGCGAGGAAGACCGAAAAGCCTTCCGGGTGATGGTCCCGCCCATCGCGCCCCGCAGAGTGCGGAGTCCGACCAAACTCCCCCGCCCAGACGATCAGCGTCTCTTCAAACAATCCGCGTTGTTGCAAGTCACGAATCAGTCCGGCGATCGCCTGATCGGTATCGAGGGCATTCTTCTCGTGCCCCTTCTTGAGGTCCCCATGCTGATCCCACGTGCCGTTCGATGCGCCCGGGGGACAGGTGATTTCCACGAATCGCACGCCCGACTCGATCAACCGCCGCGCCCGCAAACACTGAATTCCATACAGCCGCTGTGAGGGGACCGGGGAATTCAGCCCATACATCGATTGGGTCGCTTGAGTCTCCTGGGACAGATCCAGCAGATCGGGCACCAGCGACTGCATCCGGTAGGCCATCTCGTAATTCTGAATCGCCGAATCGACCGCATCGCCCACTCCCGACTGAGCCGCGAACGCCGCATCACGGTCCTTCAGCAGCGAGAGCTTCAGCTGCTGGATGCGACTGTTGGAATCGCCGGGCGTGATGTTGTCGATCGGTGTGCCATCCGCCGCGAAGAGAGTCGCTTGATGAGTGGCGGGAAGGAATCCGGAAGAGTAATTCTCCATCCCGCCGCAAGGTACCACGCCGAAACTCAACACGACAAACCCTGGCAGGTTGTGACTCTCGGCCCCCAGCCCATAGTTCACCCACGATCCAATACTGGGCCGCCCGGCCTGATTCGATCCGGTGTGCAGAAACAGCACCCCCGTCGAGTGAATCGGCAGCGCAGCTGTCATCGACCGGATCACGGCGATGTCATCTGCACACGCGGCGATATGCGGAAAGAGGCTGCTGACGGGCAGGCCACTTTCGCCATGTTGCCGGAAGGTCCACGGGCTTTTGAGCCACTGACGATTCCCATTGGCGGTGGGGTTCTTGGATTCGGTGAATGGCTTTCCGTCGAGTTCCTCCAGCTTCGGCTTGGGGTCGAAGGAATCGACGTGCGAGACACCGCCATCCATGAAGCAGAAGATCACGTTCTTCGCTCGCGGGCGGTGATGTGTGCGTGACGGGAACCGCACGCCTGACTCGTCCGCACGCAGCCCCTGCTCGGCCAGCATCCCGGACAAGGCAATCGCACCGAAGCCATTGGCCGAAGCGAGCAGTGCCTCGCGCCGCGTCAGCGGGAACAAGGGGCGACCCGTACAGTGGATGTGGGACATGAGAGACTCCAGTCGCAATGTTCGTCAGCAGGAGGACAACCCGCACGACCGCAAACCACGTGAGGCGTGCGGCCAGAAATCATAGACTGTGGCATGGGCGTCTCGCCCATGTGGAGTCTCTGGAAAGCACGGGCGGGACGCCCGTGCCACCGCTGAGACAAGTCTGACTGTTCGCCCTACGGCACGTAGATGAACTCTTGCAGGTTGAACACCGTGTGGGCGATGTCTTTCCAGATCGAGTGACTCCCCAGGAGATCACCCGGCGGCACTTGGTGCAGTTCGGCCAACTGAACAACTGTGTGCTTGAAGGCGACCAGTTCTTGTGGCGTCACCGGTCGATTGAGTGCGGACTCAACGATGAACTCAATTCGTTGGGCAAGGGTGTCGTCAGTCCGCGCGATCAGTCGAGAGGCCCACACATCGGCCTGTTGCAGGACGAACGGGTCGTTGAGTAAAGCCAGTGCCTGAGCCGGGACATGGGTGACATCGCGACGGCCTTGAGCCACCTTACCTCCCGGAAAGTTGAACGCCTCCAGAAACTTGGGCCCTTCCATCAAGTTGTTCTTGATGTACACGCTGCGACGCCCATCTCCGTCGAGCGGTCCTGGGAACAAACGGCGGTCGACGTACTCCTTCTCCCGAAACGGCTGGATGCTCTGCCCGAATAGCCTGGGATCAAGTCGACCAGAACTGTGGAGTATCGCATCGCGAATGGCCTCGGCTTCCAATCGTCGCGCTGGATAATAGCTAAGCTGTCGATTCAGCGGATCGACTTCGCGAGTTAACATTCCCGCAGGCTGACTCGACAACTGGAATGTCTGGGTGAGAACGATACGGCGGATCAATCGCTTGACGGACCACTGGTCAGCCATGAACTGGCTGGCCAGATGATCGAGCAGTTCGGGGTGCGAGGGCAGCTCGCCCACATGCCCGAAGTCATCTACCGATTTCACGAGTCCGGTGCCATACAGATGGTGCCAGATGCGGTTGACCATGACGCGTGCCGTCAGCGGGTTGCCGCCACTGGCCAGTTGCTCCGCGAGGGTCAGGCGTCCGCTGCCGGGCGGAATCGTCGCCAGCTCCGGAGGATTCCAGGCCGCGAGCGACGGGAGAAAATGGCGAGGCACCACCGGACCGGGGATCTGACAGTCACCTCGCAGGAACACGGCCTGATCGAACCCGGCGTCCACATCGGCCACACCGGGAGTCACACGCGGAGCAACCAGCGTCGCCTCGATCTCTCGATACCTGCCCGTCAATTCCGCGAGAGTGGGAGAAGCCGCCGGGCTGTTGCTCAGTAGGCCATGCCGCAACATTGTGTTCAGCCAGATGACATCGTCCTCGGTCGAATGGTTGTCGCGAAATCGAGTCAGAGCCGCTCGCAACGCCTGGTCATAGCGCTGCGCCAACTCGGACAGCGAAGTCACGGCTCCCGCTGTCAGGAGCGGACGCAGGTGTCCCAGTTCCGGCTTCGGAGGCTCCCCGCAGTCATGCAGGACCACTCGCGTGAGTCCAAAGTAAGACCGGGGATTCTCGGCCGCCTTCTCCCAGGGCACTCGGTAGTTTCCCGAATCCCCGCCGAGTGCCGCCAGTTGATCCGGGAACTTCGGATTGTCAAACATCGTCATCAATTCGGCATACGTTCGCAGCTGGGCCCGGTCTGCCGGGAGCGTGAATGTGACCCAGTGCATCGCGGGATTGGTGAGTGCCCGATAGTTCTGATAGTTGAGCTGGCAGTTATTGGAAACCAGGCGGACAGCGCTGCTGCGATCGCCCAGCAGGCAGAAGCTGATTCGTTGTTTCCCGTCGGGGATGACTCGTGAACGCAGCGTGCCGTTGAGGCGGTCCGAGGTCGCATGCGTGAAACATCCAGCGGGCAAAACCATTCTGACCAGAGAGTCTCCGGTCCCCTGGAGGGCGAGATCGCCCGCAGGAGTATGCGTCTCGCGCAAGCCTTGGCCTCCCACGGTCCAGCCCTCCGGGATGCTAGTCCGAAAATCGGCGTACGATTCGAACTGCGTCTGGTTGAACTCGGTGCGAGATTTGTCCTCCGCGGAGTATTGATCGAGGACAGCTTGCCACGCCTCAGCCGGTGTCTTGGGCACAGTGGCGGGTGTTGTCGTGCCATCGGCCGCTGCGGCGGGGACGGGTGAATGAGTCGCTCGTAAAGTCACTCGCAGTGGCTCGAAAGCCTCCTCCAGCGGCTGCTTCTCGGCGGCGAGGACTGCGGTCCACTTGTCGAGGCGATCGGGGTCGAGTCCCTGAGCCAATGCATCGGCGTCGGGAGCTTTTGTGTGCTTGGCGATGGCGGCTGGCAGGTACTTGGCAAACTCTTTGGACTCCGCGACCCAGACTGTGGCAAGCTGATCGCGGATCTGGGATTTGATCCCCTTCAGTTGTCGAATCGGCTCCGCGTTGACCGAGGGTGCGTCAATCGTGTGAGCCACCAGTCGCGAACTGCGGAGCATGCCCAGGATGGCGTAGTAGTCCTTCGTCGAGACCGCGTCGAACTTGTGATCGTGACAACGGGCACAGGCAACGGTCATGCCCTGAAAGGCTTTCGACAGCGTGTCGATCTGATTGTCGGCAATGTCGTATCCGATCTGGCGCAGCGCGATGCAGTCGTCGTGGTTCACCTCCCCGAACCGATAGAAGCTGGTGCCGATCACCGATTCGTTGATCTGCTCGGCTTCGTTCCAACGCGGTTGCGACAGCAGGTCGCCCGCAATGTGTTCACGCACAAACTGGTCATACGGCACATCGGCGTTGAAGGCCCGGATGAGATAATCTCGATACCGCCACGCATGATGGACCTCGTAGTTCCATTCGTTGCCATGTGTCTCGGTGAACCGCACGACATCCATCCAGTGCCGGGCCCAACGCTCGCCGAAGTGCGGCGAAGCAAGCAGCGAGTCGACGTAGCGTTCGACAGCGGCGGCCTGCGTGGATTGCTCAATGTCCTTCAGGAAGACAGCCACCTGCTCCTGCGATGGAGGCAGCCCCGTCAACACGAGGCTCAACCGCCGCGCCAACGTGTGGGGCGAAGATGGCTCAGCGAGAGTGAGGTTTCTCTCTTCGAGTTTGGAGAGGATGAAGCGGTCGATGGGTTCTGCTGACCAGTCCTGATGCCGAGGAGTCGGCACTGGCGGAGTATGGACCGGCTGCAGACTCCACCACTCTGACCGCTCACGGAATTGCTCGTCCCACAGGTGACGACATCTCGACCACCATGCGCCAACTTGCGCCATGCGTGCCATCATCGTCGCGCGGGCTGATGGTGGAGGGACCGCCGTCAGCACTGCGTCCGGTCTCCGAAAACGAAGGAATGCGGAGGAGATGGTAGAAGTTGCGCGGACTGGTCCTGCCCCACGCCCACCGCGCGT
>JAYTCW010000048.1:0-8499 GCA_043736295.1 Planctomycetota bacterium | reverse complement strand
CTGTCTGTTTCCTCCCTGAAACTGAAGTTGGTTTGAGACTCAACCCAGTGTCACGGAAACAGACATTTTCCCCCACCCCCAATCTGGCAACCAGCTGCTCCCCCATTTGAACCAGACCCGACATTTCTATTGGTTGCCGACAGCAGCCGGGAAGAAAAGGAGAAGACGATGGCAACTCTCTCAGTTTCAAACCGCTCGGTTGGTTCAAGGTCGGCCCGCAGGCGAGAAAGCACTTCGAGGAGGCGGACCTCCGCCAACTCGGTGAATCGCTCAAGGTCAAACAACTTCAGCCGGTGCTGGCCCGCGAAGACGGATGGCTCATCGCAGGAGAGCGTCGGCTCCGGGCCGCGACACTGGTCGGGCTGCCCGAACTCATGGTCATCATCACTGACGAGCCGATGACGGAGTTGCAACTTCGGATCTTCCAGCTCAGCGAGAATCTGCACCGCGAAGACCTTCGGGATTCGGAGAAATGGCAGGCTTGTTCTGAACTCCTGTTCCTCAATCAACGCTGGACCAACAAGGATCGCTTCGATCAAGCTGCAACTCGACGTGCTGGACCGCTCACACGATGAAACTGCTGACTTAGCGGCGAGAGTTTTTGAACTTTCGCAAACCCTGAAGCAGCAATGGCTTACCGCTGACTATGCGGCCAAGCGTCGATTACTCGAAATCGTGTTTTTGAACTGCCGTCTCGATGACGTAACTCTGGTCCCCACAATGAGAAAGCCCTTCGACGTTCTCGTCGAAGGGCTTCTTTCTGAAAATAGTCGAAACGTCGGGCTTCAGGAAATCGTCTAGTACCCTGTCAACGCTTAGTTTTGGGGTTGAGACCGGCCCGCCCTGGAGGGCGAAGCTCCTGCTGAGCCGCGAGCCAGGGGACACGTCAACTCGCAGTAGCGACTCGGCAGGAGCCTCGCCTTCCCGAGGGAAGTGAACCCCAAAATGAAGACGTGACGGGGCAGTAGCCCGCTGTGCCAGCGAGGGCCGCGTCCCCGAACCCGATCGCCGGACCGGAGGTCAATCCGCCGATCAGGTCGCTTTTTTGCTCGACAGGTCAGCGTCCTTTTTCAGAGAAAAAGGCGACATTCGGAGACCGTCTGCCAGCGCACGGCGTGGACAGAGGTTGCTTGTTGGTGGCCCTGGCTGGCGCGGCGGGCTGGTCAGGGACTGCGGACTCAGTGCATGATCTGAGGGCGTGATTTCTGTGGAATCTCTGGAGCGACTGGGGCCAGTGGCTCCTCCAGAATGTCGGTCATCGGTCGGGGCGAGGCGTGTTGTTTCCGCAGCTTCGCGGCACGTTTCCACTTCCAGTAACTCGACAACGTCGGTTGTCCCCAGACTGCGGAAGAATGGCCGACGGTGGAAATCGGCTCGTCGACCCCGGCATTGATCTGTTCCAGAACTCGCTGAACACGGTGCAGATTGTCGTACGTCATACGACGCTGGATGGCGAGATGCGACTCGTTCACCTCGTCATAGGGGGCGGAGAAAAACCCGTAGACGGGCCCAGTATCGATGCCGCGATCAATCTTCAGCAAGGTCATGCCGACCCGTTCCATGTCACCATTCACCAACGCCCAAAAACAGCCGTGGGCGTTGCGATACTCCGGACAAATGCCGGGGTGCATCACGTACGTCCCTTGGCTGGCCTGTTCAAAGATGGCGGGCTTCAGAATGTGCTTACAACATGCCAGTATAATCTCTGGCTGGCAGGACTGGATGAACGCCTGGGCTGCGGAGTTGTTCGGAGAACTGACTTCGAGGAGTGGCACGTTGTCGGGGACGGGGGGATAGATCGCCCCCTGGGTCTGTCGAATCTGGGCATCTTGCTGACGATCCCCGGCACCGTGCCGCAGACGGTGGAACAGGCGATAGGCCAGCAGATCGATCGTGCCCCACAAACCTTGCTGGCGCAGGCTGCGTTTCACCTTGGCCAGGCGATGTCCTCTCGGCTCGCGGATCACCAGCACCCCCGCTAGGTCCGTAAAACTGGCCAGCCAGCGGGGCATGATCTCTCGAACGAGTGGAGAGTCATGCTGGCAAATGAGGACGGAGCGCATGGGTGGACTTGGGGAATGAGTGCGGGACACCTCATGTGAGGGTAGGGTCCATCACGAGTAGATTGACCGGCTTTTCCCCCAGTCGAAGCGGATTTACTTCAGGCACCCGCCAAGGCCCACAGCTTGAGGGTGGTATCGGTTATGCGTGGCGAACGGGGAAGTTGCCGTGTAACGGTTGTGAGATGTCGTTTCTAAGAAACGTTGAGTTCGCGTGGGCTAAAGCCCACGCTAGACCATTCCACAATTCGGTGAGCGCCCTCGTAGCCTGGACCCCTAGGTCCGGGCGGAACGGACCTAGGGGTCTGTTCTACTTCTCGGCGCGAACGCAATCGTGGAATGCTCTACGGGGACACGTTCACCGTCCGTTGACCTCAGCCACCCAGCAGCTTCGCGGGGGAGATTCGCAGGCGATCTTTCCGTTTCTCGATCTTCCGTCGCAGATCCTTGAGGATCGCTCCCTCGAACTCATTCAAGATGTTGTTGACGGATGTTCGCGAGTTATTCCCCAGTTCCTCGGCCGCCGATCCACCAATCAGCCCGATCTTCCGAGCATCGATGTCGTGGACCTTGAGGTGGAGATCAGCGACCTCGGGGACCAGTTGCAGGGACGGCAGCAGTTGTCCCTTCTCGGTCATTGCCTTCAAGTCGAACGAGCAATCGGTCTGAGCGGTGATCGTCACGTCCGCCTCAACCTGCCCATTGAGCCCCTTGACCCCGTAGACCCAGTGTTCGAACTCAGTATTCACCCGCGCTCGCAGCACCACCTGCATGCGAAACGTCAGCTTGCCATCGGGCAGTCGCTGGACGTTCTGAAATTCGATCTGGAGCGTCTCTGTGGGTTTCAGCATCGTGACAGTGTACCGCTGCCAGAAGCCGTGATTGACCTCGCTGGTCAGAGGTCGCATGGAGATGCGCCCCTTCTTGGTCTTAATTTCATATCGAGAGAACACCTTGGCGGTGCCTCCCCAGTGCTCATCCTCGACCGACTTTTCAGGGACAGCTGTGATCACGACTTCGCGGATGATTTCCGCCCAGGCGTCCGCTCCGATTGTCGGGGGAGTCGGCGGGCTGGCTTTGGTCGCCGCAGGCGGTTCTGCGGGAAGGGGCTCATCGCCGTGCGCCAATTGGGACAGTAACGCGAATGACAGTGTGGGACAGATGCAGAGATTGAGCCACCGCATATGACACTCCTCGCGACGCTCTCCGTGGACAAACAGACCAAGACATCCGAAGTCTCGGAAGACTTCGGATGTCTTGGGCACCGACATCGCTCATATCCGCCACCCGCCTACTGGGGAAGGCAGCGACATTAGGAGGCGTGCTTGTTCAGCATCGCGGTCAGTTTGTCCTTGGACTGTGCCCCTTGCATTGTTTCAACGACGGCTCCGCCCTTGAAGATGATCAACGTCGGGATGGCATTCACGCGGTACTTGACCGGCAGGGCACGGTTCTGGTCAATGTTGACCTTGCCGATCTTCACCTTGCCGGAAAACTCCGTGGCCAGGGCATCGATCGTGGGGGAGAGCTGCATGCACGGCCCGCACCAGGTGGCCCAGAAGTCGACCAGAACCGGGACAGCACTCTGGCTGACTTCGGCATCAAAATTGGCATCGGTGATCTCAACAACGTTGGCTGCGGCCATCTGATATTGCTCCTGCGTGGGGGTCATCCGCGTCACAGGGCGGAATGGCTGACTCCTTATCCCCCGATCGACTGGCAGGATTATAGGGGCCGCTGGAATGGCGTCAACGTGTCAACAAGTGAGTTGGAATGATACAACTCGCCTCATATTCGCTGGTTACGACAGATACGAGGCAACCTTACTCGAATCTTCGACACTCCAATCGTATGGCCGACCGATTTGACTCGAACATCGTGGCCAGTAGGATGGTATTATCTGTTGTCGATGTTCCGGCGCTCGTTTTGCCATCTCGGTGAGAACCCGCCGGTCGGAGGTGCGCGATGTTTGGTTTAGGTGTCGGCGAACTGTTCGTGTTTGGGATGATCGGTCTGCTGCTGTTTGGCAAGCGATTGCCCGAGGTGGCTAAGAACCTCGGCAAGGGACTCTCCGAGTTCAAGAAGGGGATGAGCGGGTTCCAGGACGAACTCGAGGGCCGCAACAAGAGCGCTTATACCCCGGCCTACACCCCGACCCCCTCAGCCAAGCGCCCCGAACCACTGGCCTCCTTGGACGAGACGATCATCGCTCCCAGGTTCGAGCCGCCCAAGTCGGCTCCCGTCGAGTTGACCTCGGAATCGGTGTAGTCACGTTCGCCAGAACATTGGGGGATCGTGGCTGATACTGAGCGCGGCCCACGAGTGATGCACACATTGTGAGCGGCACGGCGCTAGCCGCCGGTTCCCCTCAGCGTATGTTCGCCCAGAAACCACGCTCCATAGAGACAACGGTTAGAAGAACCGGCGGCTAGCGCCTTGCCGCTCACGGAATCAACCATCATATGCCGCCCTCACTCACCCCGGCATTCGAGGCCGCAGTCGCCGCACAAACGCTCGTCAAGCTCGTCCTCAGTGCTCCGAAAGCCGGGACGAAATCGAACGTCGAGCCGCCCCCGACTCGCTACACCGTCCGCATGATCCAGCTCAAGGACGAACTCCAGCTGCAATGGACCGCGCGGATCGGGACTCAAGAGAAGCATGAGAACCTTTCCGTCCGCGCAAGCCTCTCGCGGGCGGAACAACTGTTCCCGCAGGTCTTCCGCGAAGCCAACCTGCTCACGACCGCATCGGACTTTCAGTTCCGCTCACGAGACGGAGCCTCCGTCAAAGCCACCGAGAAGGCCACCCAGCGCACGCCCCCGCCGGTCTCGCACAACCGCGAGAAGCAGTACCTGATCCCCGACGGCCAACCCTGCCCGTTCCTTGAAGCCATCGGCGTCATGACAGCTGAGGGCCGCGTCCGGGCCAGCATGAGCCACAAGTTCCACCAGATCAACCGCTTTCTGGAACTGGTCAACGACATCATCCCACACCTCCCCCCAGAGGGACCGCTGCGAGTGGTCGACTTCGGGTCGGGCAAGAGCTACCTCACCTTTGCGATGCATCACTTGTTGGTCACGGTCAAGCAGCGTGAGGTCCGCATTCTGGCCATTGATCAGAACGCCAGCGTGATCGAGACCTGCCGAGGGTTGTGCGAGCGGCTTCAGCTCGACGGCATCGAGTTCGCCGCTCAGCCGATCTCAGCTGTCGAACAGACCGAGCCGGTGCATCTGGCCGTCGCGCTGCATGCCTGTGACGGAGCCACGGATCAAGCTCTAGCCCAAGCGGTCCGCTGGCAGTCGGACGTGATCTTAGCGGTGCCGTGTTGCCAGCACGAAGTCGCGAAATCGATTCAGTCGGAGTCGCTCGATCTGCTGCTGAGACATGGCATCCTGAAGGAGCGCTTCGCCGCCCTCGCCACCGATGCCCTGCGAGCCGCTGCATTAGAGTCGGCAGGCTACCGAACTCAAATCCTGGAGTTCGTGGACCTTGACCACACGCCCAAGAACCTGCTCATTCGGGCTGTGAAGCGCCGCGATAACGAGGTCGTTTCGAGAGCGTCCTATGAGGCTCTCAAGACACACTTGGGTCTGACCACGCTCGCTACCGACCAGATTCACTGCTAGATAATTCCTCACTCCAGCGGCCCAGCACGCTCTACCGAATCCGCTCACGGCTTGCCGGTTGAGGCAGCGGACAGACGACCTCGCACTCCCTGTGGAAAGCGGAACGCAGTGCGTCATCGCCTGCGTGGTCGAGGGCAATGGTGGCGCATATGATGCGTGTGAATCGCCCGACCCTCTGAGACTCCCTGCTCATGTCCGTTTCGCCCTTGCGTCTGGCTGAAATTATTGCTGTCGGAGCCGAGCTGACCTCGGGGGCCAAACTGAATACGAACTCGCAGTGGCTGAGTACCCAGTTGTCCGATTTGGGGATCGTGACGGGGTGGCATACAACGATCACGGACGATCTGGAGATCAATGTGGCGTCACTGCGATTGGCGGTCGAGCGAGCCGATCTGGTAGTGGTGACGGGTGGGCTGGGGCCGACGCTGGATGACCTGACGCGGGAGGCGCTGGCTCAACTGGTCGCGGAAGAATTGGTCCTCGACCCAGCATCACTGGAGTTTATTGAGGGCTACTTCGCAAAGCGTGGCCGACCGATGCCAGAGCGGAACCGGGTCCAGGCGTACTTCCCGCGCAGTGGTCAGCCGCTGGCGAATCCGGTGGGGACTGCTCCCGGCGTGTGGCTGGCGGTGCCGCGCACTGGTCGGGCCGAGTGTTTGATCGCTGCCTTGCCCGGTGTGCCGAGCGAGATGTACCGCATGTTCCATGACCAAGTCGTGCCGCGATTGCCGGGGCAGGACCGCGTGATCCTCAAGACACGGATCAACTGCTTCGGGTGCGGCGAGTCGCAGGCGGAAGAACTGCTCGGCGATCTGACCGCCCGCGACCGCGACCCCGAGGTCGGCATCACCGCTCACGATGCCACGATCACGCTGCGGATCATCGCCCACGGGACCACGTCCGAGGACTGTCGGGCGAAGATCGCGATCACTGATCGGCTGATCCGCGAACGTCTGGGAAAGTTCGTGTATGGGGTCGAGGACGAGGAACTGGAGTACGTTGTCTCGCGCGAGCTGGAAGCGATAGGGCAGACGGTGGTGACGATCGAGACTGGGACGGCGGGAGACTTGGCCGAGCGGTGGATCGATGCGGGGTCGGCGTGTTACCTCGGCGGTGAGGTGTGGCCGACTTCACGCTGGAAAACGAGTGGTCCGATCGACACTCAGACTCGCGAGATCGCACGAACCGCTCGCGAACGAATGAGTGCCGATTTCGCTCTCGTGGTCTCGCCGTTTCCCCCACTGCCCAAGACTCTCAACGCCGCTCCGGTCGAGGCATGGGTCGCCCTGGCGACGCCGCAAGAAGTCTTCGAAGAACGGGTCGTCCTCTCCGGCAATCCCGCCATCCAGCGCAGCCGCACCGCCAAGGTGGCGAGCGACTTGTTGCGGCATTATCTCACCGGAAACATGAGCCGATGACCACGCCGCTTGATCCCCTCTCCCTCATCCGACCCCGTCGCCAGATCCTCGGCATGTCGGCGGTGCTGCTGCCGTTTCTCTCGACCGGTGAGATCGATTGGGGCTCACTTCGTAGTCAGGTGGCCCGCACCGCTTCGTATGGTCTGGTTCCCGCTGTGAACATGGATACCGGGTATGCGAACCTGATTGACGATGCCACACGGCGGAGAGTGCTGACCGCCACACGCCAGGTTCTGGGCAACGGCCCGTTCGTGGCCGGAGCCTTTGTCGGTGACACCCCCGGCAGCCGATTCGATCTGGACACCTATACACAGCAGATGGAGTGGATCAGCGCGGCCGGGGCCACGCCGGTGATCTTCCAATCGTATGGCCTGACCGGACAAGCGGACGAGGAGATCATCGCCGCCTATCTCGCGATCGGTCAGCGCTGCGACCAGTTTATCGGGTTCGAACTCGGCACGATGTTCGCCCCGTTTGGTCGCATCTACTCACTCGATCTCTATCGCGGACTGATGGGCATCCCGCAGTGCCTGGGGGCCAAGCACTCCTCGCTCAGCCGACAATTGGAGTGGGAGCGGCTGGTCATACGCGATCAGGTACGGCCCGACTTCCGCGTCCTGACGGGCAACGACCTGGCCATCGACATGGTGATGTACGGCAGTGACTATCTGCTGGGCCTGAGTGCCTTCGCTCCCGACCTGTTCGCCCAGCGAGATGCGTGGTGGGAGTCGGGTGACTCGCGGTTCTATGAGCTGAATGACCAGTTGCAGTACCTCGGGTGCCTGGCGTTTCGCGACCCGGTCCCGGCCTATAAACACTCAGCGGCGATGTTCTTGAAGCTGCGGGGTTGGATTGAGACCGACCTGACGCACCCGCAGAGCCCCACTCGCCCGGAGAGCGACCGCGAGATTTTGAGTAGGATCGTGCAGCAACTCGGCATAGCGGGGTGAGAGCCAATGCTGGCGGGCGAAAAGGTCTCCTCGGGGGCGGCCTTTCCAGGCCGTCTGGCCACAAGCATCGATTAAGGACGGTCTGGAAAGACGCGCCCGACAAAAGTCTGTGTCGCGTGGGCTTTAGCCCACGCGAGAGCATTAGAGAAATCCACCATTGCGTTCGCCCGAGAAGTAGAATGGACCCCCAGGTCCGTTCCGCCGGACCTGGGGTGGCCTGCTGAATCGGCGTTGTTTCTGTCGAATGATCTGTGAACGGTCAACGATTCCCAGCCACCGCATCGAACAGCCTCCACTCCATCGAGCCGCGATCGCCACAGGCCAGCTCCTCAATCTGCGTGAATCCGTGAAATCTGTGTACAAAACCTGCCTTTGGCCAAAGGGATCCAGATCAAGGGTGGTACGCAGATTTCACAGAATTGCACAGATTTGATGTCCGGCTATG
>JAYTCW010000047.1:0-5877 GCA_043736295.1 Planctomycetota bacterium | reverse complement strand
TCGCCGATCTCGCGGCGCGCGGCGGGGACATGATCGTATCGGGTCATTTCGAGTTCGGTCTTGAGGGTTCCGAACCCACTTTCCGCGAATGCGTTGTCGTAGCAGTTGTCGGCGCGGCTCATGCTCTGGGCGATCTCGGCGCGCAGTTTGTCCTGGATCGATTCATTGGAAAGCTGATTGCGGGCGTGGGGGCCATCGGGTGAGAGGCCGATGGCGGATCGCAGCTGGGACCAGGAGCCGCACAGCTTGAGGAGTCGTGCTCGTGAGATGCCGATCTGACGCTGGACGGCAGTGAGGGTCAGCGATTCGCCGTGCTGCTGGGCGAGTTCGCGAACCAGGGGCAGGAGTTCTTCATGGGTCATAACAGGTAGGGATCGGGTGCCTGGGACATGAGTTCGTGATGGGGGCAAAAGCGGCCACGCTCAGAGGAAGACTGGTTGCGCCGCAATCGAGGGGGAAAGCAGTCAGCTATCAGCAGTCAGCCATCAGCCAGAAACCACAACCCATCAAGGCGGCCTCTGCACCCTGAAGGGGCAGGGCTTCCGAGGTGGCCTTTCGGCAAGGAAACCACGGTGTTTTGCAGCACGAACGGCGGACATGCCGAGACCTGCAGTGCCCTTCGGAACAGCGGTTTTTGGGGAAACCATGAAGAATCCCTGCGTTTCACACCTCGGAAGCCCTGCCCTGAAGGGGTGACACATCACAGCCCAGGGTCGTGACCGAAGGGAGCGCACCCTGGGTGAGATCGCCGACAGAGAACGAACCCTGAAGGGGTTCCTCACAAGGCGTGCGGGTGTACAACCCCTTCAGAGTTGGCGTTCCCCGGGCCACGTGTCCCAGGGTGCGCTCCTGCGTCGCGACCTTGGGCTATGGTGTACAACCCCTTCGGGGTACAGAGGTTTTCCACGCCATCAAGAATTTGCGTGGCGGGCGCGAATTTCAAACGTTTGTAGAGCAAAGCCGTGGCCATGCCATTCATCTCCCCCATCGCTGCACGACTTGAACTCGGCCCAGACTCACCTGTGCGGCCTTGGTTTTCGGCTCCCACGCCCTTCCGCAAAGCCATCAGGGCGTGCCACCCGAACTGGTAGAACCTAACGACGAGATATGATCTACCAGATCTAGCGACAAAGCGGGCAATGCGACGATCGGGCTGCTAACGCATCAACTGCTTTCTGATGTTCTGTCAATCGGTCAACATTCAATCCATTAGACGTTATCTCCACTCGTACTGTCCCTGCACACGCCACATTGCGGCTGTAGCCGGCATCCGTCAGATCCTCAATTGGGGAAGATCTCCCAAGATGTACCTGTGGGCGCAAAACGCCTGGGCGGAGGAATTCGAGATTGCGATCATTTCCATTGCATTGGGGCGTGAACTGCGTACAAAGAATGCTCGTCCCCTGACCTTTCATCGCAGAAACAACATCGGTCCGAGGATGCTTATGGGTGTTTGAAGTACCAGCGGAGATAACTGCTACCGTTGCGGATATTGCCTCATCAAAGAACCATTTCAAATCAGCGGCATCCGAGTGAAATCGCCCCGCATGATGTGGGACACCCAGCACATCGCAATTCAATTTCCCTGCCTTGCGGTGGATTTCTCTCCATTGTCCGACCTCTGAGTCAGCAGCGAAGATAAGCCGCTTTCCTCGAACATCCAGAATCAGCACACCACTCGTTGGATTTGGTGTCTCATCCTCATCGGCGACCATGTTCTCTGGAAATGTTGGGGAATAGATTAGCAATTGGGCGGCAATCGCAGGGTCATCCCAAATTTGTTTTGGAAGCCCGCGATCAAGGGTTTCTATGCGACAAATCCGATCACTCGCAATCTTCTCCGAATCGCATAGGGCTCGCAGTCTCTTCCAGAACACACTCGACAGTAATAAGTGATCTCTGACACAATAAAACTTTGCGATGCGATCTTGATACGCATCAAGAACTCCTACTGCTCCGCCTATGTGATCTTCGTGCCCGTGGGAAATAATCAAACAGTCAATCGATTCGACTTTCATCCGCTGAAGGAACTGCAGGACGATTTTGTCCCTGCGAATTCCGCAGTCAACAACAATCGCACGACGCCCACCAAGAAGGATGACTTGGCAAGTTCCCTGCGCGACATCCAGAAAAAACACTTCCATTCTGGCAGCCCTAAGTTGACACTACACCCATCCGACATCAGGAAGCGTTCTCGTGGAAGGGAGTGACTTCCAGAAGTCTGCGTCCTCTTGAGCTGATCTCTGTCGAGGCTCAGGGCTGCGTTCAATGTGAATAATTCTAAGCAATCGGAAGTCGACCGGATCGCGGGACACAATTGCTTCAAAGGGCTGTCCAGCTTTGTAGGTCACAAAATCCGGCGAGTCGACCAGTTGCACATCAATGGAATCTGTATCTCCGTTATTCCATTTAATCTCTTGTGGGTACGGTCTGACCTTCGAGATCCGGCCCGACTGGCGAACGTGAACTGGAGTTCGATTTCGGTAAACGGCCACATCGATCATGGTCGAGAGAACAGACCAGTCTTGCCGATCCTTGTCCGACATCTCGAATGGACGCATCGCCAGCAAGTGCTGAAACGCTTCATGAACCTTTAGCTTCCAATCATGCTCAGCTTCGTCAGATGAATTGCCCCGACCAACGAGTGCGAATCCTTCGACAATGAACTCACCCTTCACTGGGATGAAGTAGGCAGAACACTCTCGACGAAGCGGGTAGGCCACGCCAGGGGCGATTTTGATGCTCTTGACAACAGACCTGAATGAGTCAGTTTCAAAGAATCTCTCATACTCGCGATCCTGCTCGGTGTCCACGAAGCGCACGAACGCAGCAGGCGATGTCATCAGTCCAGAGATTGGCGCGGCGAGAAACATGCTTCAATCCTGTCCAGTTGGTTCGAACAAATCAAGTGTGCGTTGTGAGAATGACGCCTTGAAGCAATCCCACATGTAGGCGTGAGACGTGTCCATTCTCTTCCACACGTTCGTCAGATTCAGTGAATTCACGTCTGTTGACTGCTTGTGCCACTCCATCTGGAATCGAAGTACATCACTGTGCTCCGGTGTTGGGACCATCTTGAATTGAAGAAACAGGGGGCCAGGGTCAACCGGACACGCTGCCTTGAACTGCTGTGTGATGCCACAAGTGTCTCCGAACGGCTCGACAGGAAGATCGGACCAAAGAGGGAAGTATTCCTTCAAGTCGATCTTTCTACTTGCAGGTAAAGGGATGTCGACGATGTCCAGGTAGTGTAATGTTGCGTGACGAATCTGCTTTGGAGCAAGCAGTTCAACGTACTTTTCCAGTTTCTCTTGTGCTTGAGTGCAGACTTTTCTGTATACGGGGATCTCGGATGATGTCTTCATGATGTGATATGACAACTCATCATCACCGACATGCAACATCTGTGATTCGGCAACATCCCGTAGGCGGTATCCCCTAATCTGTTCTTGATAGTTGACAATCTTGGGAATTGTGCCCGGCGAATCCTCAAGATTGATCGCCTTTGTGATTCGAACGTTCCGATTAGGAAAATCGGTCGCATAGATCGCCATGTACTTTTCGACCATGTCGCTCGGCCATGATATCTTGTTCTCATTGGACTCGAAATCAAAAGAGACCCACACCTCAACAACTGGGGGCTTGCGGAACTTCATTTGTGGGTGACTTCCTCTCCAGACACCGCGACACATTTCGTCGATCGGACCGTGGTGCTGATCGCACGCTTGAAGGGCCGCATCCTCCGACGCATTGTTGCGCATGTTGACACAAAAACAGAATCGTGCCTACTCCGCCATCAAATGTCCAATAAGAGGGACTGCGGCAGGGTGCACCAAACGTTGCTTTGGATGTCAGGGTGACGCAGGGTGGCACAGGTTGCCGCTTCGGCTACCTGTGTGCCTTGGCACAGGAGGTTGCTGCGTGAAAGCATCCTGTTGCAAGAACCTCTTTCGGCGATCGCCGCGTCGGTCGGGTCCAAAGCGACCTAGTCGAGGCCTGCCTGCCGAGTCGCGCCACGGCGGGTTGTTTCGCCCTTTCAGGGCTGGGACCGTTGGGGACTCAAGAACCTGGGGCGGCGCTCCCGTTGGTCGCTCTGCCCCAGGCTGGTTTGTGACTGCCCCGTCGGGGCGGAAAGCCAAATTACTCGTTCGAGGATACCTGAAACGGAATCGCAAAGTGCGTCTCGTACACCTGCCTTGGTAGATTCCCAAGCGACCCCACCGAGGCCAGCGTGCCGGGATATGGATGAGGAGAGCACTTTGGCTCGCGGCGAAGCGGAGCTTCGGGGAGATGCAGTCCCAAACTGGAGTTTGGGACTGAGGGAACGCTTGATCTTGGGTTCACCATAGTCGGGAGGGCGAGGCTCCTGCCAAGCCGCAACTGCCAGAGAACGTCGTCCTTGGCTCGCGGCTCAGCAGGAGCTTCGCCCTCCCAGCGGGCTTGTCCTCGCCCTTCTGATCCAAGCCTTGACGAGGCGCTGGTGTTCGCTTGCCAGACTTCCGAGGTCTCGGAAGACCTCGGAAGTCTCGACGATCGACTGGTGGCTACTTCTTCTCCGGCACTGCCGCCTCCTTGAGCGTGGTCAGGTACTCGACCACGTCGGTGAGTTCCTTGACGCTCATCACCTTTTGCAGGTCGGCGGGCATCAGGGAGACGGACTGCTTGATCTTCTCTTCGATCTCGGCAGTCTTGAAGGTCTTCACCAACCCGTTGATGTCCTTGATCTGGGTCTCGGCGTCGGTGCTGCTGACGAGCAGACCGGCGAAGACCTGGCCGTCGACGGTGGTCACTGACCACTGTTCGAAGTTGTGGCTGATGCCGGCGCTGGGGAACAGGATCGATTCAAACATCGCCTGCTTCGACAATTTCTTGCCGACCTCGGAGATGTTCGGGCCGACTTCGCGACCGATGCCGTTCACGATGTGGCACTTGTTACAGGTGCCGGTCGTGTTGAACACGATCCGCCCGTTGGCCACGTCGCCCTTGCGGTTTGCCAGTTCGGCCAGCGGCGGCAGCGGCTCGCTGTCCTTGCCGGGAGGGAGCGGATAGAGCTTGGCGGCTTGCTGCTTGATGTCGGGCCACTGGGCTCCGTGCAGCGCTGCGGCCACCACGTCCTTCAGCTCTGCGGGCACCTTGCCCTCACTCGCCAGTTTCGCCATCTCCTGGGCACCATAACGGATGTTGCCCATCGCCTTCGCAGCTGCGCGGCGGATGTCGATGGGGGCCTTGGCGTCCTGGACCGGGGCCATGAGTAAGCCGACTGCCTTGCCATCGGTGGTCAGTCCGAGGACTGTCACTGCGGCGGTGGCGCGGGGAGCGTCGCTGCTGATCGCTTTGCCGAGGAGTTCCCACTGCTCCTTGCGGAGGAGTGCGGTGGCCGCCTCGACGCCGAGTTGTTGCTCGGGGTGGGCGATGGCGATTTCGAGGAGGTCGGGATACTTCTCCTTGAGGTTCATGGTGTCGACGAGACGGATGAAGTTGGTCGTCCCCTTCTGGGCGGCGAGCACGCGCTCGAGGGCGGCCTTGTACTTCGGGTTCGAGGCCACGTCGCCGCCGAGTCGAGTAATCGACTCGCTGGCGATCAATGCCTGGCGAGCGGCGTCGCCTTTTTGTTCTCCGAAGGCCAGTTCGGCAATGGCGGCTGGCACAGTCTCGCCACTCAAGAAGTCAAACGCCCGGAAGTAGCGCGGCAGTTGAGCCACGGTCGTCGCCGGGTCGCTGATGATCTTGACGAGAGCTGCAGCGGATTGGTTGCCGCGCGACCTCCAGAGGATGTCACGTCCGGCTGCCGAGTTCGGGTCACCGCCCATTTCCTTCCACGCATCAAGACAGGCATCCCAGCGTCCATCGGCAGCGAGGCCGAGAGCCTCCAAGTAC
>JAYTCW010000046.1:0-7784 GCA_043736295.1 Planctomycetota bacterium | reverse complement strand
TTTCGAGGAACGAGATTTGGTTCGATTCGACGAGGTCGAGGAGTTTGGTGATGCGCGGTTCGGAGGTGAGGAGGCCATCGATCACAGCACTCCTCTGCGTGGGAGTCTTCAATGAGAAGTCGTCAAGCAGCATGTCCATCCCAGCGGGGTCGGGAAATGAAGCGGCTACTCGAAGGATCGCCAAAACAACATCAGGAGGATGCTGCTCCGCCCGAAGGAAGCGAGTCATCGCGTCTGCAGCGCTGTTTCCGTCGG
This sequence comes from Planctomycetota bacterium, assembly GCA_043736295.1. GTDB lineage: Bacteria > Planctomycetota > Planctomycetia > Planctomycetales > Planctomycetaceae > TH-plancto1. The sequence goes on along the minus strand of JAYTCW010000046.1, from coordinate 7,529 downwards.
CATACCGAAGGACGGGAAGAATATTCATCAGTGCTGGATACGGAACGTTGTTCGACCCGCAAGTCTCGACTGCCTTAATCAGAAACTCCCGATAGCGAACTTGCGCGGCCTCCTCGGTCGCGAGCGAGCTGACCTGAACGCCGCGAGCCTGAGCCACTTCGGCGAACGCGACAAAATCCGGAAATCCTCGGGTCTTGAGCACAACATCTAGAATCTGTGGCAGGGCGCTAGGCTCAGCGCACCGGGTCGCTGCTCTCAAGAGGACTCGTTCTGGCAATTCGTCCCAGGCTGAATTCGAGAGCCCCTTGTTGGTTCCAATATCCGTTGGTTCAAACATCTTAATGACAACATCCGTCAATACGGGGCGTTCCCCCAACGCGATGCAATAAGCATCGGTCTCGTCCTGGAATCCATTTCTATTCAGGCAGAGCTGAATGCGTTCGGATCGGAACTCGTCACCCAGTTGTCCGATAGTGAGGTGCAATTCATTCCGGACGTTATAGGACTCCTCGCGAGCACCTAGCTGGAACAGCTTGCTGACCAAATTCGGATCGGACTTGACGTAATATTCGGACAACTTGATGGCCTCTCGGATAAATCCAGATGCTTGGCCAATCACTCTCAGGCCCGATTGTTGTTCCAGAGGAACGGGCTTGTCGAGAATCTCCCGCTGGATCGCTCCTGCCAAGTCGGATGATTTAAGTCGATGCAGTCCATGCAGAATACGCATCGCGACAATCCGACTTTCCGAGAGAGAGTTCACATCTTCCGCGATGCTTCGAAGCACGGCTTCTGCTGAAACGCCCTGTCGCTCGATAAGCAGTCGATGCGCCATGTCCCGGTGCCAACCATTCTGGTGATTCACTAGCTGGGCGAGCTTCAACGGATCCGTCGAAAGTGGCAGTCTAGTAGGCGTGACCCTCCCCGGTCTCGTGACCTTTGCTTGAATTCGCCAGATCCGGCCACGCTCTGCCCCCAAGCTCAAGTCCGGTCGAGTCTTCAACTCGGTGGGCATATACTCCGGGTGTTCAATGACAGCCCGGTACATGTCAACAACATACATTGCCCCATCTGGTCCCATCGCAGTGTTGACGGGGCGGAACCAGGTTTCGTCACTGGCGAGAAACTCTCTCTGGAGCTGGGCAGTCTCTTCTTTGGATAACGCTCTGCCACCAAGGAACAACGTTCGGTACGCCGCTCGCGTACGATAGTCACAGTGAATCAGATTCCCTGTCGGATCACATGTGAAATTTTCACCATAAAGATCCTCCGGTAGCGCCGTCCCTCGATAGATAATCAACCCACACGCCGCCGAAAACTGCCCCGCGTGCAGATTGGAGGTCGTCCAGGCTCGGCTGATGGGGTACAGCTTCGACTTCTCACCGGCGGGGGACACGTCCTCGTAGACGCTCGGCACCGCCAGATTCGGGTTCAGCTTCAGGTGGCGTTCCTCGATGATGATCTTCATGCAGGGGTTGCGGTTGCTGCACACATAGCGGTCCCCCCCGTCGTCGAAAGTCAGGCCGAACTGGCCGTACCCGCTGACAGCTTCGCACTCGCCGGTGAAGGGGTTGAACCGGAAGTCGCGGCCCGCGATGTCGACCGGCTCGCCGAGCTTCGCCGACTCGGGGGCGGGCTGCGGCCACTTCGGGCGAACGGCTTTCACCTTCCCATTCCGCAGCCCGTTCGCCACATAGATCCAGTTGTCCGGACCAAACGTCGGGTGGTTGCACCGCAGCTGGGGGTTCTCGGTGGCGAATCCTTCGAACCAGACCTCGCGGAGGTCGGCCTTCCCGTCGTGGTCGGTGTCCTTGAAATAGATCAGCTTCCCATCGGTCGTGACCAGCACGCCGCCGTCCCAGTGCATCAATGAGTTCGCAAAGAGCAACTGGTCAACGAACACCGTCGGGTTCGAATACTTCCCATCGCCGTCCTCGTCGGTGAGGACGCGAATTCGCGACTTGCCTGGCTCGCCCGGAGCGGGACCGTTCGGGTAGTCGTGCATCTCCACGACCCACAGTTGTCCCTTCTCGTCAAAGGCGATCGACACCGGGGCACTCACGTCCGGCTCGGCGACCACCAGTTCGATCCGGCAATCGGGGTCGATCTGAAAGTGCTTCAGCGACTCCTCCGGGGTGAGCGGGCTGTTGACGGCAGACTGGGGAGTGGTGGCGTCTGACGCGACCGGTTCAGCGGCTAAACTGACTCCAATGCTGACGAACCAAGCGACCGTAAGACAGGTAACCGACTGGGTCCAACTGCCCATGATGAATTCTCCCAAATTGCCAACGGATCGGATGACGATGCTCCCATTCTAGGATGACCAGCCGTAATGAACAGTTGAAAAGCTCGCACGGCGGAGTGGCGGGTTGGCACTAACAACCGAAGGACTGAAATCATCTCCGAGTGCGATCATGACTCGTAAATCGATCGCCTCACGGGCACGGCGGACTCACGTCCGCCGCTCGCTGCCGGACCACATTCAGCTCTTCACCAGATCCCGCAGCACCTTGTGCAGAATCCCGCCGTGCCGGTAGTACTCGACTTCAACGGGGGTGTCGATGCGGCAGGTGGTGACGAAGTGGACTTCGTCACCGTTGGCGCGGCGGGCAGTGACTTCCACAGCTTGGCGGGGCTTGAGGGTGTCGTCGAGGGCGATGTCGAATGTTTCAGTGCCGTCGAGGTCGAACATGTGGCGGGTCTCACCTTCGCGGAACTGCAAGGGGAGAACTCCCATGCCGACGAGGTTCGAGCGGTGGATGCGTTCGAAGCTCTCGGCGATCACACAGCGGATGCCGAGCAGGTACGTTCCCTTGGCCGCCCAGTCGCGGGAGGAGCCGGTTCCGTACTCTTTGCCAGCGAGGGCCACAAGTGGCGTGGGTTGATGGTTGATGGTTGATGGTTTATCGACAGAGGACGTGTCTTCCTTCGCTAACCCCTCACCACTCACCTCTGCCCCCTTCTTGTAACGCATCGCGGCGTCGTAGATGCTCATCACCTCGCCCGTCGGCAGATAGACGGCGTAGTTCCCTTCCTTGCCGGGCACCATCAAGTTCTTGAGACGGATGTTGGCGAATGTCCCGCGCGTCATCACGCGGTCGTTACCGCGGCGGGCTCCGTAGCTGTTGAAGTCTTCGGGGGCGATGCCGCTTTCGCGGAGGTACAGCCCAGCGGGGGAGTCCTTCTTGATGTTGCCAGCGGGGCTGATGTGGTCAGTCGTGACCGAGTCACCGACCGAGACCAGACACCGCGCTCCCGTGATTCCATGAATCGGGCCGGGAACCTTGGGCATGTCGACGAAGAACGGCGGCTCCTGGATGTACGAGCTCTTCGCGTCCCACTGGTAGAGGTCGCCGACGGAATCCTTGATTGCTTGCCACTCGGGCGGGCCATCGGCAGCCTTGCCGTATTGAGTGGTGAACATGTCGGGGCTAAGGGATGCGGCGATCGTGTCGCTGATTTCTTTTTGCGATGGCCAGATGTCTTTCAGGAACACGGGTTTGCCAGCCTTGTCCAAACTCAGCGGCTGTGTCGCGAGATCAATATCAATTGTTCCGGCGATAGCGTAAGCCACGACGAGGGGCGGACTCGCGAGGTAATTCGCCTTGACTTGCGGCTGAACCCGTCCCTCGAAGTTGCGGTTCCCCGACAGCACCGCAGCTGCGACCAGATTGCCTTCGGTGATCGCGTGCGAGACGGCCTCGGGCAGCGGGCCGCTGTTCCCGATGCAAGTGGTGCAGCCGTACCCGACGGTGTTGAAACCGAGGGCATTGAGCGGCGCGGTGAGTCCGGCCTTGTCGAGGTAGTCTGTGACGACGCGGCTGCCGGGGGCGAGGCTGGTCTTAACCCACGGCTTGCTGGTCAGGCCCTTGGCAACAGCGTTACGGGCGACGAGACCAGCTGCGACCATCACGCTGGGGTTGCTGGTGTTCGTGCAACTTGTAATCGCGGCGATGACGACTGCTCCGTCAGTGATAGACAGTGGCTCATCATTTTTCAGTTCCTGCACAAGCGAATTCTCGATTTCGGAAATTCTTCCTTCGAGTTTGGCTCTCTCTCGATACATCGCCACAACTTCACTGGGGGCTGACTTCATCGGATTGCTTATCATCGAATCCAGAGCACTAGGTAAGTCACGCCAAATCATACCAACAAGCGGACTCGGCGTTGCCTTACCAAACGTCGTGGTCAGTTCCTTGTGCCAGGCTGTCTTCATGTCCTTGAGCAGTACGCGGTCCTGCGGCCGCTTTGGTCCCGCCATTGATGGCTGGATTGTCGACAGATCAAGTTCCAGCTTGCTGCTGAACCTTGGCTCGGGGGACGCATCGGTGCGGAACAGACCCTGCTCCTTGTAGTAGCGTTCGACGAGATCGACCGTCGACTTCGAGCGGCCGGTCCGCTCCATGTAGCGGAGCGTCTCGGCGTCCACCGGGAAGAACCCGATCGTGGCTCCATACTCGGGAGCCATGTTGGCGATCGTGGCCCGGTCGGCGAGGCTCATCGCGGTCAGGCCGGGACCATAGAACTCCACGAACTTGCCCACGACGCCATGCTTACGCAGGGTCTGTGTCACGGTCAGCACGAGGTCAGTGGCGGTCGCTCCTTCCGGCAACTCACCGGTGATCTTGAACCCCACCACTTCGGGCAGCAGCATATAGATCGGCTGCCCGAGCATCACCGCTTCCGCCTCGATCCCGCCGACGCCCCAGCCGACGACGCCGAGGCCGTTGATCATCGTCGTGTGGCTGTCGGTGCCCACAAGCGAGTCTGGATAGGCGACGCCGTTCTTCGTCAGGCAGACGGTCGCGAGGTACTCCAGATTCACCTGATGCACGATGCCGATCGAGGGCGGCACCACGCGGAAATTCTGGAACGCTTTCTGGCCCCACTTGAGGAACTGATACCGCTCGATGTTCCGCTCAAACTCGATGTCGATGTTCCCCTGCAGCGCCCCCTCGGTGGCGAACTGGTCGACCTGCACTGAGTGGTCGATGACCAAATCGCACTGGACCAGTGGATTGATCTTCTTGGGGTCTCCGCCCATGCGGACCATGGCCTCGCGCAGGGCAGCCAGATCAACCACAGCGGGGACGCCGGTGAAGTCCTGCAACACCACGCGCCCCGGCATGAACGGGATCTCGACTTCCTTCGGCTTCGCGGCGTTCCAGCCGGCCACCTCGACGACATGCTCCTCGTTGACAATGAACCCATCGACGTTGCGGAGGCACGCTTCGAGCAGCACCCGCATCGAGAACGGCAGGGTCTCGATCCCGCGCATCCCGGCTTCAGCGAGCTTCTGTAAGCGGAAGATCGTGTAATCACCGCTGTTGGTCTGGAGAGTCGATCGCGAACCGAAGGCGTTGCCGGTCATAGGTGTTCAGTGTGTTGAATGCGGAGAGGCGAATGCGGGCCGTGCCCCGCCTCTTCTCAGGATTGCAGGGACGCTGCATTGTTGCCTCCGGACCGCGTATTGGCAAACCTGCCCGCTGTCGGAATCGGCGAGAGGGTGCATTCGCCAATTGGCGGTACTGGCCATTGACTGGGAAAGTGCGGATCAGTGCTCTCTCTCTCAATTGAGTCTGACCACAGAACCAGCAACCCGACGCGTCAACGAGGGCGCACGTCTCTCGATGCTCTCCAAGATCACGGCACCAGCACCCGCGCTGGTGGGCTTGCCCAGTAGCGGCTCCCCGCGCTGACACGTCGGGCGACTGATCCCAGAGATCGACAATGGACGGATGCACCGCAAGCTCCAGCCTCCCTGTCCTTGGATTGTATGCCGCCTTCTGGCAACGTATTCTCGGGGCCGGATCGGTTCTCGATGTCCATTTCGAGGAGAGAGTCATGCGTCTGGCTGCTTGGTGTGTCGCGATATCGTGTGCTGTGTGGGGGAATGCTCCCCCGACTGTCGCTGCGGACAAAGTCTTTCGAGCGGGCGCTGTCGCCCAAGACATCACGCCCGAGAAGTGGCCGGTCTCCGTCAATGGCGGGATGGGTGATCGCAAAGCCACGAAGGCCTTCGACCCGCTGCATGCGCGATGCCTGGTCCTGGACGACGGCGATGGCTCCCTCGCTTTCGTCGTCGTTGACAGTTGCATGGTGCCTCGCGATGTGTTTGATGAGGCCAAGGCGCTCGCCAGCCAAACGACCGGTATCCCTGCAAACCGAATGATGATGTCGGCCACTCATACTCACACAGCCGTGACGGTGACGGGAGTGTTTCAGAGTGACCCGGAAGAGGAGTACAAACGCTTCCTGGCCCGGAAGATTGCCGAGGGTGTGGAGCGGGCGTGGAAGCAGCGGGAACCCGCGCAGATCGGGTGGGGCGTGGGGGCTGACGCGGATCAGGTCTTTAATCGCCGCTGGTTCACGAACGACGGCGTGGTGAACACCGACCCGTTCGGGGGAACGACCGACAAAGTGCGGATGAACCCCGGCTTCGATAAGAGTGTCACGAAGGAGACCTCGGGCCCGACCGACCCCGGTGTCTCGATGATTTCGGTTCGTTCGGTCAGTGGCCGACCGATCTGCCTGCTGGCGAACTACTCGTTGCACTATGTGGGGGGGCGTGAAGCGCTGTCAGCCGACTATTTCGCGGAGTTCGCGGACCAGGTGGCGATCAAGCTCGACGCAACAGCCCTTGACCCGCCGTTCGTGGGGATCATGTCCAACGGCACCAGCGGGAACATCAACAACGTCAACTTCGGGTCCGAGGGGCCCTTGAAGAGGGAGCCGGGCGAGCAGATCAAGGTCGTAGCCGCCAGCGTCGCCGAGGCGGCTTTCAAGGCGTACTCATTGATCGACTACCACGACTGGGTTCCGCTGAGCGCCGCTCAATCGGAAATCGAACTGGGAGTCCGCAAGCCGAACGCTGAGCAGCTGACGCAAGCCAAGCAGTGGCTCGCTGAAGCGGGGCCCGGACCGTACTCGCAGACTCGCGAGATCTATGCTCGTGAATCAGTCTTGCTGGATGGCTACCCGGACAAGGTCCAAGTGATCTTGCAAGCCTTCCGGATTGGAGAACTCGGAGTGGTCAGCAGCCCTTGTGAGACGTTCGTCGAGACCGGCCTGGCGATTCAGAAAGACAGCCCGTTGAAGCCGGTCTTTTGTGTCTCACTCGCGAATGGCTACAACGGTTACCTCCCCACAGCACAGCACCACGAGTGGGGCGGGTATGAAACTTGGCGGGCCCGGTCGAGCTACCTGAGCGTCGACTCCGAGGCGAAAGTTCGCGAGACCCTCATGAAGCTGCTGGGTGAGGTGGCGGGGGAGTAGTGGTCCGGCACACAGGTGTGGGACTTCACTCCGAAACGAGCAGGTCGCTGACTGGATTCACCCCCGTCAGACAATGGAGAAGTCCATGTCCCACAACAAGGCAAGACGAGGGCGGAAACCTGAGCCGCCACGCGATGTCACGCCCTGAAAGTCCTGGTTCATCCGACTATTTGGGGGATGGGCATTAGCGTGATATTAACCTTGCAGGGCATACTTGGTGTGGTGCAGGGTGAGGAGTCTCTCCTTCAAATGTT
>JAYTCW010000045.1:0-2977 GCA_043736295.1 Planctomycetota bacterium | reverse complement strand
CAGCTTGTGAGCCTCTGTCAGCGTCGTGATTCCCCCCAGAGCCTTGTCCACCGCATCCTCGACGATCGTCCGCATCCCGAACAGACGGGCCTGACGACGGATATTCTGGGTCGGCTCGCTGCGGAACGCCATCTCGCGAATCGCTCCGTTCATCATCATCAATTCGAACACAGCCTTGCGTCCCCGGTAGCCCGACTGCTGGCAGTTGGCACACCCTTTGCCGCGGCGGAACTTGGCTGTGGAGATCTGATCCTCAGTCAACTCGAACAGCGACAACTCGTCCAGGCTGGGCTTGTAGGTGTCTCCGCATTTGGGGCAGATGCTGCGAACCAATCGCTGGGCCATGACCGCCATCACCGAGGATGCAACGAGGAATGGTTGCACTCCCATGTCGATCAAACGTGTGATGGAACCGGGCGCATCGTTCGTGTGAAGCGTACTGAAAACCAAGTGTCCAGTCAAAGATGCCTGAATTGCCATCTCCGCTGTCTCGGTATCTCGAATCTCACCCACCAGAATCACATTCGGGGCTTGCCGGAGCATCGCGCGGATGATGCGGCTGAAATTCAGGCCAATCGAGTGCCGCACTTCACACTGGTTGATCCCCGGCAAGTAGTATTCGACGGGGTCTTCAGCTGTGATGATTTTGCGGTCTGGGCGGTTTAGTTCACCTAATGCACTGTACAGTGTGGTCGTCTTGCCCGAGCCGGTCGGACCTGTCACCAGAAAGATTCCGTTCGGTCGGCGGATGATGTTTTGGAACTTGCGGTAGTTCTCTTCGCTGAAACCGAGGTTGCGGATACCGACCTTAATGTTGTCGCGGTCCAGGATACGCATGACCATCGCCTGCCCGTGGTTCGTGGGCAGGACGCTGACGCGAAGGTCGAAGTCCTTGCCGTTGACGCGGGTCTTGATCCGGCCGTCCTGCGGGCGACGTTTTTCAGCGATGTCGATACGCCCCATGACCTTAAGGCGACTCATCAGAGGAGCCAGCAGACGTCGCGGCGGGGAGTCTCGCTCCACCAGCACGCCGTCGATCCGGTAGCGAATCCGCACACGGTCCTCGAACGGCTCGACGTGGATATCGCTGGCCCGCATGTTCACCGCTTCGGTGATGATCAGGTTCACCAGCTTCACAATCGGCGAACTCTCTGAGTCATCCGCCTGGGCCTTCGCCTCGCTCAACTCCGTCTCAGTAAAGTCGATCGCCGTTTCCGTAAACTCTTGCAGCATCGAGTCGACCGACTCGGTCTCCGACTGCCCGTAGTACCGATTTATGGCTGCGTTGATCTGTTCCTTCTGCGCCATCACCATGTCGACTTCGCGGGCCAGAATGAACCGCAGCTTCTCGACCAACTCGAAGTTCATCGGGTCGACGACCGCCACCTTCAGCTTTTCGTCACTGACCTCGACGGCGATACAGGTGTTCTCGCGAGCCACCGATTCCGGGATCAACTCAACGACATTGTGCTCCAGTTCGACCTCTTCCAGGTTGATAAACGTAAACCCGAACGCCTTGGCCTTGGCCTGCCCGATCCGCCCTTCGTCGACATACCCCAGCTTCATCAGGGCGTCTTCCGGGGTGATCCCCATGCTGCTGGCCATGTCTTCCGCTTCCCCCAGCTGGTCTTTGCTGACGGTGCCGTCTTTGACGAACTGATCTAACCAGTTGCGGGCCATGACTGACCTTTTCAGAAATCACAGAGAGCCACCGACAAGAGCTGTGATCGCTCCGGGGTGGCGGGGGGATGTGAGTGGGAACTGCCATCGAACCCCTTGATCCCGGGCCGAGGAATCCGGCAGACCGAGACAGGGAGGACACCCGCCGGGACAAAACAGCGGGAGTCCGTCTTTCTATCCTCACCTGACGTGGCAGGAGATGCGTGAAAGACGTAACGCCGTCCCAGTCCCGACGACCGGTCGTGAGGAATCTTAGGAATTGGCAAAACCGGATGATAGCGACGAGCGGTTCAATCAACGGGGGGAGATCAAAAAACGAAGACAGATGCCCCATGACAATCAGAACCCCCGCAGAATCATTATACCCCACACCTGCGGTTCTGACTGGCTGAAACATCCCCAAATGGATGATTGATGATTGGCAGCCGACTTCATATAGTTTCCCAATGTTAGCTGGCGTTGTTGTTTGTGGAACGCACGGCCTCGTTTGGGCGGGGTTCTTTGCGGTGCGCGGCTGCAATTTGGATAGTCATAGGTCCCGCTGGGCCGCATTTGTCATGGTGAGTCTGTCTGCTCGACAGTTTCCTGAACGCTCCTGGCCATTGATGAGGCTGTGGAAGGTTGTGAGGGAAAAACAGGCCGGACGGGGCTCCAGACAGACCTTCGCATCATCAGGATTGAGGAGTCGTTCGTGAAAGATCGCATTCTGGACACTGGTCTAACCTTTGACGATGTGTTGCTGGTTCCCGCCTACAGCGAGGTGATGCCGTCGGAGGTCGATGTCTCGACCCAGCTGACACGGAACATCTCGATCAACGTTCCGATCCTGTCGAGTCCGATGGACACCGTGACCGAGAGCGACATGGCGATCGCCATGGCCCAGGAGGGGGGCATCGGCGTCATTCACAAGAACATGTCGATCGAGCGGCAGGCCCTCGAAGTCGAGCGGGTGAAGCGGAGCGAGAACGGCGTCATCGTCGACCCGGTCTCTCTCCCGCCGCATGCCAAAGTGCAGGAGGTCATCGACCTGATGGAGAAGCGGAACATCGGGGGTGTTCCGATTACGGAAAATGGAACGCTTAAAGGGATCATTACGCGGCGCGATCTGCGGTTCCTGGAATCGAAGGAGATGCGGGTCGATGAGGTCATGACGAAGGACAAACTCGTCACCGCCCGCGAGGATACGAGCCTCAAAGACGCCGAACGCATCCTCCGCGAAAACAAGGTCGAGAAACTGCTCCTGGTGGACGATCAATATCAATTGAAGGGGTTGATCACGATCAAGGACATCGACAAG
>JAYTCW010000044.1:0-5761 GCA_043736295.1 Planctomycetota bacterium | reverse complement strand
CCCCTTGTACTCGGCCCCTTCGGCGATCCACTGCCGGAGGGTTTCGATCTGCTTCGGCGTCAGCTTCTTGCCCGACTCCGGCGGCGGCATCAGTTCGTCGGGAGACGCCGAGGTGATGCGAAGGACCAGTTCGCTCACGGCGGCATTCCCGGGCACGATCGCGACCTTGCCCGATTCCCCCTTCCACATCGACTGGTCACTGACATCCAGCCGCAACCCGGCCTCGCGTTTCAAGGCGTCCGGGCCGTGGCACGACAGACAGTTCTCCGACAAGATCGGACGAACATCGCGGTTGAAGTCGACGCGGTCAGCGGCCTCCACACAGGAGACACCCGCAACGATCAGCAGAGCAGCAAGGGAGCGGAGCAGCACGGCAGCGATCACCCAGAAAGGAATTGTCAGGCAGAAGGAACGCATCGGGAAACGTTCACCCATGATGGTAACACCCCAGCGGGACGATTGGGAAGACCTGCGGGTCCATCACCATGCCCCTTGTGTCTGGCCACCCCGCCGATGCTGCAGTTCTCAATTCGCGTCACCCACGGCAAATCGCCGCCGTGATTTTGGGAGAACCATTCCTCTTTACCAATCACTGACAATCTCTTTACCAGCGATCGTGGCCAACGCTCGCCAGACCGAGAGATCGATTGCATTCGACACGAATCGCGATGAGCCATCGAGCGTCAGCACGTTTACTCCCCCCGCATGTCGGCTGCGCGCCGCCACAGCTCCCTGATGCCCGTAGCGATCGGGTGGGTCGGGCTGTCCGGGGCCGGGAGGAGTGGGATTGGTACTGGAGACGCAGTCAGGAATTTTCGAGTTCGGGGCCGTGACATGGTTATAGAGCGTGGAACCATAGTCCGAGCTATCCCACGACCACCCCGTGTGGGGATAAAACCCAGGCGGCTGACCAGTCAGTGAGGCACAGAAACTCGCCATGGGATCGGGCTCTTCGATCCAGCCGATGGAGATTCCAGACCCCCAGATGTCTTCGTCAGGCGAGTAGGTTTGCGTCTCAAGGTCCGATTGCACCCGTTCGCTGGCTGCGATGGTATTCGACAATCCGTCGAGGACTTGGGCGGGCCGAGTGCCCGCACTCGTGTGAAATACTCCCTTGTAAGCATAGTCACCCCCCGGTTTCGGTCCGCCTCCGGTACACATCAAGAAATTCGTTCCGGGCAGCCCCTTGTCACTCGGGCAGAGCAGCACCGGAATGGTCGTCCGCATCCAGGCACGCCACTGATCTGGGTCATAAGGAACGATTTGGGGGTATGTTTCCGGTTCCAGATATTCCTCGAAGCCCGGAGTCCCCAGCCAGGGGAGCAATCTCGCCTGAGGGGCAATGCCAAATCCGTAACCCTCCGTGGGATGGACCGGACCCCAACCTCCGGGAAACTCTCGATGAGTCGTTTCAAAGCTGTTCAGCGCCGTTCCCAATTGCCGCAACTGGCTCAGGCAACTGCTGCGCCGCGAACTCTCGCGAGCTGACTGAACTGCGGGAATCGCCAGCGCCAGCAACAGCGAGATCACCGAAATCGCCACGAGGACTTCCAGCATGGTCCACCCGGTCCGGAAGTGTCGCCTTTTGCTCCGCAAAAGTGTGTTCTGGCGAGGAGCGAACGACGACCATCCGGACTGCCGTACCCCGCAACAACTCGCTGTCTTCATGATGCTGGCTCCGCGACCGAAAGATTCTCGGGCTTCCCCTGGACCAATCCCGAAACGGGAATCACCAGCGTCTTCCCGCCCACCTCGACAGTGATCTGACCGGAAATCAGTCCCAGCGTCAACGGCACGTCCCAGGCCACTCTCACCTGATCGGTCTCGATTTTGAAATCGGCTCCCAACAGCGGAGCTGTCCATGTCACTCGATCGGGCCGCACGAAACTTCCGGCTTGATCGACCACTCGAAATGACAGAGTGCGTTGCTCGCCCGAACGCACGGCCCCAAAGAACAGTGCTGCTGGCTCTACCGAGTGCGGGGGAGCTTTCACCAACCAGTGAACCGGGATTTGAACCGGCCGTTGGCCCGCGGGCTTCAATTCAATCCGCACGACTCCCTGATGCCTCCCCGGTGCTGAGGTGGGACGACACGTCACGACGATCTGATCCCCATCGATCACCGCCGACAACTCCGGAGGATCAGCCGTGACTTGGGAAATCTCCACATGGTCGAGCAGCTTGTGAAAGTGGATGTTTGATGCCTGGGGACTGTCGCTCTCCACATCTCCAAAGTCGACGACCAGCGGCGTGAATTCCATCGTTTCCACGCCGGTCCATTTGGCATAAAGAGTGAACTGGGATCGCACAGGATCGTTAGTTGTCAGAGTCACACTGGCTTCCTGCAGCCCGGAAGCGTTCGGGGAAATGTCCAATTCGACGACACCCGTTTCACCCGCAGCAATGACAGTCTGGCTAAACCGAGGTTGGGTACAACCACACGATGACTTAGTCGATTCAATCTGGAGGGGTGATTTTCCCCAGTTCGACAACTCGTAAGTGGCTCGAAACGGGCCATCCTTCAGGGAAATCGTCCCCAAGTCCACCATCGAATCCTTCACGTGGATGATGGGAGCGAGACTGGCAGCAGAACTGACATGATGTAGTAGAGCCCAGCTTCCCACGGCCAGTCCCAACACCGACAATCCGATGAGTAAACGGCGAATCATGAAATACTCCTCTTCCTGCTCTGAGTCTGTTCCAAATGCTCGTTGAAAAGTGGAGTCATGTGAAGGCGCAGACGCTCACTGCCCAAGAGGGCCGCGCCCCTGGGAGCCGCGAGCTAGGGGACACGCCCACTTGCAGTAGCGGCTCGGCAGGAGCCTCGCCCTCCCGACGGAGGTGAACCCCCAAGCGAGCATCGACGGACCACTAGACGCTCCCCGCAGCCGGTTTCCTCTGCCTCCAAACGTAGATCGCCGACAGTCCGAGTCCGCTCACCACGAGCATCAGTAGCGCTCTCCACAACCAGTTTGTGACGCCTCCTCCAGAGGCATGACGGACGACTGGCAGTTGGGTCACGGCCTCTTCGCCGAGCAGGGGAGCGGTCGAGATCAGGAGTGCATTTCCATCCCAGACATTCTCAAACACCGATCGCGGTAAGCGCGTCGATGTGGGGGGATCGACAACCAGCACGGACTCGCCATCGATCTGTCCAATCAGCACGTAATGCCCGATCTGCAGGCGGGCGATGCAGGCCCAGGGCGGAGTTCGTTTCTCCAGATTCGCCAGCGTCGTCTGCACCCCCAGCGTCTGCAACGGGAACCGCTCCGCAGCTTCGGCGAGTTCCGCGAGCGAATGACCGCCACGCGGCGGTGGGCCGAGGTCCGACTCAAAATCGGCCAACGTGCGGACATCTGCGCCCAATGACTTGGCAGCCACATACAGGACGTACGTGCCGCATAAATCGTCGCGTTCCGGTTCGACGACGGGCGTCGCGGCCATCGCCATGGTGATCATCAAGAGAGGCCAGCCCAGCATGTTTCAATTCCTCTCTGGGGTTGGAGTCGAGCATTTTGATCTCGGCCAATGACAGACCGGAAACCCGTGCCACGGCCTGTCTCTACAGACTGCTGGTGCGTCGGCTAGGCAGGACTTGGGGTGCCCGGGAGGGCGAAGCTCCTGCTGAGCCGCGAGCTAGGGGACACGTCGAATCGCGTCAGCGGCTCGGCAGGAGCCTCGCCCTCCCGAGGGAGGTGAACCGCCAAGTTCAGCATTGACGAGGCACTACGGAGTCGGTCGTTTCGGAGCGGACAACCCCTTCTGCTGCAATTCCTGGGACAACTGTTCCAGAGTCTGATCGCTGATCCTGGCCTTGGGAGGAGCGCCACCGACATACGTCAAAGCGGGCGCACCAGTCGCGCCGTAGGTGCCGACCTGTGTTCCTTTCGGCAATGCAATGGATGCCTGAGTGAACCGCTTCGGGGAAATCTTGTCTTGGGGACGAAACGCAGTGACTTTGCAGTGAATGTCCCAGTAGGGGCTATCGGGCGACTGCTTGTACTCACGGAAGTGGATCGACTTCAATCGGAAAACCCCCTGACCTTGATCGACCCACTCGCAATCCACTTGGCGACCATCGTATTGATTCGTTCCGTTGTCCCACGGCTCGACTTTCATCTGGATCAGATTGCCGCCCTGGGCCAAATCAAAGACCGTCAGGCCTTGCGGGAATTCGTCCGGCTTCGGCTGGATCGTCACCTTTCCATTCAATTCCTTCACATGATCTGGTGTGGCGGAACCCGCAGTGATTGTTTTGTCGAGCGACTCATCCCAGTTGGACTCAATGAGAAACGGCAGGAAACTATGCCATGTCTTGGCGGGACGAAGTTCCAGAATCCGCTCTGGCAGACCGAAGCGAGTGAGTGGGGCGACCACAAAAGTGCGATCGGTGGGATTGAACAAGATGTGTTGTTTGTCGGTCCGAATCAGTTCATTATCGATGCCCCCGCGATTTTTCGGTCGACCGCTGTCGGTGTGTGTGTAACTGATCGAGTATTTCCAGTACGAGGCCGTTCCCGCCCACTCTTGGTGGACATGAGCTTCCGTGCGAACCCGATCGACGAGATTGACTTCGACCACATCCGCGTCGAGCGATCCCGTCGGATATCGTGTGGCGTTCATTCGTTGAGCATCGCGAACCGCCTTCAAGAGTTCCGTGTGAGTCGCTGCCCACAGCGGGGGAACCTGAAGCCAAACGACACACATCAACAACATGCGCCAGACCATGAGCTGCCTCCAGAGAATAGTGGGACGTATACCTTACGCAGTGATCTCATTGATTCGGTGAGGTGTCGCAGGCCGGATATGATTGAGTGGAGAGAGAACCGACTTTCGGGCCGCAAGACCCCATCATCATCGGCGGCATGGGCGGCATCCATTGGCATCCGGAATTTGTAATGCAATTCGTGGCGATGCTCGTGGTGGGGATTGAGCAGTTGAAGTTTGTCTCTCGAAAACAGTTCTTGTGGACTGGCCCCCCCGCGCAGGCGGTGATCACCTTGGCCTCGCAATCGGCTTGAGAGGATGCCGGGAAGCAACTCCCGCCGGGCACACAGTTGACACAGACATCCACATTCTTGCACCGCCAACCGTTGTATCCGGCCCGGAGTTCGTGCATCTCCGACAGGGTGAGCGACCGAGGACTCTGCCCTCCCGAGGTCCAAGCTGCCCCCGCGAATCCCATGACCGCCATGATTCCGACACACACCAGTGGCTTACGCATCGCTCTGCTCCAGTAGGAGGTAGGAAGTAGGAAGTAGGAAGTAGGAAGTAGGAAGTAGGAAGTAGGAAGTCCGCAGGCATCCCACCGACATGGCCCTATGCTAATCCGCGACCATCCGCACGTCAACAACTTTCTCTGGGGATTTCGGGAATGCAGATGGCGGGATGGGCTGCCCTATATTTTATGTGGCTGGGACGGTCACTCGGGAAGTCCATGCCCGTTGGGGAATGGGCCTTCGACCACGCGTAGAGCGAGAGTAGCGCACCAGCGAGGGAAACACCCCGACGAGCGGGGTGGCGGGAAGACTCACCTCGTCCGCTATCGAAGGTTCTCGGGTCGGGTGAGCTTCTCCCCGACCCCCAGAATTATGATCCGACTTTCTGCGTCGTCAGTTACGTGCGGAGCGTCGTGCGACATACAGGTCACTACCCATCTTCCGGTTCATCCGACTATTTGGGGGATGGGCATTAGCGTGATATTAACCTTGCAGGGCATACTTGGTGTGGTGCAGGGTGAGGAGTCTCTCCTTCAAATGTT
>JAYTCW010000043.1:0-6868 GCA_043736295.1 Planctomycetota bacterium | reverse complement strand
CGGGCCACCATCCTCGATGATCCAGGCGCCTGGTTCGGATTCGAGCAGGAATATTTCTTCTATCAGGACGGCCGCCCGCTCGGATTCCCCGAAAACGGTTACCCCGCTCCACAAGGCCCTTACTACACGGGTGTCGGTTACAAGAACGTCGGCGACATCGCCCGGCAGATCGTCGAGGAACACCTCGATCAGTGCCTCGACGCCGGCATCAACCACGAAGGTATCAATGCCGAAGTGGCCAAGGGCCAGTGGGAGTTCCAGATCTTCGGCAAAGGCTCCAAGCGCTGCGCCGATGAAATGTGGATGGCCCGCTACCTCCTCATGCGCATCTGTGAGAAATACGGCATCGACATCGAGTTCCATTGCAAGCCCCTCGGTGCCACCGACTGGAACGGTTCCGGCATGCACGCCAATTTCTCCACCACCTACATGCGCGAGACCGGCGGCAAGGAATACTTTGAGAAGCTCATGGCAGCCTTCGACAAATACAAGGAAGAGCACATCGCCGTGTACGGTCCGGACAACCACATGCGGTTGACCGGTCTGCACGAGACCCAGTCGATCGACAAGTTCAACTACGGCGTCGCGAACCGCGGCGCGTCGATCCGCATCCCGCACGCCTTCGTCAAGAACGACGCCTACCGGGGTTACCTGGAAGACCGCCGTCCGAACTCCGCCGGTGACCCGTACAAGATCACCTCCCGCGTGCTCAAGACGATCAACTCCGTGCCGACCACGTAGTTCGTGGATTCTCCGTAGCTGCGTTCGCCAGAACGCGGGCTGCCGGAACCAGCGTTCGATCGAATGCAGAGACTTCCGAAGTCTCCGAAGACTTCGGAAGTCTGGCGGGAAGTTTTCACGGGCCGCTCGCCTTACCGGAACTTCGCACAGGCCGGGCACTTCCCCTTCTGGCCGAGGAGTGACCGCTCTCTCCAATTGATCGCCTGACTGCCGTGCGGACTGGGTGGCGCAAACGCTCAATACAACGAGTGGGTGATCTCTCCATTCGGAATTCATGCATTCGTTGAGGCGCCTCGTTCGCACTGGTTACGGGTACGCAGGAAACGTGTCCCACGGCAGCGGAGCGTGTTCTCAACACTGGCCGATCCGGCGTGCCACAGCCACAAGACTGCGAGTTGACGAGGCACTACTTCTTAGCCCGCAGCTCACTCAGCCGGACGCGCTGTTGCAGCACAACTCCACCGAGTTCATCGCAGATTTGGAACCGCAGTATCGGATCGGCCTCGGACCAGTCGATCTGGATCATGCCGGAGTTGGTGTCGAAGTAGGTGAGACCGACGCGGTGGCGGTTGATCTCGTTCGCAAAGCGTGTGCCAGCTTTCGTCTTGTTGCCGCTGGGGGCGTTGAGGCTGGAGCTGGTCAGATCATAGATCGGGTAGCCCACGACCTCGGGATTGAGCCTCGAAATCTCGGCCAGATGGCGATCGCCGGAGAGCAGCACCACTCCGCTGGCCTTCGTCTCGCGAATCAAGTGGAACAGCCGCTCGCGCTCATGCGGGAAATTGCCCCAGATCTCCCACCCGTTTTCCTCAGGCACGACCTGAATGCTGGAGGCGATGATCCGCACCTCCGCCGGGACCAACAGCTGGGCTTTGAGCCAGGCCCATTGAGCGTCACCGAGTATCGTCGAGGCCGGATCGTTGTTGGGTCCATAGATGCCGCGACGGCCTTCTCCGACCTCGCCCTTCACGTAGCCGGTCTTGACCAGCGGGCTGCGGAAGTAGCGGGTGTCGAGCAGAATGATTTGGACTCGTTGACCGACCGGGCCGTGGACTTCCGAGCCATAGACCCCTTCTCGCGTGCGTCGTGGGTCGCTGGCCGGGGCGCCGAAGAAGTCGAGGAACAGCTGCTGCGACTCATTCTTCTTCGGGTATTCGACCCCGGCGTCATCGGCCCCGTAGTCGTGGTCGTCCCAAGTGGCGATCACCGGGCAGGTCGCCTTCAGCTTCCGATACCCCGGCTGACTCCCGAGCAGATCCCACTTAGCCTTTAAGACAGCCATGTCTTGCGTGTCACCATAGATATTGTCACCGAGCATCACGAACAGCTCGGGCTTGGCGGCAACGACGGCCTCCCAGATCGGCTGGGGCTGGTCCTGCT
The DNA here is from genome assembly GCA_043736295.1 of Planctomycetota bacterium. Lineage (GTDB taxonomy): Bacteria > Planctomycetota > Planctomycetia > Planctomycetales > Planctomycetaceae > TH-plancto1. Next base: position 4,747 of record JAYTCW010000043.1, on the reverse strand, counting down.
TGGCACAGGCTCCGAAGCCGATGCGGGAGAGTACCGTTTCGTCGGCCCACCCGTGAATGTTCAGGAGCAGAATGGCCGTGAGAGAGACGGCGCTGCGAAGAGTCAGCTGCATGGGGTGATCTCACGGAAGAATCTCAACTCTGGGCGACGACACCGATGTCGTCGGCTGGCCGAGACGAGAGATTCCCCTGCGATTGTATGGACATCGCCGCAGAACCTCACCCCAGCGAGCGGATGCCAGTCTGGGGTGTGTGCATCAGAAAAACGGCAGCCAGCTTCCTCTGCCCCCTCTCCCCACTGGCGACGTGACCTTCTGTGAGGAGCTGTCTGTGGGGAGAGGGCCGGGGTGAGGGGCCAAGAGCAAACGGTGTGACCCCCTCACCCCATCCCTCTCCCCCACAGTGGAGTCAATCCCGAGAGCCATGCCGATCGTGGGGGAGAGGGGGCAGAAACTGGCCACTGTCGACTGTTTTGATACACACACATCAGTCCGCCGTGCCAGGGCGACGCGACCTCACTTTACGAGGCGGTGGACCGTTGAGAGTCGCACAGCACGGCGGACTCACGTCCGCCGCTTGCTGTCGCAGTGTCGGCTTACTTCTTGTCATCGACCTCGCCTTCTCCCTGCTGCTTCTCCAGCTTGTCGATTGACCCCTGGAGTCGCTCGACCTGCTCGGTGAGTTGACGGATCGACTCCGTCAGGGCTTCCAGCTGTTGTGTGGCGGCTGGTGGCGTAATCATCGGAGGCATGGGAACGTTGGCCGTTAGATTGAACCCGCCGGGTGGCAACTGCCCCTCGGGTAACCAGTACGTGAGGGCGCCCTGTCCATTGAGGTTCTGTAGCAACCTGATGCTCTGTTGCGCACTTTCATTCATCGCAAACTTGGCATCCTCTCGTTTGATCGGGGTGACTTCGATCGTCTTCTGTTCCCCCTTTCGCTGAAGTGTGAGCGAGATCGCCTTCCCTTCGGAGGCATCGACAATCTCTTGCAAGTCCTTCGGCTGATGGAGGTCTTTCTCCCCGCACTTCAGCAGCAAGTCGTACTGCATCAGCCCCGCCTTGGCAGCTGGATTTTCGGGAAAAAGGGATCCCACCATCAGGCCCCCTCCCTCGGGCAGCGTCACATGGGCGCGGAGAGAGTCGGGCACCTCGCTGAGCGAGACACCGATGACGAACTTGGGGGCCGTGCGGTTCTCTGCTTCGGCATCGAGCTGTCTTAAAGCATCTGCGGTCGATTTCCAATCATCTGTTGGCACGGCGATGACTCGTGTCTCTCCGTTGGGGAGCTGGATCGTGATCTGTGTGGCTTCCAGCGTGGTTCCCTCGGGACCGGCGATCCGAATGCGGACCTTGTTTGGAATGGGCGGCTGATCCACCTCGTCCGACTTCTTCTCATCAGTCGGCTGCGGGGCGTCTTCAGACACCAGCGTCTCAATGATGGTTCGGACTTCCGGCTTCTGAGCCAGAGCGACCGCTTGAAGAGAGAGGCTGCACACGAGGGCAGCCAGCGTGTGCCAGCGTTTGACTTCCATGAGAGGCTCCTGAAATGGGGGGAGTGCTATGTCAACGTTAAGTCTTGAGGTTGAGTCTGGCCCACCCGGGAGGGCGAAGCTCCTGCTGAGCCGCGAGCCAGGGGACTCGTCGAATCGCGGTAGCGGCTCGGCAGGAGCCTTGCCCTCCCAGAGGAGACGATCTCCCATTTTTCGCGTTGACGGGGGTAGCCACGTTCGCCAGAACGTGGGTGAGTGGCTCACAGACCTCCGAAGTCTCAGAAGACTTCGGAGGTCTGTCGCGTGGTCAATATGGCAAGGGGGGAGAGACGACTGACCCGCTAGAACGGACCCCCTCGGTCCGTTTTGCCCGGACCTAGGGGTCCAGGCTACTGATCGCCTTATTGCAGCTGTTGCCGCACGTGGACGGTGTTGAAAGGCACGACGAGGTGGCGGTTGTTGTCGATCGGGACGGAGAGGTAACGCGGCTCCTCGCGGATCTGGAAGCCCTGGTCCTTCAGGTGTTGCCGCTCCTCGTCGGACAGCCGGGGTCTGGGCCAGTCGCCCAAGTTCGGGATGTCAGCTGCGTCGTAGACCGGGAGTGAGATCGGTTCGGACTCGTGGCCGTTGGAGGACAGTCGGACCTGCATCATCGGTGTAGGTGGCTGGCGGTCGCGGTGTGAGACAGGCACCACCCCCTGCGTGGAAGCGAGACCCCCGGATTGATTCGGGATCGAGGGGGCTAGGGCCACCTCCGTCCCTGAGGAGGGAGTGCCCGACGGGCGCGACCAGAAGCTCCGATTGCCTCCGACGTACCCCAGTCCGATGGCCAGGAGTGTACTGGCCATCAATGCGGTGTTTCGCAACCAGCCAGCGTGTGTCCGGGCGGGTGTGGCCTCCCGAAGCGACACTTGCGGCGCAGCAGGTTCTTGGACCCAGTCGTGCCCGGCAGTCGACCAGAGCTGATGCTCCATAAAGCCGAGTGCCACCTCGCGCCAGCCCGAGGGGTTCCGCTCCAGCTGTCGCAGGAGAGCCTGCTGTTCAGTCTCGCTCAGTTCGCCATCGACGCAGCGCTGCAGGGTCAGTTCGTCCAGAATGTGAGTCATCGCAAGGCCTCCCCAAGCGGGGGTGATTGAGTCATTTCAGACCGTGTCTTTTCAGTCAGTAACGTGTCGCGTTCCGCAGATCGCGACAATTCTGCACGCAGCCGCTTGCGAGCCTGCAACAGCCGGTATTCGACCGTGTGGAGGCTGACCCCCAATCGTTCGGCCAGCTGTTGATAGCTCCAGTTTTCAGCGTGTTTCAAGATCAGGATCTGCCGATCGAGTTCCGGCAGACTTTCGAAGGCGAGTCGAATCGACTGCTGACGCTCCTTTCCCAGCAGCCACTTCAGGGGGTCGCCTCCCTCCAGGGAGGACCCCGGCGGTCGCTGTTCGGCTACCGCATTGACCAGTTTTCGCCGACGGCCTGCGGATCGCCGGTACATCAGACATTGCTTGATCGACACGCGGTAGAGCCACGGAGCGATCTTGTTCGGATCGGTCGGACGGTGGCTCGACTTCAACACGCCCAGTGCCACTTCCTGCATCACATCGTCCACCGCCTGTGGCTCGTTCAGCCGCGACCGGATCACCGTCCGCAGCCACGACGCATGCTCCGCCAATGCCTCCCCCCAATGAATCTCCGTGGGAGATTCAGCCAAGCCAGTCAAGCTGTCGGGCCGGGGCTGCATCGGGGAGGACAGTCAAGGGCGATGTGTCGGTCCGCCTGCGGTCAGTGACAGAGTCGTCGTCTGCAGACTGAGGGGATTGTTGCCGCTTCAGGCATGTTTCGGGAGATGAACTGGAAAAATTGCCCCACGAGCCGGGCGTAGCCAGACTCAATGGCCAAGGCCAGTTGACGAGACGATTGTCAACCCGCCGCGCCAGTGAGCGCTGCGTGGCAGAGCAAAGCAGCGAGTGGGGGCAAATGCTCATCTGGAAATCTCTCCTGTTTCTGCGTCACCCAGACATCCAAAGCGATGTCTGGGCCACCGCACCATCTCAAATTCTGGCGGCTAGCAACTCGACCGAGAGGCCAGCCACCGTTTCAGGGATGCCTCACTTTCCCCACTCGGGTGTCCCGCCATCAAGCTCGCGATGCCGATGTGTTCGTCCAGATCGTGCCACTCAATCGCGTATCCACCGCCGAGCAGACGCCAGTGGGCTCGTTCGGCCTCAGTGGCCTGCATCAACCGTGGATACCAAGCCAGAGGCACTGACAATGATCGACCATCTGCCAATTCCACCGAGAAACGATCAGCGGTCAGAGTCAGAGCCGTCGCCAATGGGTCTTGTTCAAGCGTCAAAGTACTCATGCCAGGCCTCCCTCAGCAACTCCCGGTGAATCGTGACCAATCGCTCTATCCGGCGGGGTTCATCGCTCGGTCCGGCGATTCGTGAGTGTGGGTCAGGCGACTTCCAGTTCATCGCCCAATTCCGTTATGGCTGTCCCTGTCGCGTCAGCGTAGAGTACATCCGGGCAGAAATCGACGCCGTTCGCCCAGACGATTGTACCCGCCTCGCCATCCACACGGACTTGCGAGAAAAAGTCCACGTTTTCCAGTGGGAGAAAGACCCCGCCCCGTCCGACAATCCGGCCTCGAAAATCAAGTGGGGCCACAGTGCCATCCGAAAAGCCGAGTTCCAGTTCGTAGCCCTTCACGTGGCGAACCCAAGTGATTCGTGGAAACATGTCTTGGCCCCTAGTCCAGAGGATCGATGGTATGCGGTGGCTGATCGCTGTGCAGAAGTTGCCAGTTATCAAGCAATTCGCGTTGATGCAAAGCTGCCCACTCCAGGACCATCCCCAACGCTCGTCGTGGAAATCGCCCGCGCAGCACGGTCAGCGGATCAATGCCGATTTCCACCTCTTCACCGACGTAAATCGCATGGAAAGGGGGTGGATTGTGGTCATCGTAGGACATGCGAATGGAGATGCCGAAAAGCGGCTGACTTCCGGCATGCCCCATCCCCTTCCATCGATCACCACAACTACGAATCAGCATACCACCGGTCTCGACCGCCACCAAGCGCCGCCGCGCGGGGTGGCACAGGCGAGGGCTTTGACTCGCTCGTGTCGAACGGTGTTGAGGACACTGGCGGGGCCAAAGCGACCGCCAGTGCCACTCAACGCCGTTAACCGTTTTTCAACCTCTATCCTTAAGTTGCTGGGCGCGTTGTCGTTGGGTGGCGGTGGCGATGTGGGGGGGGCCGGG
>JAYTCW010000042.1:0-3642 GCA_043736295.1 Planctomycetota bacterium | reverse complement strand
AGTCCAAGTCCAGATGCGCCAAGCGGAAGCCAACATGCGGGGAGCATGGAAGCAACTCGTCACAGTGGCCGGAGTCCCGGAGTCATCACCGCAACCGCTCATCGGTACTCTGCCCGACACACCAGAACCTCGCGACTGGCAGCTAGTCTCCTCAGAAATACTCGCCTCCAGTCCCGAGATGCAGTCCGCCCGATCCCGATTGACCCGCGCACAGGCGAACATCACTCGGCAGGAAGCCCAAGCGACACCAAACCTCTCCTTCATGCTGGCTGCCGGTCGCGACAACGGAACCGGTTCCGGGATGGTCAATGCTCAGGTCGGAATGCCGATCCCGGTGCATAACGCGAACCAGGGCAACATCTCGGCAGCTCACGCGGAGTATTGCCGCGCCTCCCAGGATGTCCGCCGCACCGAACTGGCCATTCAGTCCCGCCTCGCCCAAGCGCAGAACGAGTACGAATCCGCATCTGCCGCCGTCGAACAGTATCGAGCAGAAATCTTACCCCGAGCTGTGGAGACCCTGAAACTGGTGGAGGACGCCTATGCTGCCGGAGAGTTCGACTTCCTCCAAGTCCTGGTCGCTCGCCGGACGTACTTCGACTCGAACTTGGCGTACCTGACCGCCCAGTCCGAACTGGCACAAGCAGCAAGCCTCGTGGATGGCCTGGTACTCACCGGTGGCCTTGACGCGACACGCGATACCGATTTCGACAGCGGACTCCGGGATCAAGCATTGAACGGGCAGTAGTTCAGCAGCAGTAGAAGCTATTACATTCGTTCGATGCGGCATCATTCCCGCAGATTCATTTTGGCTCTAAGCAACGCTCTTCGGACCAACCGTCGGCTCCGAAGGCCGACGCTGGGATTGGTTTTGAGTCTGTGCGCACGATCACCACAACGCCTGATCGTTGATAGAGATGTGGCGACCTGTCGAATTGTTGGCCAGTTCAACACGCCTCCATGCATTCCAGATGTTCGCATGCTTTGCGATAGATTTCGTCGGACAATTCTCGGACAGGCGAATTCGACCACAATCCCCTACCGAATCTGCTACCCCAGTGGGGTCTTCTCACGAGACGTTTGCGGTAGGCTTTCAGCACCGTTTCTTGTTCGGACTTCAGGGCCCTCTTGGAACCCGCAACAGGACTCCCCTTTCGGGGCGGCTGACAAGGTGACGGATGGGTTTCGGCAGGGTCTCACTGAAGCGGTTTGGAACCCTTTTAAAAACCTCCCGACAGGGTGTCATTGAGTGCGTTCCGGAAGGCTCTCGCGGTCAGGGAGAACGGTGTCAGGTGGTGGGGCTACGGGAGGGTGTCGGCAGCGAATCGTGGAGAGTGGTGGAAGGTGTTTGGGCAGCGGGTCAATCCCCTACCGGTACGTTCGCGGAAAGTTGTTGAAGCGTGATCTGAAAAGCGGGTTGAGACATTGGCTGAATGGTTGCCGAATCCCCTTTCCGGAATGGTGTCGCTAAAGTACCGTGGGAAGCATCACTCCCCTACTCTCCGTATGTCGAACTTTCTGACGGTCAATGAGTCGGCGAAATTGACGGGCAAATCGCCGTCTTCGATCCGCCGGATTTTGTATCCGATATTGAAGAGCGACAAGCACCCGGATCGACCGCACATCGAGCCGACTGTCGCGGTCGCGAAATCGCTACGCGTGAAGGGCGAAAACTTCGCCTGGAAAGTTTCGGAGGAACTGCTCCGTCGTGAGATTCCGGAAGGGGAAGAGAAGGCGAAGGTGGAACCGAAGTCTGGGTCGGTCGGAGGCGACCAGTCGCCGGTGATTATTGAGATGTTGCGCAAGGAACTGGATATCAAGAATCGGCAGATCGAGACGCAAAATGATTTGCTGAAGGGGCTGACGGAACGGCTTCGCGAGGGGAATGTTTTGATCGGGTCGTTGCAACGTCAGTTGGCACTCGGGGATGGTTCGAATCGAGGTCGATCTGAAGATGCGCTCGATGCGAAGTCGACCATTACTCCTGAGAAGTCAGAGCAGGGGGGTGACACTCCGAAGGTAACGCCGAAGAAAACGCACCGGTTGTTCCGCAAGATCTTTTAATCGATCTGATGACGGATTCCGCACTGCTCTCCGGCTTGGCTCCCAACCCCAGCTCTTCTTCCGAGGAGAGAGGTGAGCAGAAGAGACGGACGGGCAAATGTGCCCGTCCCACGGGAGGGGAGAGCAGCTCGACCGACGCCGCGACGGCCAAGCGTTACCGCTTGCCGGGAATCGTGCGAGAGGGGATTGCTCAGTTGAGTTTATTGGAGACGGCGTTGTGGCCGCTCCGGGGGGGAAGTCGAGAGAAATCGACTTTCGACACGACGTACCACTTCAAAGTCGGCGACGATAAGCGAGAAGCATTTGTCAGCGTGTCTGCTCCGCTCGGATTGCAGTCGATCGACGAGTACATCTTGTGGGGCTTGCTCGGGACGAGTCTGTCGCACAAGCAGAATGACCACACGCTGTTGGCCACTCCGTATTGGATCATGAAGAAGCTGGGGATGGAGACGGGTGGGTCGCAGTACGACCAATTGCGGGCGTCGCTGGTGCGACTCGCCACCGTCGCGTATCAGAACACCGCGTTCTACAACCCGGTCACGCAGCAGCATGAACGAGTGACGTTTCACTTCTTCTCCTCATATCTGCCGACACGCGGGAGAGGAGGACCGGTCGATCCCGACCGAGCGTGGCGGATCGAGTGGTCGTCGATGTTCTATCAAATGTGTCAGGCGACCGGAGGCACGTTGCTGTTCGACCTCGATGTCTATCGCGAGCTGACTCCGGCAGCGAGGCGACTGTTCCTCAAACTGAAGGACCGGTTCTGGCGATCGAAGCGTGTGTTCATGAATGTCGATGATCTGACCATCAACGGACTCGGGTTCTCGGTGGACCGTCCACTCAAGAAGCGGAAGTTCGATCTCACGGCATGCATCCGGGAACTCCTCGACCAGGGGATCATTGAACTCGGTCGAGGGCACCGCGAACCGAAGGATTTGTTCATGAAGCGGGGGACTGGTCAGTATGTGGTGCAATTCTTCGAGGGGCCGTACTTTCGTCGACCACTCTCGGATCGCACGGCGACAACCAAGCAGGCGATCACCGATGATCCGTTGTATCAACCGCTCAAGTCGATCGGCGTCGACGAGCCAGGCATTCGACGCATCCTTATGGAGTGCAGCAGGGGACTGATCCAACGCTGGGTCAAAATCACCGACGCTGCCATGCACGAACTGCCGCACGGCTTTCCGGGGTTCAAGGCATCCCCAGCTGCGTTCTTTATCGATGGAGTGCAGAACCGGCGGATGCCGCCCGACTGGAGCTATGCTCACGAGAAGGATCGCCAGCGGCAGCAATGGGAGGAACAACGGCGATCGATGGCGAGTGATGAGACCGCGTTGCGGGCGGCATACCAGGCCGAGCGAGCCGCCGCTCTCAAGAGCTATCTCACCATGCCGGAGGCCCGGTCGTTGTTCTCTCGCTACCACGAGACGTTCGTCGAGTTCTATCGCACCGTGGAACCGCACCGCTTCCACGCCGCCGCTAGCAAGGCGACCGAGGGGAAGATCGAACGGGAACACCTTGCATTTCCCGAGTTCAGTGCTTGGCTGCTCGAACACCAGCATGCCCAAGTATGAC
>JAYTCW010000041.1:0-3042 GCA_043736295.1 Planctomycetota bacterium | reverse complement strand
CACCCTGGAATGGGCCTTCAGCCAAGTCACAGAACATGGCCAAACCGTCGATCGCGTGATGGTGAGACTGGGGATCGGGTGAAATGCAAAACTTCAGTAAGAACAAGAAAAGCGTGGCCATGAACCGCCGCCGCTGCGGCTGGAACGACAGCACCCTCCTCGAAATCCTTACGGGGACCACGACTTAGTGACCGCTGGCCCTGCACAACCTGCCTCCGCCATTGAGATGGAATTGCAGTGTGCGCGGGCATCGGCGGGGAGCACTTGGGTCACTCTGTCGGCTTCAGCGAGAAGTGTCAACATTAATGACAGATATTGATCGCAAAACATCTCACGATTCCCCGCCTTGTCCCGCTCCGCCCCGACCGACCTCAACCGCTGGACCAGCTCACAAACCATCTCGAAGTACTTGAACCCCTGCAACTCTGCCACCTGCACCCGCATCGCCGCTCGCGTCATCGTCCCGCCTCCCTGTCAACATGGCGGCAAAATCGCTGCCATGTTGGCAGGGCGCGAATTCCGTGCCGAACGATATTGCCCGGGAGATGGAAATGGTGTGACGATCACGTCTGGTGATGCTTCAGTTCCGCAGTGACGAACTAGCGTGAGCTTCACCCGAATGCAATAAAAAAGGTTCATCCGACTATTTGGGGGGTTAGCTCGTAACCGGGTGGATTTTTTGAGGCATCACTCCGATGTCCCATACTTGCCGGGAGATACGTCGATCTGCTGCAATACCCTTGCCAGAAGAAGCGGAGGCAGGCTCTGCTGGGAAGCAACCTGCCAAGGAATATCCTGGCCTCCGATGCGCCCATGGCGTGTCAGCCCCTGGTCGAGGGGGCTCGGCCAGGGGCCTCTTCGAGTCCCGGCAAAGGCCGCATTGGAGCCATGCCTCCGTAAATCCCTATGCCGTCAGGCATTTCGAAATCCCCCCAAATAGTCGGATGAACCATAAAAAAGCGGTGGTGAGTCCGAGAACTCGCCACCGCTTGAGAGATTCACTGGGATGCGATCAGCAGATTACGGCTTCACAGCGCTATCGACTGCATCCTTGACGCCTTCGGCAGCCGCTTCAACCTTGGCCTTGGCATCTTCGGCAGCACCTTGGACAGCGTCCTTGCCCTCTTCAACAGCCGCTTCAACCTTGGCCTTGCCATCAGCGGCAGCACCCTCGACAACAGCCTTGCCTTCTTCGACGGTCTTCTCAGCCGCCTTCTTGGTGGCGTCCATCTCACCCTGCATCTTCTTCATCATGTCCGCAGGATCGGGAACTGCGGTGGTGTTTGCGGGAGCTGGCACATCGGCGGCCTTCTCACATCCCACCATCAGACCCATTGCCAAAGCCAGTGCAGAAATTCGCTTCATGAGAGACATCCTCTAATCAGGTGGTGTTGATCCGTTCCAGCGCGACTGCGCGGCAGACTCACCAAACTAGGAGGCATGGTCCGGCTCAAAATTCCCGGAAAGCGTGGGGATGGGAGAAAGAATTCTCTTGCAGGCTGTCTACACGGATAAAAGGAGGGGGAACTCAGTCCTTCAGCTCGAAAATCACTTCGACTTCCACGGCGATATTCCCAGGCAACGACCCCATGCCAACGGCACTGCGAGCCCCCACGCCATCCTCACCAAACAAGTCTTTCAACAGCTGGCTAAACCCGTTGATGACCGCCGGGTGTCGTGTAAAATCGGCTGTGGCGTTCACCATACCGAGCGTTTTGATCGTGCGTTGAATACGGTTTAGCGAACCGAGTGCATCCCGCACAGTGGCCAACAGCGTCAAACCGACGGCGCGCGCAGCCTCGAAACCCTGCTCTTCTGTCAGGTCGAGTCCGACCTTTCCGGTGATCAGCGTTCCATCAGCCCGCATCGGTCCATGCCCCGACACGTACAGCAGATTGCCCATCTGAACAACTGGTTTGTAGATCCCGCCCGCCTTGGGAACCGGCGGCAGAACCAAACCCAGCTCAGTCAGTCGAGATTCAGCACTCATGGCAACCCGTTCTGTTGTCAGGAGTTAGCTAACGATCTTGTGGCACTTCTTGCAGCGGGATCGGTAGCTGACCAGAGCATTGCACTTGCCGCAACGCTTCTGTTTTTTGGCGATTTTCGCCTTGGTACGCGGTCGGTAAACCATCACGGGCTCCACGGGTCGGGATGAATCGGAAGCCCCCCATTGTAAGGGGCAGTGGGTTGGTTCGCAATGAAACCCGACATGGTTCGATTTCGGGATTTCGAGTGTCTCTCGCAGAGGGCAGGCGGGTGAGTCGGACGACCTCGACATGTGCCCCCGTTTAGTTGCGACGCAAAGTCTTCGAAGCGGAGCATTCCCCCTCTGGCTTCCAATCGACAGTGAGTGAAGGACATTGGTCCGCCGTGCCTGCGAGACGTACTCCATCGGTCGCGTCTTGGCACGCGAGGCGAAGCAGAGCTTCGGGGAGAGTAGAGCTTTGGAACAAGTGTTCAAGCTGCACTTTCGAGCATCTTTCGCTCTCAAACCGCAAGTCTGAGCAGGCGTTGGAGCAGGTCGCGGATTTTTTGGGGGAGGGGGGTAGCGGCGGCATGCGGGGTAAATTCATTCAGCAGGCATTGGGTTTGTAAGGCTTTTCGCTTGTCCGCGTGGGACGAGCGACGATCGGCGGTGTCCCACGGAGAATCGTCGCGCTGGGTGAGTTGCTTGGTTTTCAGGGGCCAGGCCCACAGTTCGGTCAGGGTGAACATCCACAGGTTCAGGTGCCAGCAGCCGATGTTCGACCACAGGTTGCGGACTTGTTGCTGGCCCGCGCCCCAGACCTCCTTCACATCGTGGAAGACCTGTTCAATCGTGGAGCGGTCAGCGAAGGCTTCGATGATCTCGCGTACAGTCGCATTAATATTTGTACAGTATAAGAACTGCGGACCGTAGTCCTCTTTAATAATGACCATGCGGATCGTGCCACCGAAGCTTTCCGGTTCAACGCACTATTTGAGGGGATGGGCATTAACAAGGTCTTAACTTTGCAGGGCATACTTGGTGTGGTGCAGGGTGAGGAGTCTCTCCTTCAG
>JAYTCW010000040.1:0-14233 GCA_043736295.1 Planctomycetota bacterium | reverse complement strand
CCCGCTCAAGGACCGTACCTCCCGCCCCCAGAACACCCAAGAATCCATTCCAAACCCCCCTTGACAACCGCATTTCTTTCAGGGATGGGCCACCCCGCGGATGTGTCGTTGCACCTGCGAGGCGGGAAAGCCCGTCCGCCGCATTGAGCATCTGGGCGGCCGAACCACAAAAAGAAACACGGAGGACAGAGCCCGCCCTTCAATGGCTCTTGTTCCTGCGTCACCCAGATTTCCAAAACGGCGTCCGGGCCACCCCGCCCGTCGTCGGTGCTGGATGAATCCGACGCTTCGGTGGAAGAACATGGCCATGCAGAGACTTGGCCAAGGCAGTCTCGCCCTTGCCGTGAATGAAATCCCCTGTATGGTATGCGTAGAAACATCAGCACTCAGGAGGACTGGCCGTGGCCAAGCCGAGTTCGACGATTTCGGAAGCACAGCGGTCCGCCGCAGAAAAGGAGATCAAGACCAAGCAAAGTGAGGTTAGATACGACATCCGTGACTTTACAGTCGACTACATCGTTCAGAAATATCAGGACGATCTATTCTACATCCCCGAATATCAGCGTGAGTTCGTCTGGGATGAAGAACATCAATGCCGATTCATTGAATCGATCATGCTCGGCCTCCCCATTCCAGCCATGTTTGTCGCTGACATGGACGATGGCCGGTTGGAAATTGTCGATGGTGCTCAGAGAATACGGACTCTTGAAGCGTTCATGAACAGTGACCTGGAGCTGAAAGGGTTGTTAAAGCTCCCGAGCCTCAATGGGTTTCGGTTCATTGATCTTCCGCTGTCGCAGAGACGGAAGTTTGGAACGAAAGCTCTGAGAATCTTTGTGTTAGAAGACTCGACTTCGCACACCACACGGCAAGAACTGTTTGACAGAATCAACACGAGCAGTGTACGTGCGAAGGCAAGCGAAATTCGCCGAGGAGCTTTCTCTGGCCCATTCCAATCATTCATTCAGAAGTGTGCCAAGGACGAGACGTTCTCTGCACTTTGTCCGGTTTCATCGAAACAAAAACTGCGTCGTGAACACGAAGAGTTGGCGCTACGATTCTTTACGTACTCAGACAAGTACGAGTCATTCAAGCATGACGTAGATCGATTTATGAATGAATACGCAGAGCAGCATCGTGAAAAGTTCGACGAGAAGCGGTTACGCAATGAGTTTAATGCTGTCATGAAGTTCGTTTCAAAACACTTCCCGTGCGGATTCACGAAGGGAAAGTCGGCGAAGTCAACACCGCGTGTCCGCTTCGAGGCGATTGCAGTAGGGGTCAATTTGGCACTCAGGATCGACCCAAACCTCGAACCCTCGACGCCGATTGCGGACTGGATTGATTCAGAAGAGTTTCGAACGGAAACGACAACCCACGCCAGCAATTCAGGCCCTCGCCTCAAATCACGAGTTGAGTTTGTCCGGGATAAACTCCTTGGCAAGAAGGAGGCGACATGAACGCGATCATGGAAGAGTTCGAAATTCGTGTGGCTGAAGTCAATGCATTTCTTCGCGTCTTAGAGCGACTCGAAGACCCCAACGTCGTTGTTTTCGACCGATCTCGCAAGCGGAAGCTGAGAATTTTGGGCCACGGCAGCTTCAAAGTCATGAAAGCAACCGTCTTCCTAATGATCTATAACCTAGTCGAGTCCTCGATCCGGTCGGGATTTCGTACGCTCTATGATCGCCTCCAATCAGAGAAGAAGGCCGTCTCCGAGTTGAGAGCTGAACTTCGAAAAATCTGGGTTCAGAACAAATATCAAAGAGTCGCGAAGAGATCTGCAACTCTTCAAAGTTATGAAGAGGCTGCCTTTGAAATCGTTGAGAGCATGGTTTCGATGTCAGTCGCTGAACTCCGGCACGATTTGCTTCCGATTTCGGGGAACCTCGACGCTGAAAAGATTCGGGAAGTATGTCGACTGCACGGAGTCTCTACCAAAGTCCACCGTCAAGCATTTGGGGGCTCTGACTTGGTGACAATCAAGAGACAGCGGAATGCGCTTGGACACGGCGACTTGTCATTTGAGACGTGCGGCCAGCAATATACAGTCTCTGATCTAAACCGAATGAAGAAGCAGGCGGTCGTCTTTGTCCGAGGCATTCTGAAGAGCCTTGCGAAATACATCAACGAGGGGCAATACGTTGCATAGGCCCCACCCATGAGCACCGCTGAGCTTCCAAGCGAGATTCGTCAACGAATTGCAGACCTGAATTGGGTCAAGCGGTCTCGTAGACCACCATCGCGATCAGCCACGCGAGGCACAATCACCATCGCCGATTTGTTTTGCGGTTGTGGAGGATTGACACTTGGCACATGCGAGGCCGCACGGCGAAATGGACTAAAGCCGACGATATCGTTTGCCATCGATCTTTCCATGAATGCGCTCGATGTCTACAGAAGAAACTTTCCCGAAAGTCATGTGTGCCTGGGCGATATCTCGTTGCTCTTGGGTGATCCCAAGAAGCCCATCCTTGAGACTGAGCATGACCTGATCGCGTCCGTCGGGCCACTGTCTCTCCTGATTGCAGGACCTCCGTGCCAAGGTCACTCAGACCTCAACAATAATTCCCGTAGACAGGACCCACGAAACCTTCTGTATTTGAAGGTTGTCAGGGCTGCCGAACTCTTCCGCCCAAGTGTTATCCTCATTGAGAATGTGCCTACGGTGATTCATGACCGGTTGAATGTCTTGCGTCGGGCCAAAGATCTCCTGACTGATTTTGGTTACTTTGTCGATGACAGCACCGTATCAACCCTGCAAATGGGAGTTCCGCAAAAACGCCGCCGACATATCCTCGTCGCCGCTGCCAAGGAGAAGTTCAGCGTCAAGGATTTCGTCAAAGAGTTGCGTCCAACTGAGGCCACTTTAGGTGATTTCCTAGCTGGGCTAGAGGACGAGCCTGAGATGAATGATCATGCGTTCTATCGCCCTTCGCGTCCGACAAGTGAAAATGCCGATAGAATTCGCTACCTCTTTGACCACAATATCCATGATCTTCCTAACGCAAGAAGACCTTCGTGCCACAGGGACAAGGTTCACGCTTACGTTTCGATGTACGGTCGTATGCACTGGGACCGCCCAGCCCAGACACTAACCAGTGGGTTCGGATCGATGGGACAAGGGAGATTCGTTCATCCCACTCGTCAGCGATTGATCACACCCCACGAAGGAGCCCGCATTCAAGGCTTCCCTGACTTCTTCGATTTCAGCGGAGTTGCAAGTGTGACTGCACTTCGCGAAATGATTGCCAATGCAGTTCCTCCGCAACTTTCTGCCACTTTCGTAGCGGAATTCCTACGAAGAAAACTAGTCGTTCTTCAGTGACGAGACCAATTCGCTGGGATGAGACTTTCAACGACAGAACATCTTCTGGCTTCGCCCCCCCGGTAGGCTCAAAGCAGCCAACCGGGACCACCTGACCGAGCGGATCGAGCGGATCGGCGAACCCCCTCACCCGCCGCAGGTGTGGCCACCGCAGTTGTGGTCTGCTGTGGCGATGGCGGGTCCGTCGTCGCAGCTGGTCGGCGAGCAGACCTCGTCGGAGGAGATGTGGTCGCCGGTCACGATCTCGAAGCCGAGGTCGGCGACCATTTTGAAATCTTCCTGCGGGTCTTGGCCCTTGGTGGTCAGGTAGTCGCTGACGAACATCGAGTTGGCGGCGTACAGACCCATCGCCTGGAGCCAGCGGAGATTGATCTCGCGGCCACCGGCGATGCGGATTTCGACCTTGGGGTGCGAGAGCCGCAGCAGGCACAGCACCTTTAAGCAGTATCGCGGGTTCAGTTCCTGCACGGCCTCGAGCGGCGTGCCGTCGATCGAGTTCAGGAAGTTCACCGGGATCGAGTGGACCTTGAGCTGGTGAAACTCCTGAATCACATCGACCAGATCTTCCGCCGTCTCGCCCATCCCGACGATCAGCCCACTACACAGTTCCATGCCCGACTTGGCCACGACGTTCAGCGTCTGGACGCGGTCTTCGTAGGTGTGGGTCGTGCAGATTTCTTCGTAGTACCGGCGGCTCGTATTGAGGTTATGGTTGATGCGGTCGACCCCGGCAGCTGCGAGTTTCTCGGCTTGGTGGGGTTTGAGGAGGCCGAGGCAGGCGCAGATGTGCAGGCCGAGTTCGTCCTTGATCTTCTTGACGGTGCTGCACACATGGTCGACCTCGCGATCGGTCGGCCCGCGCCCGCTGGCGACGATGCAGTAGGTCCGTGCGCTGAGTGCCTTGGCCTTGCGGGCTCCCTCCAGCAGCACGCGCTCGTTGGCGATCGTGTACTTCTCAATCGGAGCGGTCGAGACGATCGACTGCGAGCAATACCCGCAGTCCTCGGGACAGAGACCGCTCTTGGCGTTCTTCAGGTAGTAGAAGTGGACCTTCAGCCCGAAATGCTCGCGCCGCACCCGGAACGTGGCTGCCAGTAAGTCCGGCATCTCGACATCGGGGCAGTTCAGCACCGCATGACACTCTTCCCGCGACAGTGTATGCCCGCCCAGCACCCGCTGCCCGAGCAGATGCCACTGCATCCAGGTTCCACCGTTCGAGATCGATTGAGTGCTTGGTGACTCGACTGCCGCGCTGCTGACCATCACATGTGACCTCGTGCCGCCCGCTGACCCCGAAACCGCGAAAACCGTTCGCAGCTGGGGAAACATTCGGACATTCTGGCTAGTGTAGTGAGGTCGGAAACCCAGAGCGAGCGGTGGGGTCTTGCGGTTCGTCTCAACGTGTGTGCCTCAGAATTGTAGGCAGTGGCGTGTGTCTGCCCCCTCTCCCCACTGTCTGCGTGACTTTCGGGGAGGACGTGGCTGTGGGGAGAGGGCCGGGGTGAGGGGCCCAGAGCGAGCGATGTGGCCCCCTCACCCCAGCCCTCTCCCCCACAATAGAGTCCCCCCCCGAAAGCAGTGCCGATTGTGGGGGAGAGGGGGCAGAATCTCACGGCTGCCTCCTCATCTGATGTACACACGATACGTTGATACGTTGTGTGTGTGGATTCCAGCACCCCTGATTGACGCGCGGCCACGCCCCGTCTACGCTTTCCGATCGCGAATTGTTGAGGTTGTTTGACGTTCGCGGTCCGGAGAGCTTCGCATGTCGTCACCCGCATCCACACGTCCCCGCTGGGGATTCTTCATCGCTCTGGCCGCTGTGGCGGTGTTGCTGCGACTGGCCCCCCAGCTGATGGTGAAGCTGACCAGTGCCGGGTATGACATGTCCATGGTGAATTATCCGTGGGGCTTCACGCCGATGTTGGCGATTGGACTGTATGCCGGGGCGTTTCTGAAGAGCCGGTGGCAGGCTGTCGGACTGATCGTCGGGACGCAGTTGCTTGGTGATGTCGGGATTTGGGCACTCTCCGGGGATGTCTTGCAAGCCTTTGATCCGGGGGCATCCGGCGTCTATGTGGCGTATCCGCTCTGTGCCTGGCTGGGGGGATCGTTGTCCACGAACCGCTCGTTTGGCCGAGTTCAGGCGGGGAGTTTGCTGGCCTGCATGACGTTTTTTCTGGTGACGAATTTCGTCGTGTGGGCACTCGGACGGTTTACCAGCGAGGAGTTGGCCCTGCTCTATCCCGCCACATTAGCGGGGTTGATGAAGTGCTATGTCATGGGGATTCCTTACGCCAAGGAATTCATCAGCACGCCCCTCTTTGCGGCACTGCTGTTCAGTCCACTGGGTGTGGCCCAGGTGTCGAGTGTGCCCGCGAGCGAATCGCAGGACTTGGCCGTGACCACGGCCTGATCGCTCGTTGACTCTCACTTCCATCGGGTTGAGGCAGACACGCAAGTGATCTGCCTTTTTTCTTGCCAGGACTGCCCCATGAGAATCCCCGTGGACTCCCACTCCCGCATCGTTTCGCTGCTGTCGAGTTCGACCGAGATTGTGTCAGCGCTGGGATGCCTCGACTGGCTGGTGGGGCGGTCGCATGAGTGTGACTATCCACCGGAGGTGCTGGCATTGCCAGTCTGCTCGCGGCCCCGCATTGATCCCTCGGCGTCGAGTCTCGATATCGATTCGCAAGTCAAAACACTGGTCACCAACCAGATCTCGATCTACGAAGTCGATGGTCCTCGACTCTCGGCACTCCGTCCCGATTTCATCCTGACACAGATGCTGTGCGAGGTCTGTGCTGTCAGCGACCGGGATGTCCTGTCGGCATTGGGGCCGGACTTGCTGCCGGGAGCCCGGTTATTATCGCTCAGTCCTCAATGTCTCGCGGAGACTTGGGCGGATATCCAAACCGTCGCGGACGCGCTGGGGATCTCGGATCGAGGGGCCGATGTCGTCGCGAGCTTGCGATTGCGGATGGAAGAACTGCGTGCGCGGGTCTCCCCACGGACTCGCCCCCGAGTCGCCTGTATCGAGTGGATCTCGCCTCTCATGGCCGCTGGAAACTGGGTGCCGGAGCTGGTCGAAGCTGCGGGCGGCGAGTCGGTCCTGGGACGGGCGGGTGTTCATTCGCCGTGGCTGTCGTGGGAGGAACTCGCAGCGGCTGCCCCCGAGGTGATCGTCCTCATGCCGTGCGGGTTCGACCTCGCGCGGACCTGCCAGGAAGCACGAGTTCTCGATTCGGAAGCCCGATGGAACGCTTTGCCAGCGGTCCGCAATGACCGCGTCTATGCCGTCGATGGCAATCAATACTTTAACCGTCCGGGCCCTCGACTGGTGGATTCTGCTGAGATGCTGACGGAGATCATCCATCAACCCGAACTGACTAAGGGAACCGGCTGGTGTCAATTGGTGATGCAGTGTCAGAGTGAGGGTGATTGAAGCCTGCTCTCTGGCGAATGCAGATTATCGGCGCATCCGTAGCAGCTCGATCTGGGTCGTGTTCCCCTCCAGTTGAATTACCAACCCGCTCACCCGATACTTCAACCGTTCGTGATGCGTTGCTCCATCTCACCCTAGGAATCCCGTCCATGAAGACCAGTTGGCTTTCGCTTGCAGTCGTGTTTGCTCTCGCCTTGCCTCTCATCGCAGCTGACCCGGTCAAGCCGGTACGGATGGGGTGCGGGTTGATGACGTTCGATACGGTCCCAGGGTGGGGCTTGGACGAGAACGGCAAGTCGCAGATCGGGCCGACACACGGCGCAGTCGTGATCGACAAGGCCGGGAACATCTACACCAGTGCCGACATGGGGGTGTTCGTCTTCAACCCCGAGGGGAAGGTCATCCGCCGGTTCCTGACCGACAATCACACGCGACTACACGACATGGAGATTCGCGATGAAGAGGGCGGCGAGTTCATCTACGGAGCCCGCAATGCCAACGCCGAGGGGATCAAGTTCAACGCCGAAACGGGCGATGTGGTGATGAAGCTGCCTCATCCGAAAGAGTCGGGACTGGCACCCACGCCGTTCAATCCAACGGCGATTACGGTCGCGGCCAATGGCGACATCTTCCTGTCGGACGGCTACGCGAGTAACGTCATCTTTAAGTTCGACAAGACTGGCAAGTACCTGAAGCACTTCGGGGTCAAGGGGAACGGCCTGAAGGAGTTCAACACCGCCCACGGTATGACCCTCGACACCCGCTACGAGCCGAACCGCCTGCTGGTCTGCGACCGCAACCATTCGCCGAAGGGCCGCCTGGTCCACTATGACCTCGACGGGAACTACATCGAAGAGGTCGTCACCGGCCTCGGCATGCCGACCTCAGCTGCGGTGCAAGGGGATTACGTGTCGGTGCCGGACCTGCACGGTCGGGTCGTGATCCTCAACAAGAACAACACGATCATGGCCGTGCTCGGTCACAATCCCGATCCGGCCAAGGGCGGGTCGTTCGGCATCCCACAAGAGCAATGGATCGAAGGGATCTTCAGCGGCACCCACGGATCGTACTGGGACAAGGACGGCAACCTGTACGTCCAGGACTGGAACGTCTCGGGTCGGCTGATGAAGCTGGTGCGAGTGAAATAATCGCAAGGCGTTAGTAGGACGGGCCCCTTTGGCCCGTCCGGCTTCCGTTGGCGATTCACACAGTCCCAAGCTCTGCTTGGGACTGCATATCCCCGAAGCTCCGCTTCGACGCCGGAGAGGTGGACTCGGACCGACTCAAGTCGAGATGAGCGAGATCACGGATCGAAATGACGGCGAACGTCGTGAGTGGCTCGGCGAAGCGGAGCTTCGAGGATAGGCGTTCCCAAGCCGGAGCTTGGGAACGAGAGAAGTGAGAAGTTTGCCACTGGCGGTCGCTCTGGACCGCCAGTGTCTGCGAGGTGGCCGGAGCGTGGAACCGTGATTCACCCCCTGTGAGTCACTCCACACTGGCGAGTCAAAGCCCTCGCCAGTGGCTCCCGGCGTGCCGTTCGCAGTCGTGCAGAACCGTCAAGGCATCGATCCAAACATGCGAAGAAAGACCGTTGCCAATTCGCCGCCGTCCGGGTTGCCGTCTTTCACTCCCCAGTGATCTGCAGCGGCGATCCGCCATTCCCGTTCGAATGCAACAAAGATTTCGGGGGGATTGATCCGTCGGGCCGACTCCAGTTCCAACCAACCAGCATACCCACTGTCACTCAAGCTGAAGAAGACAGTCATGCGGGATTTACCGGTGCCAAAGAATCCCTCTTCGGCGAGTTCCTGGAGAGCGAGAATGCTCGTTCCAAAAGATGCTGCCTGGAACTCCGTCCAATCGTCATAGTGGGCCAGCGACAACAGATTACGGACCTGGTCAAACGGGCCATACTCCACTCCTTCGTAGCCCCATTCGGCGGTACTCCAGCGATACTGGAATCGCTCGTCGGTGTCGGTACACTTTTTCCGGCCGATGACTGACTGGTAATTCTCTTCCGAATTCGTTGAAGGACACACGCAATCCCCGTCTGCGTCATACAGGGCAAACGCGTAGAAATGCTCTTCTGGATGCTCAGATCTCAGCGTGGATAGCGTCTGGCGAACTGCCTCTTTGAGCAATCGTTTGACTTCCTGGGTATCAACGGGCCTCAGCTGTGGGACTGCCGCGACTGAGGGTTTTGAGGGGGTGTCATTGTCTCGCTTTGCTGACAGAACAACCGGATACGATTCAGCGATCAATCGATTCAGTAACCAAAATCCCGCGATTTCATATCCTAAGAGGATGGCGAGGTCGAGTGCATTCGTGGATGTTGACTGGATGGCACTCGTGATGACTGGAACCGGAATGAACCTCTCAAAAATTTGGTTCAACACATTCAGAATCACAAACAAGGCCAGATATAGATAGAACCCGACAAGTGCTCCTAGACAGACAAACCGAGAGACAAACCCGTTCCTCTCAGGAGTCTTCTGAGAAGTGCGAAAGCAGGCCCAGAAACCGATGATGCCGATCAAAACCATGCTGGGGGCGATGAGCGAATCGTATGCTTTCACGCTCTCGTCAAAAGGGGACTCCAGCAGATCGGAACTGAAGATGATGTCTGCTTGAATGCAGAACATGACCATTCCGAAGAATTGCACCCGTTCGGAAACGGTACCGTCTCGGAACAAGCGAGCGAGATGCTTGGGGAACCGAATGAGATACCCCAGCTTCGCGAACAACCCGGTTCCGAGGTTCTGCATCGGTCCATCCTGTTTGTGGGTAGCGCCGGGTGACACTGGCGGTCGCTGTGGACCGCCAGTGGCTTTGAGCGTCAAGCGACCTTGAACCGCCCGTTCTGTGGTGAAGAGTCTAAGCACTGGCGAGTCAAAGCCCACGGCAGTGGCAGTGGCACCCGGACCTGAAACGGCTGACTAACTCCAAGTCCGCGCGGGCCGGGAGCGCAGGCCGTTGGCCTCGTTGTCGTTGACGAACTCCTGCTTCACCGGGTCGAAGTTTAGCTTGCGTTTCAGCATCCAAGCCATCGCTGCCGCGTGGCAGGCGATGTGCGAGTTCCGCATCACTTCGGCGTTGGCCACAGTGGGCTGGCGCGACTTGATGCTGTCAAAGAAGTTCCTCGCGTGGGCCCCGACATCCAGGCCGATAACCTTGCCCGCCGAGTCTTCGAGTTCTTTACGAAGTGCATCGGTGGAGACATCAGTTCCGCCGCTATCGCCGGTCTCGATCGTCCCTTCGCTCCCCACGAACCGCACCGGGCAGGTGCCGAGCTTCGTGTTCCAGTTCGGCCCGCGATCCCCAAACGGCATCGGCAGGAAATCAAGCACCAGCTTCACTCCGTTCTCATACAGGCAGTTGATCCCGGTCTCGTACGGCTCATACGAGATCGGTGCAGAGGTGTCCGAGTCGTTGGCCCACTGGCACAGGTCGACCGTATGCGCCCCCCAGTCGAGCAACCGCGCCCCGGAATCAAAATCGTAATACCCCCGCCACTTCCCTGCCACATACTGAGCGTTATACGGACGCCACGGAGCAGGCCCGAGCCACATGTTCCAATCGACGACCTCCTTCGGCGGAGTCGGCTCGCCGGGGAGCCAGCTGTTGTCGAGGGTCGGGATGTAGACTGAGGCATACAGCGTCTGCAGCTTGCCGAGCTTCCCGGTCTGGGCGAGTTTGACCGCCTGCTGAAAGTTGGGGACGCTGCGACGCTGAGTGCCCGCCTGGAAGATGCGACCCGTTTTCTTCATCGTCGCGGCAAGTTGCTGGCACAGTTCGATCGTCAGCCCGCAGGGCTTCTCGCTATAGACATCCTTTCCCGCTTCAGCGGCCAGCATCGAGGCGGCTGCGTGCCAGCGGTCGCCGGTGGCGACGAGGACGGCGTCGATGTCTTTGCGGTCGAGGATCTCGCGGAAGTCGCGATAGAGTTTGAGGTCTTCGTTTCCGTAATGGGTGTCGACGAGCTTCTTCCCCGCATCGCGGCGAGATGCCTGCACATCGGCAATTGCCACGCACTGCACATCGGCCAGCTTCAACATCGCGGTCAGGTCGTACGTGCAACGTGGCCCGATTCCAATCACCCCCAAG
Organism: Planctomycetota bacterium; assembly: GCA_043736295.1. Classification (GTDB taxonomy): domain Bacteria; phylum Planctomycetota; class Planctomycetia; order Planctomycetales; family Planctomycetaceae; genus TH-plancto1. Next base: position 3,356 of record JAYTCW010000040.1, on the reverse strand, counting down.
GTGATCTTCTCGCTGGGAGCCACCGCACCATCCAGCCCCAGCACATGCGAGGGAATGATCCACGGGGCCGCTGCTGCCGCCACTGCCGTGCCAAGGAACTGCCGCCGCGACGGGACCTGTTTGTGACTCATGACTTCCCCAGCTTTGATGAACCGAAGGTGCTTGAACAACCGGACACGACAATTCTTGTAACCTCGTTGGTCGCGTGTCGCAAGCGGAGCACAATCGACAGGCAGTTTACCCGAGCAGGGAATCTCGTAGACGCGAGGTGGCAGCCCCAGGGCAATCGCGTGTTCAACCACGGAAAAACGCTGACCAAATGCGTTCGATGACTTGCCCACATTCTGGCGAACGTGGCGACAATCAAATGCTACCGAACACCATCGCTGCAGTTAGATTGTGCATGTCTTGTTCAACAAAAGGAGTCACTTTACTTGTACTGCAACTCGCCCGTATCCACACATTCCAGGTCGTGGCCTTTGATGCGTCGGAGGGTGTGCAGCTCATCGTCGATCCACCGATTGTCGGGTGCGCCGGTGATGAACCAGTCGCTGCCGTTATCTGCGAGCAGCATGCCGTGCTTCTTCAATGCCGTGAGGATCACCTGCGCCGACTTGGGAAAATGGCTGATGTCGTAGTCGGTCTTCAGTCGCACTCGCAGCCCCATCGGCGGGAGGTTGGCGTCCTTGGACGGGCTCGCGAAATGTGTTGCGGGTAGTACGTAAGCCCGTTGGCTTTTTCGCACGGTGAAACGCAACGCGTGACGAATCTCACCTTGCTCGATCGCCTCGTCGTAGCGGACCAGTCCCGGAAAGATCGGCAGCCCGGCGGCATCTGCCGATGTCCAGCCGAGTGGTCGCAAGTTGTTCGACGACAGGTCGAAGATCGCACCACTGCCCGCGTTCCATTTTCCCGTTCCATCCTGAGAGACATGGAACAACTCGTACAACTTCTTGTTCTGCGGGTCGAGCATCAAAATGTGCCGGTCGCTGTCTGGCGGCGCGTGAGGTCCACCTTCGATCGGCGGGTTCATCGGGATCGGGTAAGGCCCGTGGTCACTCTCATCGGCGTATTCAAAGTCGACAAGTTGCTTCGGTTCGTTTCCGGCGACGACGACGTACGGGATACCATTGGGTGCGCCTTCATACTCCGCACCAAAGGCGGGGAAGAGCGGCTTGTCTGCTCCGATTGACTCGATCCACTGAGCAGAGTGCGAGTGAACCGGCAGCTGGGAGATGTCCTGGTTCCACGGATTATCCCGTGGGAAGATCTCGACCTCTCCCAAGCGTGTCTGGAGAGTTGGTCCCCCTCGAAGATTCGATCGCTTGGCGGTGGATTGCTGTGCCACTTCCGCTGGCATTGGGCGATGGCGTGGAATCATCGAGCGGAAGTCACCGAGGTTATACGGGCCGATGTACGGTTGGCTCAGTTCGACTTCGGCGACGGCGACCGTGCCCCAGGTCTCCGCTTGGGCAATTGGATTTCCGGTCTGATCAAAGACGGCCGAGATCATCCAGCCATCCTTGGGGGCCATGAACGTGCTGCTGACAATGTAAACGTGATTCTCACACGCGCGCGCCTTCGCCAGTTGCGGGTTGCAGCCCCAAACCGGCCACGCAATCACCTCAGCTCCCCGATGACTCAATTCGCGGGCGACTTCGGGAAAGAAACCGTCGTAGCAGACCATCATCCCGACTTTGCCGAACCGCGTGTCGAACACCGGGTAATCGTGGCCCGGAGCGATCCCCTTTTCGACCTCACCGTGCGGCAAGCAGACCTTGCGATACTTGCCGATCAACTGGCCATCCGGCCCCAGCAGCACAGCTGTGTTGTAGACGAGATGCTGGTCCCGTTCGTAGAGGCTGAGCACGATGTGCGTATTGTGCTTCTTCGCCAGTTCCCCGAAGTAGTCGGTCGAAGGGCCGGGGATCGGTTCTGCAGTCTCGTGAATTTTCTGAGGCTTCACGTTAGCCGAGGCTGTGGGGACGGTTTCGCCGAGTACGACGAGATCGGCCTTTTGTCGTGCGGCCTCTGCGATGAGCGGCGCGAACTCTTCGCAGTTCTCGCCAGGCGTCTTGCCCATCGGCTTGTAATGAACCGTGGCCAGCCGCACTTTGCGAGAGGGCGGCGGCGAGGTCTTCGCCAGCTTGATGTCGCTCCACTCGACTCGCCCGTTCGGAGCCCACTGCAAATGCAACTCGACGACGGCCCGCGTCGCCTTCATCGGAACGCGATAGACGCCACTGACCGTGGTCCAACCATTTGCGTCGGTCAAGCCATCCACGGGATGCTCCGGCTCGGCACTGGGAACGTGGCCGATCTCCTTGACTTGCTGTTCCGGCACATCGGCAGAGACCATCTTGCCGTCAGAGTTTTGCCACAGGACGCGCACGAGCGCACTTCGCCTGGGTAACGCCACATCGGTCAGTTTGCGAACGGCCTGGAAGCGCACGAACTCTCCGCCAGTCACGGGGTACGATTTCTGAAACCACCCGTCCAGACCTTCGCGGGAATCGTGGCGAATGACGAAACTGCCTGTGTGCGTAGGGCCACCATCTGGCTCGAACGAAAACTCCGGACGAATCTCTTCACGAGGGGCATGGGCTGTCCAACCGGCGGGCAGGGAAAATCCGTTCGCCTCCGTGTCGTCCGCAAGAGCAGTACCGATCAAGCCCCAGCTTGCGGAAACAACCCACCCCACAATGAACCACGTCTTGAATTGCCGCATGATGAACGAAACCTCTCTGACGGTGGGTTGTGAACGACAAACATGATAACGAATCGAGTCTGGGAGGAATTGAATACTTCCCGCTGACTGATGGTTACAGGCGCAGCCCGTGATCACTGCGAGTCAACATCGAGTGGCTTCGACCTGGTATTGAACGATGCCAATCCGGATCAGCTGTGGTCCGGTCTTCGTCACGGCTTCTTATCGAGCCACGCCTTCAATTCAGTTAGTTCGTCGGGCGTCAATCGATGCTCCGGGGGCATGTGGCCGAAGTCGACCAGCACCCGAATGGGATGTGAGTTGATCTTGAACAATGGACCGCGAGTCCCGTCCGCCGCGTGGCACTCCGTGCAGGCTTTCAGGGTGAGAGGTTCACCGAAGTCAGGGGGGTCACATTCTTGGGGAAGTGGAACTGGGCCACCGGTTGATGGGCGATGTGTTCATTGATTCCCCTCATCAGAGCGACATCGTTTACCAGATCGGCTCGCAGCGGGTGAATGGCCAGTGCTCCGCATCTAAATCTGGCTGTTTTCTGGTTCATCCGACTATTTGGGGGGATGGCTTGTCAAACGCGGACATGCTGGTCATCACTGGGGTTGTGTTTAGTGGCACGACAGACCAGTAGGAG
>JAYTCW010000039.1:0-5480 GCA_043736295.1 Planctomycetota bacterium | reverse complement strand
CCATCCAAACCGAATTCGGCGTATTCGAGGTCGTTGTGGGAGAGATCGATCGGAAGCGAACTTCTCGAAATTGACGGCGATGTAATATCCGTTCTTGTTCTTTTTGAGGCTGGATGCCTCTTGGGCGTAGCTTCGATTGGCAAAAATCTTTCGAGGATCAGACGAAGTCTTAATCTCTGCCGAGAACTGGCCGTCTGGAATGTACACCAAGTCTTTTTCGACCGCTTTCTGGTCGCCACGCCATTGGCCGGGGTACAAGGCCGCAAATTCAAGGGGAATCAACTCGTGCAGATACGACGCCATGATCTGCGGTGTCGGGAAGATGTCCTTACCAATCTGAATCCCATGTCGTCCGATCTTGGATTCAAAGATGCTGTCCCACGCCTCCAAGATGGGGTTGACGATCTGTGCTCCTTGAAGCGGATACGCCCGAAGGAGTTCCATGGTCTTTGCCGCCCATTGGGTGGGCTGTACGCCTAGGTAAGGAGAAATATAGGGCGCGTTCATCGGCCCACTCCCTGCATCAACTCAGAGATTGAGATGCCGATCGCCTTCGCAATGACAGCAATATTGCGCAGCGAGACATTTCTTTCGCCGCGTTCGATCCCGCCGATGTATGTCCGATCCAGGTCGCATTTGTCCGCGAACGCTTCCTGAGACAGCCCCTGAGTCCGACGTAATTCTCGGACCCGCAGGCCAAACTGTTCCTGGATGGTTTGGACTTTCCCCATCGGCTCACATTAGGAGCATGATGACGATGTTTCTACGGACGATGAGTATCATTAGATATCATAAGGCGAACGGTCCGACTTGTCTCACCGGTGGCACGGGCGTCCCGCCCGTGTTTCCAGAGGCTGCACATGGGCGGGACGCCCATGCCACGGTCTATTATTTATGGCCGCTCGCCTAAGAGTCTCATTGCTCCTCGGCCCCGCCTACGCCCCGGCGAGGATCGGCAGTGACATCAGCATCTGATCATCTCCGTGAGCGGAGCCGGAATTCGGCTCTTCGGCCAGGACCGTGTCGATGAAGAAGTAGAGCAGCTTGCGGAGGGCTTCCGACTCGACGCTGTCGGCGAGAGCTTCGGCTCGCGAGCGGGACTTCTCGACGAGTTGCTCGGCGGCTTTGAAGGCTCCGGTGGTGTGGAAGATGCGGCGGAGGCGAGCGAGGCGGAGGGCGTCCTCGCCGTTGTTTTCCAGGATGTCGCGAATCTCCTGCCGCTGCTCGGATGACGCAGCTTGCAGGGCGAGAGCGAGCAGCACCGTGGGACGGAGTGACAGGGCATCCTGCCCGGCGACGATCTTATTGTTGTTGTCGCCTTCCCAGTCCTTGAGGTCATTCAGTATCTGGAACCCGACACCGACTTGGCGACAGAACTGAGGGACCATCTCTTCGTACTTGCCCATCGGACCCGCCATGCGAATCCCCGCATAGAGGGCCGCTTCGAAGGCCGGTGAAGTCTTGAGTGCATAGATCTGCAACGCATCCAGCGCGGTCATCGCCCAGTCGGGCGAATCCTTCCAAGCCATCTCCGCCCCCTGTCCATCGCACAGGCGGATGTGGGCGTTGGCCATGCTCTCGATGATGTCACACGCGACATCGGTGCCGAGATCGCCTCGGCTGGAGTTGACCAGTTTGTACCCCAGCCCAATCAGGTAATCGCCGATGTTGATCGCTGGCCCCATGCCGTGGCTGCGGTGGAGGGTGTCGCGACCGTAGCGGAACAGGTCATCATCCTGGATGTCGTCGTGGACCAGCGACGCCTTGTGGAACGCTTCAATCGCCATCGCCACGCGGCAGACTGAATCGCTGAAGGCCAGCGTGTCCCCCGTCGCGTTGTTCCCATCGCGAGTCAGGGCATCGAACGCCGCCAACGTAATAAACGGTCGGAATCGCTTCCCGCCATTGGCCAGCCAGTCGTACGCCACATCCTCCGTCAGACCGAGCGGGCTGCGAGCCTTCTCCGGCGTCTTGCTCCGTACGCGAGGCAACAGTCGCTCAAAGTCGTCCGTGAACAGCTTATTTCCGGCCCGCATCAGCGGCACGTAGCTGTTGGTTTCGGGGGACGGCAGCGGTTCATACTTGTCGAGCACTTCCCAGACCCAGCTTTCATCGAGTGAGGTGTTTTTGCAGTCCCCGCTGTGCAGCGGGACGGCGTAGGACGGCACTCCGGCGAGGAGCACCTTGTCGATCGCCTTCTCCAACACGTTCAGGCACGCGACCCCCAGAATCCCGTCGATGTAACCCTCGACGATGATCTTCAGGACGATTGGCGACCCTTCCGCGACCAGCACCTTGTAGCCCAGTTGCTCCGCGCGGACCTTGTAGTCGGCAATCGAGCAGGCCCCGCACTTTTCGCAATCGAGCCCGAACTGGTCGTACTCCGCCGGGCAACCTTCGGCGTGCTTCAAGCAGTGTGGCAACAGCAGCATCCGCCGCTCGAACGGCACCGCCATGAACTGCCGCTTCCAGAACGCATTCCCCAGCAGCACCATCGCGAACCCGAGATACTTTTCCGGGAGAGCTTCTTGGCCGAGGAACTTCCGTCCCAGCTGTTCCAGGTCGTCGCGGGTGAAGGCGTGGTTACGGTCCACCGACTGCATGAACCGGTCGGCAGCTGCGTTAATGTGATTGCGTTGGCCCAGCGTTTCGGGCACCGCTTTGAGGTGGCTGGTGCTGCGACGGGCCTTTTTGACGGGGGCGGGATCGTCGTCGACATCAGTCTGAACAGCGGCAGTCATGGCAGTCTCCGAACCGGCAGCCTGTGACGTTCCGTGCGAGTACCTCTCGTCGAGACCGACGTGGGGAGCGGCATTGTCCAAGACTGACTCCTCTCGAATCCGCACAATCTGGGGGTTGATAACCACCGAACTGTCCGACTTCCCGACTGGCACCGTGTGAAGGTGATCCAAGACGCACACCCTCGTAGGGTACGTTCACGAGAACACATAGTCGCCGGGAGGCGCAGAGCATGCCTTGTGAACACGGGTTCACGGGTGGAGTGCAATCTACGGCCCAGGACGACGCTTCAGATTACAGAGTTCCGCGACCGTTTGCATCTCTTACGGGTCAAGTCTGAGTGCATTGGAGAGTAGTCTCTCGCTCCAAGTTCGCCCAATCGCTACAGATTGGCCCACAACATTCCAGAGGAAGTGTTGTTGAAATTCATTGGTGCGAGATACCATGAAGGTCCGGATATTGAAGTGCGTTCAATGAAAGGCGATCCGATGAAAGTTAGGCTGTGTTTTGGGGTGCTCCTGTTGGTAATGACAGTCGCACTTGCGAAATCTCCCTCCACGACAACTGCGGAGAGTCGAAAGCATATGACTGACGTGTCTGTCGAAGACATTGGCACCAAGGTTCGTTTGGTTGGTCGACTGGGAGTTCCGCTCGGAGAGATGATGACTCTGACGGGGATTTGGGCATTTCCGGATGATAATGTGAAGGATGCATCAATCCGGTTTACAGTCATGGACGTGAATGGAAAACGGCTTGATAATCCAGTCGTCTTTAATGTGTCACAGTTGGGAGTGCTTTCGAAACAGGGGGAAAATGTCATCCCACCACACAAGGAACATCGAAATCTCGATGGCCTCACTTGGACAATGCGGGCCTATGAATCGGGTCGAGTGAACCAAATCCCACAACAATACTTTACCGAGATCGGAAATGGACCGCATGCAGTACCATACTATTATGGTCCATTCACCTCTGAGTTGCAGTGTGCTCTCCAGGCAAATTGATCTTAAGAACCGACACTCCTCGCCGAAGCCGACAGCCTCTCACTGACCACAAGGCATATAGAGTGAGAGCCGATCACCCATTCCCTGAAACCTCTCGCCCCAGACAGAGGATTGGTACGGTCGGGTGGCACGTCCCTGAGTCTTCGAAGGGCGTTGGTGATTGGGCCAGCGGGCGTCCCCCACGCCCTTCCCCAAAGCTGTCAGGGCTTGCCACCCAAATCACTCGTCTTCAGGCTGGGGGGCCTCATTCGGGCGTGCCACCCGACCTTTAATGCTCCCTACAGCAGACCACCCTCGTCGAGACACCTCTTGTGCCTTCGTCACCCAGACATCCAAAGCGATGTCTGGGCCACCCCGCCGACCACCAGTGGCACCCAACATCAACCCTCATTCGGCGGTGTTCCTTCCGTTGACAGTGCCACCCCGCCGAGCGTGCCGACTCCATGATGAGCGGTGGTGAGAACCTCGCGACAGATCGAATGACATTCGAAGTTCAGCGCGCGGGATTGGTCCGCCGCCGCTCCGTCCGTTGGGATGGCCGGAAGTCCCCACTCCCGGAGCAGCGACCAATCCCGGTGAGCGGTGGAATGCTATAAGATTCCAAAGCGAATCAACCGGGGCCACCCCGGGTTGCCGCCGAGTTGCTGGTGGTGTAACCTCTCTTGCCAAGGCACACAGGTAGGCTCCAAAGCGAGCCAACCGGTGCCACCCCGCGTTCCACAACCGAGACGCTAAAAGCAGGGTTTGGGCCGCCCTGCCGGAGTCGCCTCAGCATGAATAAGCTCGGATTCTTCATTCTCGTTCTGGGCGGCTTTCTTGTCGTCAGCGCCTTCCCCCCCCTCCCCAATGTGGATGTCAGAGCAGATTACCCCGTCACGCTTCAAGTGACGCCCTCGACGGTCGACTTAGGTGCGATTCCGATGGGCCAGAATCAATCCTCGTCGGTTATTCTCAAAAATGTCGGCCAAGTCGATCTGCGATTACTCGGAGTCGATCAAACATGCTCATGTCTTTCGGGTCGCTTGGTAAAAAATCACCTTAAGCCTCAGGAAGAGATTGAACTTTCCGTGACGGCTCGTGGCGGAGATGTTCTCGGTATCGGTGGGGGACTGTTTGTCATCGGCTATTCGCCCGAGGCACCCGGACCAAGGGCTGAGTTTCATCGAACGGTTGCTGTTACCTTTCATACCGTAGAGGACTCGAAATGACGTACGCTTCTCCTTCGCGAAGAATGGCTGGTCTTCTGATCGCGACGACGTTCACAATCGTCTCTGCTGCCGTTTGTACTGGCGGTGATGCCGACTCCAGCGAGTTCCAAACAATTGTTTCACGACGACTTGAAATCACAAATATCTCTCTCTCTTTGGCCATTACCACGGAGGTCGACCTGGTCCAACCAGTCCGAACAAAAACCAAACAGTTTGTCCGTGTCTTGTGGATGGATGATTGTCAACGGGTTGACTTTGAAAATCAGGATGCCACTGGAGGAAAGCGTAATTCATCGTTTGTTCAATGCCACGACCAGCTGATCACCGTCCCCGACGATCCGCAAGCGGCAGTTCTCATCAATTCGGTGGGAAGCGATCGCGCTTCGTTTTGCTACGGGCTCCATCCCCGCTGGTTTGGTTTAGCGCCTCTGAATTTTGGTTCATCCGACTATTTGGGGGGATGGCTTGTCAAACGCGGACATGCTGGTCATCACTGGGGTTGTGTTTAGTGGCACGACAGACCAGTAGG
>JAYTCW010000038.1:0-3158 GCA_043736295.1 Planctomycetota bacterium | reverse complement strand
GCGAAAGAACGTCCTTTCGCGGAGCGAAAGGCGACACTACACCCCGAGAATCGGCTCCGCCCCTTGGGCGAAATGCACGGGGCGGTTCGCGTTGGTATAGAGCGGGGTCGCGCGGTCGATGCCGAGTTTCTCGTACACGGTCGAGGCGTAGTTCTCGGGCGTGTAGGGGGCGTCGAGGACGTTCCCGCCCTCCTCATCCGTCTGGCCGATGACTTGCCCGCCGGGCACCCCCGCTCCGGCCAGGACGATCGAGTAGGCATTCGTCCAGTGGTCGCGGCCCTGGAACTTATTCAGACGCGGCGTCCGACCGAACTCGGTGACAAAGCAGACCAGCGTGTCGGCCAGCAACCCGCGCTGGTCCATGTCGGTAATCAACCCCGCAAAGGCGTGGTCGGTACTCCCCATCATGACCCAGTGGCCGATGCCGTACCGTCCCTCGCCGCCCGCCTTGTCCCGAATCGTGCCGCAAGATGCCGACGTATAGATCAAATCGTGGTGGTCCCAGTTGAGGTTCGTCCCGCCCGGCACATCGTCGGTCAGTGGCCAGCGCGTGTCGACCGTGACGAACCGCACTCCCGCCTCGATCAGCTTCCGCCCGACGAGGTAGCACGCCCCGCGATGTCCCTTCCCGTACAACTCGCGCGTCTCGGGCGTCTCATTCGCTAGATTGAACACCTGGTCCACGCGCGAGCTGGTCAGCGTGTCGAACGCCTGCTCATAGAATCGCTCCATCCCCGCGACTTCGTTCCCGCGCGAGAACCTCGCATCGAGTGCGTGCAGCATCTGTCGTCGCCCCTCGAACCGCGACCCGGTATTGGCGGAAAGAGGCAGCAGGTCCGCCACCTGCCACTTCGGATCGGAGACATCGTGCCCCCCAGTCTTGAACACGCGTGACGCTGCGGGCAAGAACCCAGTGCGGGCCGAACTGTGTTGCTCGTCATTTCCCGGCACCATGATGTAGGGCGGCAATTCCCGGCACGCACTGCTGAGGAGTTTCGTCACGATGCACCCCATGTCCGGCATCTCCAGCGGACTGCTCGGATGCGACCCGGACAACATGTACTGCGTCCCTTCGCCGTGCCCGTTCGCTCCGCCCTTCGAGTGCCACATCGACCGCACCACCGTCAGCTTGTCGGCCACGCGCGAAGTGCGAGTCAACAGATCGGTGAACTGCATTCCCGGCACATTGGTCGCGATCGGGCGATGAGGGCTGCGATGATCGACCGGGGCGTTCGGCTTGGGATCCCAGGTATCGATGTGTGAGAGCCCGCCCTGTTCCAGGATCACCAAGACATTCTTCGCAGTTGCGTGATCAGTCGATGGTAAGCCAGCCACTGCCTCAGCTGCCAGCCACTGTGGCAGCGACAAACCCAGTACGCCCGCCGCCCCGATTTGGAGCGCTCGTCGGCGGGAAAGGGGCAACGACAATTGTTCCGCGGGGAACTTCAGATTCATCAGTCACCTGACTCAGTCGACTTGGCAGCTTACGGTAGACACGCATCCACAACCGTTGATTCCAGTGTAGTCAGTTGCCGGGCTGGCACAAGATTGAAACAGGACCGGGCGTTTCTTGGCACAGGGGTCTGTCCACGATCCTTGGCAACCCAAATCTTGGCGAGTCTGGGGATTGGCCCGTCGAGGTGCCATTGGCCGCCGTCTTGCTGGGTGGACTTCGCCGACCACGGATGGAAACCGGTGTGGCAAATCGAGAAGCAACAACCGTCGCCAAAAAACACCGCCGCCCCTCGCCGAATTCGTCCGCACCCCGGCCGCCCACGGCGGCGACAACAACCGCCAACATGACAACCCCCTCGGCCCCCAACTCTCTGGACCGCCCTCCGCCTCGCCTGGCTCGCCTTCCACGAAAGAGGGCCGGATGTGTGGAACGGTCAGAGTCCCGCTCCCTTCTGATCGGAGACTTTCTGTTCCCTGAAATCGCCGATTCTGCGATAACGCTGTCCGCTGACACGCGGTTCACGGGGGACTGGCGAGGAGAGTCAGTTCGCAGGGTGCCATGGAATGGCGATCGAGCCACCTTCGACAACATTGGTCAACACGTTGCAGTCGCTGAATCTGGCGACGGCGAAGGATATTCGCGCGTGCCAGACGCACATTCGCCATCTGGTTCGCGACCTGCCCGCGTTTGATTCGGTGTGGGTCGATGCCCTCGTTCAAGGGGGCATACTGACTCCGTTTCAGGCAAAGTGCCTGACTCAGAATCCCGAGTCACTCCAGCTCGGTGAATACGTGCTGGTCGACCGGCTACCGCACGACGGCTGGCCGGTGCGATATCGGGCTCGTGCCTTGGCAGGTGGGCGACCGGTGGCGATTGCGGTACTGCCCGTGTTGGAGTTGGAACACGAGCGGGTGATCGAGAGATTTCAACGGCACCTCTCCGCAGTCCAGAAGCTCACACACCGGAATCTCTGCCTCGCGACTTCGATCGAGGAAGACGCTCAATCGCTGGTCGCCATCAGCGCGGTGCCCGTCGGTGAGGCGCTCGACGAGTTACTCGTCCGGCGCGGGCGTTTCCCGGCGGATGTCGTCGAGGAAATCGCCCGACAGGCTCTCGAAGGACTGAGCCGACTTGAACAAGCGGAGACGTTTCACGGCGATGTTCGGCCCCGCAACCTGCTGCTCGGACCGGCGGGGCGCATTCAAATCATCAACGCCGGGCTACTGGCAGCTGCTTACCCGCAGGTCACGATTCACGGGACACTGCCGATTGCCTGCCATGAGGGGATCGCGCCAGAACTCATCGGGGGACGGACTGAGCGAAACTCCGCCAGCGACATGTATGCCCTCGGCTGCCTGTTGTGGCAACTGCTGGCCGGGCGGCGGCCGTATCTCTCAGCGGATCGTCTGGAACAGTTGGCCGCTCATCAGACAGGGACGATTCCCGACATCCGCACGATTGCTCCCGAGACCCCGTCGTCGCTGGCCCAGCTGATCGTCCGCATGGTGGCGAAGCATCCCACCGAGCGGTACACCAGTCTGTCGGCGGCCTCGCGCGAGTGCGGGACCAGTCTCGCACGCGGGCGGGCGAGGCTGAGCCAGTTTCAGATCTCGTTTCAGTCGATGGTGCCGGTGCGACTGGGGCGATCTGCTCGAACTCGAAAGCCAGCGGCACTGCAATCGATGCTGACAGCTGCGGTGTT
>JAYTCW010000037.1:0-10385 GCA_043736295.1 Planctomycetota bacterium | reverse complement strand
CGGCGGCACCGACCATGCGGACTTTGGCCTTCACGACTTCGATCTTGCGCTCGAACGTCGACGAATTGACCAGCAGATCCTCGACCCCCAGGTCCATCCCGGCTGTGGTGATCTCCGCGGTGCCGAACGGTACGGTGTGGATGGGGACCGACTTCTGCGTGGCGAAGCGGCGACCGGCGGCACGGGGGTCGATGTTGGCCTCGCCGCTGGCCCGCTGGGCTCCGTCGCTGAGCAGGAACACGGCGGCCAGGCGTTTCGACTGGTCCTCCTTGCGGAGTTCATCGAGCGCCAGACCGATGGCGGTGAAGCGTCCGTCGCTGGCGGGGTCGAGCTTCTCGACCGCCGTGGAGGTCTCGGCGAACTCGATGAACCGGATGTCGACCTTCTCCCCGAGCGATTTCAGTGAGGGGGCGATCTCTTCGAGAGTCTTCAAGAGCTGCTGCCGCCGCGTCACCCCCGCCGGTCCATCGGGGGTGTTCATGCTGCGACTCTGGTCGGTCAGGAACACCAATTGCGCCCCGCGCTCGTCGATCTCGCTGAATTCGAGAGCGGGCCGCAGCATGGCGAACAGCAGCACCGTGGCCCCCAGCAGCCTCAACCCGAGCAGCAACCGTCGCTTGCCAGCCGAAAAAGCCCGAATGCGGGGCGGGTAGGTCCACAACACCAGCCCATACAGCCCGATGGCGGCGAGTACCACCAGCGGCCAGGACCAGACGGGAGTGAAGACCAGGTGGACATCCATGTGGGGTGGGCCCGTGAATGAGACGTAGCCACGTTCGCCAGAACGTGGGGAGTGGGGGAGCGTTCGCAACAATCAGTGAACCAGAATTGGCTCGTGTCTCTCTCACACATCAGGGAGTGAGCGGAATGCGCTGGCCACCGGTTTTTCTGCCTGACAGCGGTTCGGGGAACCGGCGGCTAGCGCCGTGCCGCTCACGAACGGGCTAAACCACCTACTCCCGCCACAACCACCGCATGGCATCCGGCAGCACGGCTGCCCCGTGGATGTCGTTGTGTCCGCCGGTGCCGTACATGAACTGGTGGTCGTACTTCTTGTACTTCAGCGAGGCGGCCATCTCCTGGTTCGCCAGCGGCCAGTTGCCGTGGTCGTTGTCGAGGTCGCCGGACCCGTCCTGCAGATAGACTCGCAGCGGCTTCGGCGGAGTCTTGCGGATCAGGGCCTGGTAATTGTGACCGCCGCGAATGTTGGTGAAGCTGCCGACATGGCTCATTACCTTGCGGAAGTGGTCGGGCCGCTCCCACGCGACGGTGAAGGCACAGATGCCGCCCGAGCTGATGCCGCAGATGGCGTGCAGGTTCGGATCGTCGCTGATCTTGACCGTCTTCTGGACCTCGGGGAGGATCTCCTCCAGCAGGAACTTGGCGTACTGATCCGACAGCGTGTCGTATTCGAAGCTGCGATTTTCGGGTTGCGGCTGCCAGCCTGGCTTCTCGGGGAGCTGTTCTTTCTTGTGGCCGGGGTCGATGAACACGCCGATGGTGATGGGCATCTCTTTCTTGTGGATCAGGTTGTCCATGACGACCGGGGCGCGGAACTTGCCGTCCTCCTTGACATAAGTGTGGCCGTCCTGAAAGACCATGAGCGCTGCGGGCTTCTCGGCTTGGTACTGAGCCGGAACGTAGACCCAGTAACGGCGGATTGTGCCCTCGAAGATTTTGCTCTTCCAGACATGTTCGGTGACGGTTCCCTGGGGCACGCCCTCTTGCCGCTGCGAGTCGGGGCCGAGGACGTAGTCCTTGTCATCGGCGGTCAGCTGCGTCGAGAGAGCCAGAAACAGCACACAGGTGAGCAATCGCATCATGTCGGTCCTTGGAAAACCAGGCCGCATCGGGCGGCACGCGGGACAATCGAGGAGTGGCCCAATCTCGTGACCCGCCCCCGGTTTGTCAAATAGGTGCCGCAGGTCGTCACCCAATCTCTTGAGCCTGTGCATCAGAAAAGTCGGCAGCCCGTGTCCCTCTGCTCCCTCTCCCCCACAGGCGGCGCGACATTCGGAGAGAACGTGGTTGTGGGGAGAGGGCCGGGGTGAGGGGCCATGCGGAAGCCTGCTGAAATCCCCCTCACCCCACTCTACTCCCCCGCATGAAGTCTTCCCTGTCCATCCATCCCATTGCGGGGGAGAGGGGGCAGAAGCTGGCATCTGCCGACTTTTGCGATGCACACCCCACCTCCTGAAACCGAGGTTCACGTCCTCGCCGTTTGACTCGATGATCGGGTATGATTCGCCGTCGTTCACTTGTGCGAAGCCACTGCATCCGGAACTGGTGCGGAACTTTGGCGAGTGGGCGGTGTTTCTTTCCTGCGGAGGAACTGTTTTCTCCGCTCCGAGTGGGCGTGTCAGGGCATGTGGGATGGTGCATCCTCACAGGGCTGATTCGTCCATCGGCGGCCTCCTTCACAAGGCATCGGGACTCGTGACAACCACTGGGACCGTCAGTAATCCCTACCTCAAAGACCCCGATGTCCAGCTGATGCTGCGGGTCCGGGAGGAGGACGAAGCGGCATTTGCCCAACTCGTGGCCACCTACCAGGACCGGTTGATCGGCCTGCTGACCAACTTGGTCGGCGATCGCACGACTGCCGAGGACGTGGCCCAGGAGACATTCCTGCGCGTCTACCGGGCGCGGCACGGCTACGAGGCGAACGCCAAGTTCTCCACCTGGCTGTTCAGCATTGCTCACAACTTGGCCAGCAACGCCCGGCGAACGTTGGGACGGCGGAAGGAGACCCAGCTCGTTTCAGCTCCCGACACTTCCGGACCACAACCCGGACCACAAGCCCAGGCCGTCCCCGAGAAGTCGGCCCTGATGCCGTCTCGCTTGATGGCCAAAGCCGAATTGATGGAGAAGGTCCAGGCTGCAATGGAGACCCTCAACGACCGCCAGCGAATGGCGCTGCTGCTCCACAAATTCGAGGGGATGAGTTACATCGACATCGGAGCTGCCATGGAGATGACCCCGCAAGCGGTCAAATCGCTGCTCTCGCGAGCCCGGGATCAGTTGCGAGTGGCTCTGGAGGAGTACGCCCAATGAGGACACTTCGAAACAGGAGAGATCTCGCTCCCGCGTGGGCTAAAGCCCACGCTACGGGGACATTTTCCGGAGGCGTGACTCATGGATCATAAACTCAAACGCGTCTCCGTGGAGCATCGCGATAATTTTGTGGCTTACCTGGATGGGGAACTCGGTCCGGTCGAAGCGAAGGATCTTGAGCGGGTGCTGGCAGATAGCCCGGTCGCCCGCAAGGATGTCGAGTTGCTTGTGCGCACTTACGACATGCTCGACATGCTGCCCCGGCCACAGGCGACCGTCGAGTTCACTCAGAAGACGATGGCCACAATCAAGCTGTCGGACATCAAGCCCGATGTCACGCAGGCCACCTGGTACAAGCGAATGCATCTGGGAATCGTCGCCGCTGCGGGAGCTGGATTGTTGACGGTCACAGGACTGCTGGCCTATGCGGGGACCAGCCGCTTGGTTCCCACCGAAGAGGATCTACTGCTGCGAGATTTACAGGTCATCAAGAACCTCGACGAGTACAGCCAGATCAGCCAGTTCGAATTTCTGGAACGCTTGCAAGGGCAGCCGACTCTGATGCGGGACATCAGCGAAGAAGTGAGGTCGACCAATGGCCGCTAAAACATGGATCGGCTGGGGACTGGCCATTGCGGGAGTCGTCGCTGCGGGGCCACTGGTCCTGGGGCGCGGCAGCCCGGCGCTGACATCGTCGCATGACGAGATCGCCCGGATGTCCGAGGTCGAGCGAACAGCTCTCAAGCGAAAATATGATCAGTATCGGGCCCTGACGGAACAGCAGCGGGGGAACCTCCGCACACTTCATCAGCAGGTCGAAGCCGACCGAGCCAGCGGGGCGCGGTATCTCACCACGATGAACGACTACTGCGACTGGCTCAAAACCATTGACTCCTGGCAGCAGGACGAACTGGCCCACATTGATGACCCGCTGAATAAGGCCAAACGAGTCGACGAGATCGCCAAAGAACGCCAGCAGACCAAGCTAGCCAGCGAAGCCAGCCATGACGACGAATCCCCACCCGGTCGGGGAACTCTCCAGGCTTCACTCCTCCTGACAGAACCGCAGTTGAACAAGGTCTTCGATGTTCTGGCCAAGCGTTCGACCGGCACGACCGAAGAGGAGCAGAAGGCGATCGACAGTCATGTGGGTCTGAAGCGGATGGGATTACAGGCGAAAGCGCTCAAGCGACAAATCCCCTCACTCGAGCAGTTCTTCCGTTCAATCTCCGACGCCGAGTTAAAGGAGATGATCGAAGCAAGCGGGAACGCGGACTTGCTGGCCCTGCTGACCAAATCGGGTGACATGCCTCACCAGACCCGCGTCAATATGGCCAAACGTGGGATTCTGTTTTCTGTCTATGCCCAGTTTCGCCGGGAATCAGCGTCTGCCACGGATGCGGAGCTGCAAACGTTCTTCAAGACACTCTCGAAAGAGATCCAGGACCAACTTCTCCAACAGCGTGCCGAGGACTTCAAGTCGGAACTGCGATTGCGTCGATTGGCCGGAGACCCAGACATTGCGGAGCTGCGGAACCTGGGACAAGTGTTTAGCGTGGGAGCGTACATCGAGAGACTCGGTCGCCGGGGAGGCTTTCCCGGAGGACCGAATGGAGAAGGTCGCCCCGGAGGTCCAGATGGGGATCGTCCCCCCATGGAAGGTCGCCGCGGAGGAGAAGGCGAACGTCCATTCCGGCCGGGGAATGGACGACGAGGTCAGTTCGGTGATGGCCCACCGCCACGTCCCGGAGAGGGTGATGGCCCACCACCGCGTCCGGGTGAGGACAATGGCCCACCTTCGGAACGCCCTGAAGGAGAGGACCGCCCGCCCAGAGACGATCGCCCGCCGCCTCGTGATGACCAAGAGTCAACGCCGTAAGCTGATACACGCCAGTCCTCGTCAAGACTTGGCATTCGGATTGAGCCCTGACTGCCGGGAGGGCGAAGCTCCTGCTGAGCCGCGAGCCAGGGGACGTGTTGTCTGGTGGCTGCGGCTCGGCTCCCGAGAAGGTGGAGCCCCAGACTTAGCGAGGACGGAGTTCTAGATCGTAACTCTTTTCGAGCCCGTGAATCTTCGGCCTCCTTATACTTCACGCGGGGAGAATTGAGAGGTAGCTGCCCCTCGCCAGAGGGCGGGCACGCGAGCCAATTCGCCCACGTTCTGGCGAACGTAGCTACGACCCAATGTCTCACTTCTGGCCAAGCGAAGTATAGCACCGAAGGGCTGCCCCAAGGCAGAGCGAAACGACGCAGTCGTGCAGCTCCGCCCTGGGCCTTTCGAGTGGCTGCCCTTTGGGACATCGGACGAGGGCATGTGAGTGACAACTTGCGGCTGTTTTGTCATCCGCCAAACAAAGAGTTGAAACTGCATCTACCGGTCATCGTCTGGATCGTCCAGCAGCAGCTCCATCTGAGCGGCTCGGTTGAGTAGCTTCACGGCTCCCCAAAATCCCATTACGGTTCCCGCGAACGCAATCAAATTCGACAAGCCGTAGAAGAGGTAGATGGTCAGCTGAGGGGCCCCCTGCTGGAAGCCTTTTTGGAACATCATGATCCCCAGAGACAGTGCGACTCCGATGGCCTGTAACGCTGCCCCGATCCCGATCAGTGTTCTCTCGATGGACGCACGGCCATTGGCCAGGACCACAATTGCGCAGACCAGGTACATCACCAATGAAAGAAATGAGAGCAGTCCAGTCACCGCCATATAGAGTTGCATGATCTGCTGTTCGTTGCCCGGCATGTTGATCTCCTTGGCCAGTGTGTCGCCACGTCCCCCAGAACGAAGGCTGCCTGAACTTGCGTTTGAGTCAGTGAGGCGACTTCTGAGCGTATCGTCGCCGATCGAGTGAGCGGAGACAACTCGCCCACCTCCTGGCGCAGGGCCTTACGCTCGCTCCAACTCAGCCCGCTTCCACGCGATGACATCGTCCAATATCTGCGAGAGCTTCATCCCCGGGGCGTGACCGATGGTCTGGGCCAGGCGATCCACACACGGCACCCGACGCTGCACATCTTCGAAGTTCTCGCCGTACGCCTGGACATACGGCATGAACTCAATCGTCACGCTGGAGTTGACCTTCTCGATCACGGTCTTTGCCAGTTGTAGCACGCTCACCGCTTGGTCACTGCCAATGTTGAAAATCCGCCCCTCAGCTGCGGGGGTATTGGTGAGTTCGATGACGCAGTCGACGACCTCTTTCACATGAGCAAAGCAGCGAACCTGTGAGCCATCGTCGTAGACCACGATCGGTCCACCGCTGAGAGCCTGGTCGACGAAGCGGGGGACGACCATCCCATAGTTGCCGACTTGCCGGGGTCCGACGACATTAAAGAACCGTCCGCAGACGACCTTGAGTCCGTGCATTTTGTGGTAGGCGATCGCCAGAAATTCGTCGATCGCTTTCGACGCTCCATACGCCCAGCGTGGCTTCGAGGTCGGGCCGAAGACGAGATCGTCCTCCTCGTTCCAGACCTCCTTGGGGTTCTTGCCGTAGGCTTCGCTGGTGCTGGCGAGGTAGACCCGCTGGCCGCCCTGGACGGCCAGCCGCAGCAGGAACTCCGTTGGATAGATGTTGGTCTCGATCGTCAGTACCGGGTTGTCCGCGACGAGTTTCACTCCCACCGCAGCTGCCATGTGATAGATCGTGTCCGTCCCGCGCACCGCATCGGTCAGGGCGATCTGGTCGGTGATCGATCCATTGATGATGCGGAGCTTGGGATGCTCCTCGACTGCTTTCAGGTTGGCCGCTCGCCCGGTCGACAGATTGTCGAGGACCGTGACCTGGTGCCCCTGAGCCAAGAGGCGTTCGGTGAGGTGACTGCCGATGAACCCGGCTCCGCCGGTGACCAGACAATGAGACATGGGGAAGCCTGAAGAAGAACGACTCATTACGAGAGTCGAGTCTGAGAATGAACAGTCCGCAGATCAAGTCGGCAGTCTAGGGCAAGGCGATCCTTATTGAGAAGGTCGATGGGGTGTACCGCCAGACCTAATGCGGCGAGGCTCCGACGACGGTCGAGCAGACCGTCGCCGACGTGACAGCGGGGGTCGTGAACGCGGTTCTCGAAGTCGGCGAACTTGCGGGACGCAGGCTCGTCAATGAGGACGGCCAGTTAATCCTCCCGGCAAAGGGCAAGGACGGCTGTGACATTTACTTCTCGACATCGAGCGCAGGCGGGGGGGCGATGGTGCAAAACAGCTTGCCGATTTGATTTGCGCAAAAGGTCGCCAAGGACGCCAAGAGACTTCAACACGAACCCTTCGCGTGCTGGGCGACCTGCTTGAAAATTCCCCTGCTCAAATCGGGATGCACCATCCTCCTGACAAAACAGCATTCACCGAGAGGCCGTTCAGAGACAGCTCCTAAGCGGCCCTCAACTGGGCGGCTGATTCGCGAGGCAATCGCACGCGGAAGGTGCTACCCAGTCCAGGTCCCGCACTGTGGGCGGAGATCGAGCCAGCGTGCGATTCGATGATCTTGCGGGTCAGCGAAAGTCCCAACCCGGTCCCCAACCCGACATCCTTGGTGGTAAAGAAGGGCTCAAACAGTTGTTGCAGGGTCTCGGAAGTCATGCCGCAGCCGTCGTCCTGGAAGGCCAGATCGACCTCATCGACGGTTTCGTTGAGGCTGATCCGCAGGACTCCGCCCGGAGTCATGGCCTGGAGGGCGTTCGCCACCAGATTCAGGACGACTTGTCGAATCTCCTGCCCGCAGACCCAGGCTTCACAAGGCGTTTGAGTCTCGAACACGATCTTGCGATCGTTGTATTTCCCGAGGTGGCCGACGAGATTGACGACTTCTCTAACAATCGCGGTGACATCGTAAAAATTCTTCTCGCCGCTCGATCCATGGGCGAAGTCGAGCATGCGATGGGTAATGTTTTGGCAACGCATCGTCTCGTGACAGATCATTTGACTGTAGTCGCGTCCCTCGTTGAAATCGGCGGGCTTCCACTTTTCGATCGGAACAGTGAACTGCCGGGCGATCGATTCGGCACACATCGAGATGACACCGAGCGGGTTGTTGATTTCGTGAGCGACCCCCGTCGCCAGGAAGCCGACACCAGCCACTCTCTCCGATTGCAACAGCTTCTGAGCCTGCATCTGAATCTGGTCGTCCTGGTTTCGCACCACGTCTTGAAACTTTGTCGTCATCAGATTGAACGAGGTCGCCAGGCAGTAGATCTCATCTCGGGTGGATACGTTGGCCCGATGCGAATAGTCCCCGGCGGCGACTCGATCAAAGTCCGCTTGAAGCGCTCCCAGCGGCTTGTGAATCCAGAAATAGCCTCCCGCTCCCAGAGCGATGACCAAGCCGATTGCCGTGACACCGAACCCCAGAGCGAACAGCGTGTAGAGCTGATGATCGGCTTGCGCCCGAACGAGCAGTTCGAGCAAATGAGCTTCTGGGTCAGGCATCCGAATGGCGCGTTCGATCAGCCCCGCTGTGATCCCCCGCATCCATTGAGCCTGACGCTCCCTCGTCCCGGGGATGCCGAGGGTCAGGGACGCAGCACTCAGTTGCTCAAATCCCTCGTCGACTCCTTCAAAGAGAATCTCAATCTCACGGTTCTGGCCTGCGGAGCCGTTGGCCAGAAAGCCGCACTCCCGGAGCTGGTCGTGGAAATCACGGACCCGGATCTCTGCCGAGTTCAGACGGACATCGAACACTTCCTTTTGCAACACCGCCCAAGCCTGAAGCTTGGAAGGGTCACTGGTTTCTGGGGTGGGAACGACCAGTGGTGAGACCAATTCACCGAACGCCGCGATCAAATCCTCGCGGTGAGGAGCCCGCTGAATACTGGTCTCCAGATTGCGGATCATCCGAGAATGAGCATGCCAGCTTAATGCACTGGTGGCCCCAAACAGCAGCAGCAACGCCAGCAGCGAAGCCAGTCCGCAAGCCAGTTTGCCGCCGATCGATCGTATCGAGAACACACGCCACCTCCCTGTGACTCGTCCGTTTGACTGATCAAGATGTGTGAATTCTTTCGCAGCACCTCGTGAGGGAGAGTGTAGTCCCACACGGAGCGCCGACTCAAGGGCTTTCCAGAGCAGCGGAACGATCAATCAGCCAATACGGCCCCCAGCAGGCTTTTCAAGACTGACGAAATCTGTCGATACTTCGCTGGCCTCGACACTGACTCCCGGATGAGGCAAACTTCGAAGACTTGACCGACATCGGTCGCAGCCACAACCTCATTTTCACGCTCAGGGCTTGGTCCAAAATCCAATCGGGACGTTGTTTCGGACCAGGTCCTCCACCTGATCAACGCCGTTGGGCATACGTGCCTGCACTACTCCCCTCACTCCCTCCCACACGTCGAGACTCCATGTCCTCCGGTAAGAAAAAGAAGACGACCAAGAAGTCCTCCAGTGGGGCCTCGATCCTCCCCATCCTCTTGGGAGCGGTCGCGGGAGTGTTGATCGTGGGAGCACTGATCTGGGGGGGAATGTCGGTGATGGGGCAGCGGAAAACGGTGGCGGGCTACGACAGTTCGGTCGCCAAGATCACGGAGGCATTGCGGACCCGTGACCCCGAATCCCCTCGGGGAGCCCTCAAACTGAGCGAGATCGACGCCTTGGTGACTGGGGCACCCACCGCGACTCGCGAGACCAAGGAAGGAACTGAGTATGCGGTGTACACTTGGTCCAGTTCGGTGGGGTTTCGCCTGAAACTGGAGAAGAACGGACCGACTGATGAGGTCGTTGAACTGGTCACGCTCGGGGCGAAATAGCCTGACTGTTGTCCATCCCACCGCACACGATCTGGACTGACGAAACTGTTCGACAACTCACTTCGTGAAGTCACTGCGAGAGGCCCATAAATTGTTCGAGGAGGTCATTCGCCTTGCCCAGCGAGAGGCCCAGATGCGCCCGTGAATAGGCTTGGAACGCGACCGCATTCGGACCGATGCGCGCGTGCGACGAGACCTCGGTCGAGGTGGCCGTGACCTTCTTCTGACAGCACGGGCACTCATAAACACGCCGCAAATAGCGATGCACTTCGACCTGCGGCTGTGGGATGTCTTCGACGATCTGGTCGATGAATTCGCCGGTGTCGAGCAGCGTGCCTTGGCAGTCCGGACACACGTCCGCCGTGACTTCGTGACGCTGGACCGTACTCTCGTCGATCGGCGGTTCGGGCCGCGTCGTGCCCGGATGTTTTCGCTCGTCCGCCTTCCGCCGATCCTGCGTCGACTTCGTGCGAGTCGAGGTATTCGACTTCGGCCGAAAGCCCTTCTTCCGCCGCACAAGCTCCAGCTGCAACTCCGCCACCTGCGACTTCAACTCGGTGTTCTCGGTCCGGAGTGCCACGTTCTCAGCG
>JAYTCW010000036.1:0-8959 GCA_043736295.1 Planctomycetota bacterium | reverse complement strand
ACCATGATTTTCTTCTTCGCCAAGGTCAGCCTTTGATGTCGCTCTGAGACTTGAAGAATGCGATTGCACCAGGACACGGTCCAATCGTTTTGCACGACGCGTTCTTCCTGAACGCACAGCACGTGAACGAGCGGCAGGTGGCGCGAGACAGCGCGATGCACATCGGCGGGTGAACGAGCCGTCTCATGAAAACGCTCGTTCAAGTCGGACAGAAACGCCTTGTTCAAAAACGCATTCGCAGCCTCCATCGTCGTGATCTTCTTCAGCCGCAACGCCTTCACCAAGCGGTCTTGAAACACCTGATGACGCCGCTCCACACGGCCCTTCGCTGGCGGACTATTCGCCAAGATCAGCTGTACTCCCAACGTCTTCATGGCGCGGGCAAACTGAGTCGGTGGTGCCGTATTGGCCAAGGCCTCATCCACCGTCGCATCGCGCGTCGTGACATAGATTCCATGCCGATCCGAGTACAATGACCGCGGCAATCCATACGACTCGACAGACCCCTGGAAGACCCGCAGCGCCGACTCCAACGACTCGCTCTCGAAGAACCTCGCATACGTCCAGTTCGTCGCATCATCGATCATCACCATCAAGGTCCACTGCGGCCCACGCCCCTCCAACCACGCATGCCGCGAACCATCGATCTGCACCATCTCGCCAAAGTTCGCCTTACGCTCGCGCCACTTGCGATGCGGGCTGCGAAGCGGCTTGGGCTTCCACAACTGAGCTGCAATCAACCACCGCCGCAACGTCGTCACCGACACCCGCACCCCCTCCTCCTGCCCCAAGTATTCCGCAGCCAGCGTCGGCCCAAAGTCGCCGTACTTCTTGACGTACAAGGCCAACACGCGCTGGCGATTCACCGGCGCTGACCGATGGTTCGAAACCTTCCCCCGCCCCCGATGCACCAACCCGCGATCACCCTGTTCTTGATAGCGGGCATAGCTCCGCAACGCCTGTCGATACCCCAACCCAATCAACTCCGCCGCCCTCGTCAACGTCAACTCCCCCCGCGACACCCGCGCCAACACCTCGACCCGCTGACGCTCTTTGCCACTCATCTTCAACACGCTCATGCCGATCTCCAATAGGAGACCGCATGATGACCCACCCCATGACCTCAGAATGTGACATTTCTATTGGTCGCAAAATGTGACATTTCTATTGGTTGCCGACAGAGGAACTTCGCCCCCCGGAAATGGCTTCAATGGGTGCAAAGAGAGTGGGCAAAGGAGTTCGCCAAGTTTGCCAAAGAAGGGGATCTTGACCCACTGCCCACCATCGTTGACGCTTTCGCATCCAGCCAGTTTAATATTTTACGCAAATATGAGGCCGATCTGGAGCGTGTCAAGAAAATGCTTCAACAGCGGAAAGACCGCTTGTTCGGACTGCAAATGGTCGGCGCAGATCGTGTCATCTTGGAATATCCGTTGGCGCGATGAGATGCGTGTGGGCCGGGTCTATCGTATTGAACTGCGTCTTTTATCTGCGAATGACGTGAATGCCCCAATCCAAAACGCTGAGCTGCGATTGGTACACCCAGTCACCAAGCCGAGTCAGAATTGATTCAGGCTCGTGTATTCCCTATTCCAATCTCCGGGAATGCTGGCCAGTTCCTCGAAACACCGTTGGAAAGGCTCTCGAATGCCGAGTAGGATTAAAGAGGAGTCGCGAGTGCCTGTTTCGTGCGATCTCCTGGATCGCAACCCGCCTCGACAGGTCGTGACTCTTCCCGCCTTGGATCTTGGAGGCTCGCCATGCCGACACCGCGTGTTGCTTTCGCCGTCTTCACGGCCAGTTTGCTGAGCCACCTGTGGCTCCACTCGGCCTTCGCCCAGATGGAGTTCGAGGCGGCTCCGATCTCGTATGAAACGGCACCGGTCAATACCCGCATTACCGAGTTGCAAGCGAAGATCGACTCGGGTGAGGTCGACCTCAAACCCGGCGACCAGCGGGGCTATCTGGAGGCGGTACTCAAGCTGCTGGATGTGCCGCAGAAGTCGCAGGTTCTCGTCTTCTCCAAGACCAGTCTTCAGTTGAGGCGGATCACTCCGGAACGCCCGCGAGCTGTGTATTTCAATGAGGACACGTATATCGGTTACTGCCAGCAGGGAGACGTGCTGGAGGTGGCCACGCAGGACGCCCAGCAGGGAACGATCTTTTACACGCTCGACCAGAGCCCGCCCGAGTCGCCGACCATGAAGCCGCAGTTTGTACGGGACCGAGGGCAGTGCCTGACGTGTCATGCCTCGTCGCGGACACAGGGGGTGCCGGGGTTGCTCGTGCGATCGGTCTACTCAGATGGAGGCGGCCACCCGCTGTTGGGGTCGGGGACCTTCTCGACCGACCACACGAGCCCGTTCTCCAAGCGGTGGGGCGGCTGGTATGTGAGCGGGCAGCATGGTTCGATGCGGCATATGGGGAACGTCCTGGCCCAGCGGAAGTCGCCGGAAACTCTCGACCGCGAGGCGGGGGCCAATGCGACCGATCTGGCGAAGTTCGTCTCGGTGAGACACTATCTCACACCGCATAGCGACCTCGTCGCCCTGATGGTGCTGGAGCATCAGGTGCAGATGCACAACTTCATCACCCTCGTGAACTTCGAGACTCGCAGTGCGCTCCATCACGATGACATCATGAACGACGCCTTGGATCGTCCGGAGACGTTCCGCAGCGAGTTGACCGAACGCCGGATCAACGGTGTCACGGAAAAGCTGGTCAAGTATCTGCTGTTCAGTCAGGAGTTTGCCCTCGAATCCCCAGTGTCGGGCACCTCGGGTTTTGCGGAAGAGTTCGCCACCCGTGGGCCGCGCGATTCCAAGGGCCGCTCGCTCCGCGACCTCGACCTCAAAACCCGCCTGCTCAAATACCCGTGCAGCTACCTGATTTATTCCCCGGCGTTCGAGCAGCTTCCCGCCATTGCCAAAGCCGATGTGCTGAAGAAGCTGCGCGAGGTACTGACCGGAAAGAACAACTCGCCGGAGTTTGAGCACTTGAGCGCCGAAGACCGGAAGGCGATTTACGAGATCCTCAAAGAGACATTGCCCGGAGTGCCAGCAGACTGGTAAGGAAATCGAGTCGTGCCCCGTCAAGGCTTGGTATTGGGGTTCGCTTCCCTCGGGAGGACGAAGCCAGTGCTGTGAACATGATAGCGATCCTCGTGGGGCACGTTTCCTACGTGCCCGTGCCTGCGCGGCGTCTCTGACTGTCGCTCCGCGACTGAGATTTCGCCCGCCAGATGACCCCTGCGGGCCTCGTGGGAGACGTGTTTCGGCAGGCGAAATGCGAGTCGCGGAGCGACATCGCCTACACTCCAGTCATGTTCACAGCACAGGGACGAGGCTCATCCCCAAATCTAGGCTTGACCGGGCAGTAGTTACTCCCCTCGGGCTGACAGCTGATACCTGAACGCTTTCCGATTTCTCCGCCCTTCTCCGCCTGCTTTTCCTCACCGAGTTGCATCTGCCACCAAACTCCGGACAATAGAGGGTCCGGGTTTCGAGGCGAGGTGTGCAGTGTCAGTTCCAAAAGTGGTGATCGTCGGGCGTCCGAATGTGGGCAAAAGCTCGATCCTGAACTGGCAGGCGGGCCGGCTCGTCTCCGTGGTCGACCCCACAGCCGGGGTGACGCGCGACCGCGTGGGCCACTTAATGTTCGTCGGCGAACGATATTTTGAGATGGTCGACACCGGCGGAATCGGGATTGTGGATTCGGACGACCTGTCCGAGGACATCGAACGCCAGATTCAGGTCGCCATCGATCAGGCGACCATCATTCTGTTCGTCGTCGATGGGATCACTGGCGTCACGCCGCTCGACCGCGTCGTCTCGGAACGCCTGCGCAAGGTCAATAAGCCCAAGCTGATCGTCATCAACAAGTGCGACTCGACCAAGACCGATGCGGAGATTCACGAGTTCCACGGCCTCGCCGAGGCGGAACTGCTCCAGACCAGCGTGAAGGCGAATCGCGGTCGCGACGCCCTGATGGAGACGATTATCGACCTCCTGCCACCCGCAGCTGAGGGCGAAAACGCCGAGGGGCAGTCGCTGGCCGAGGAGCCGGAACTGAAGATGGCGATCGTCGGACGGCGGAACGTCGGTAAGAGTACGTTCATCAACGCCCTCGCCGAGACCGAGCGGATGATCGTCAGCGAGATCGCGGGCACGACGCGCGACAGCGTTGACGTGCGGTTCGAACTCGACGGCAAGTCGTTCGTGGCCATCGACACGCCGGGTGTCCGTAAGCGGAAGAGCCTGGCCAATGATATCGAGTTCTACGGACTGGTCCGCGCTCAAAAGAGCATCCGCCGCGCCGATGTCGTGCTGTTCATGTTCGACGCGACGCAGACGATCTCGCAGGTCGACAAGAAGCTGATGGAGGAGATCCAGGATAACTCCAAACCCTGCATCTTCGTCGTCAACAAGTGGGATCTGGGCCTCGAACTCGGCCAGACCACTGAGAAGTGGGGCAAGTACTTCGAAGACAGCTTCAAGAGCATGCGGCACGTCCCCGTGGCCTTCATCACCGCCAAAGACTCCCACAACATCAAGCAGCTGATTAACCTGGCCCAGACGATCTTCAAACAAGCCCGCGAGCGCGTGTCGACCGGCCTGCTGAACCGGGTGCTGCAAGACGCCCTCAAAGCCAACCCCCCGCACATCGCCAAGAACCGCACTCCCAAAGTCTTCTTTGCCACCCAGGTCACGACCGAGCCGCCGACGATCGTGGTCAAGGTCAACGATGTGGAGTTGTTCAGCCCTGTCTGGGAACGCTACCTCCTCGGACGATTCCGCGAAGACCTGCCGTTCAAGGAAGTCCCGATCCGGCTCTACCTGCGCGGGAAAGCCAAGGGCGATCCGGACGAGGAGTAGCCACCCGCAGCGAGCGGGGCGGCATCAGCCCTCCGAGTCTGTTGAAACGGTACGACACTGGTAAGTGTATTACTCGCCAGTCACTACTCACATCGCATGCGGCCTCAAACGACCGCCAGTGCCCCTTGATGAATGTGCAGTACGTACGAGAATATGGTGCCTTTTGCTGCTGATGGTGAATACTGTTCTTGACACGCGATTCTTTGATTCAAATAATGTAAGCGTACACTTACTATACAGAGAGGCCTGTTCCATGTCACGCCCCAGTCAGATTGAACATCAAACGAAGAGTCTGTTACCGATTCTCTGCCGAGTCTTCAGTGAACTGGGGTATCGGCGGACAACGACAGCCGAACTGGCCCGGCAGTGCGATGTTCGTGAGAACATTTTGTATCGCCTGTGGCCGGACAAGAAGGCCATGTTTCTGGCAGCCATCCACGACGTTTTCCAGTCACGCGCCGAAATGTGGAGTGAAATTCTCGCAGATCAGCCTGACCCAGAACGTGCCCTTGAACGAATCGTCAACCATGAAGCAACGCATCAGGGGGAGTTCGGCTTCTATCGCATCGTTTTTACAGCACTCACCGAATCCGACGATGCGGACATCCGAGCGGCGCTGGTCGGCATGTACCGCAGCTTTCATCAGCTCGTAGTCCGGCACGTTGATGCAGCGCGCCAGTCGAACCTCCAGACGCGCAGCCTACCCGTGGAGTCGGTTGCCTGGGGCCTACTCGGGCTGGCCACGATTTCCAACATCATTCGCGAGTTGAAACTGCTGCCGCCACACCAGCGAGAACGAATGTTTTTGGCCGTCGCGAAGCACCTTATGGGGGGGAGCATGCCCCAGCCTTCAAGCCTGATGAGTCAGTGAGAGACGGCGCTGTACGTTCGATCGAGTCGTCGATCTTCTCATTGGGCAGAGTTCTCATCCCATCCCATCCCATCACTTCATTGAAGATCGAACGGAGATATTTATGAGCCATCCACGACAAAGTCCAAGTGAGCCAGTGACCAGGTCTCTGACAACAGCCAATGTCGTCGAGGTCCGTTGCCAGGGATCTCCGAGGGAAATGGGCTTCGCTCAGGGGGCCGGTGTGCGTGACAATATCCACGCCGCGCGGCAGATCCTTGCTCAGCTGGAAGCATTTCGTCTGCAACAGCCGGGGTGGCTGCCGTATTCGGTCTACCGCTGGCTGGCGGAGCAGAAATCGCGGCGGTATCTGGCCCAGTGCCGCGACAGCATTGCGATGAACCAGCGGCTGGCTGGGATCGCCGAGGGTGCGGGTGTCAGTCTGAATGCCATCTGTCTGTTCAATGCGATTGAGCCGTTCTTGTCATCGGTCGGCGGATGTACGGCGTGCCCTGGAGCGTGTTCGGCAGTGGCTGTGCGGGGGCGACGGTCGGCCACGGGTGAGCCGATGGTGGCCCATAACTTTGACTATCTGCCACTGGTCCAGCCCTTGTATATTGTGCGTGAGAGTCGCCCCACCGGCGGGCTGCGGGCATTCGAGTTTACGACCGCTCCCTTGGCGGGTGCCGTGGACGGAATGAACGAGAAGGGCTTGTGTATTACGTACGATTACGGGTTCACGACGGACACTCCTTCGGCACCCGCAGCGCCGATCTCTGGAGCGATTTCAGAGGCCCTCGGTCGCTGCGAGACAGTGACCGAAGCCGCAACTTTCATCACCCAGAGGCCGCGTTGGGGAGGCGGACTGCTGATGCTGAGCGACGCCACCGGAGACATCGCCTCGCTGGAACTCTCCAGTACCCGCAGCCACCTGCGTCGACCTGAAAGCGGTACGGACGTGCTGCATCACAGCAATGCGTTCTTCAGCGATACCATGCGGCAAGTGCAGACGCCTCGGGATGCGGTGTACACCGACTCCGCACCCACTGCGTTGCGAGGGCATCGACTCCATCAGTCCTCCGAACTACGCGACCAGCGATTCCAGGAACTCCTGGAAAGAGGCGAAATTCTCTGTGCAGACAAACTCGCAGCTGTGATGGCGGACCACGGTTCTGCGGGCATCCCCCATGACCACTCACCCTGCGTTCACAGTTCATATTGGCAGACCACCGCCTGCCTGCAGTTCTTTCCGAAATCGCGGCAGATGCGGGTGGCCTATGACACCGCGTGTCAGGCTCGCTTTGTGGACATTGAGTTTTAGATGCAGGGCCAGTGAGGTAGTACCGGTTGCCGCTCTGAGTTACCGGTGTGCCAGCGGCTGGCACCGACCGGCCTCGAACTCCGCATCCGCATGTTGGCCCGCTTCGTCCAGTCGTCCGGCTTGGATGTCCGCTTCAATTTGGTATTTGGAGGCTGTTCAGCGAGTAGTCTGGGGACCGACAGCAAGCGACTAACAGCTCACGAATCTAGGGCCACAGTGTCTGTATTGAGCATGCGCGGCATCCACAGCAGCCCCTCCGGATGCCGCTGGAGACTTCGGAAATTGGGCGCGATACCAGAGCTTACTTCATGGTGTTCTGAGTCTGCCGGATGGGCGGCTGGGGATCGGCGTTGCCGTGTTTCATTTCGGTCCAGCCGGGCAAGATGGGATCGCGGAACGGGTTCGTCAGGCCCCATTTGACGCCGACCTTGAGGGCACTCTGGTCAAAACTATAGACCGTTTCTTTGTTCCCGGCGGGATCGATCGTACGAAGGTTCATCGGCAGAAACGTCGCGGGATCGAGGATGACATGCGCTTCTCGATATTCCTTGGCCTCGTTCAATAACTTGGGATTCGCGACGATGTGAATGCCGGGTCGCAGCTTCTTGCCGGTCTTGTCGACGAGAGTGCCATCGGGGTTATGAAACTCTCCGAACTTCATGTGGAAGCGTCGCATGGCATCCTCGGCTTTCATGCCGAAGATAAACGGCAGTGGGCTGCGCGAGATGTTCTGCCCCTGGTTCTGCGGGGGAATTTCGACGGTGTCGTACTGCTTGCTGAGCATGTCGAGAATGTAAATCTTCTTTCCGGTACAGATCCATTTCGATTCTGGCCCGGCGATAACTTTGAAAGGGCGTCCCTGTTCATCGACTCGCCCTGCGGTCTTCGCCAGGAGAGTCTTGTCAGCGGGAGAGAAGTCGATCCGCCCCATATCGGGATTCTGGAAGTAGACCTTGCCCACCGAGCGTGTTTCCGTCGCGAACACGATGTCGAATTCGAACCGGGTGATCGGGCAGGACAACGAGGTGATGTTCTTGGTGTTGTTCTCCCAGTCGAGAAGGACGGCCTTCATCTCTTCTGATATTGGCTTAAAGATCACTTGCGGCTTTTCGCCATCTTCCGCAACGAGCTGCCGGGGGGCTGGTCCCTGCATGGCTCGTTGTTGTGGCCCAAACTGGCGAGGCCCGGCCTGAATCGGGGCAATGCCGGGATCGGTCGTTTCTGCCGGTTCGTCGTGGATTCCGGCCCGTCCGGCAGGTTCCCGTGCGATGCGGGGCAGGGTGGAACGAGGCGCAGCCTCTTCCGTTGCGGGGATCGACGACTTCTTCGCCGGTGGCCGAGTGCTGCCCGTTGCGGGACGGGAGCTGGGCGTTTGTGCCCAAGCAATCTGGGCTCCCAGACAGAGGCTCAGCAAGGCGAAACACAGGGAGTTGATGCGATGGGGCACCGACGGATCCTTCCACGGAGTGCAACCGAACGGCGAGCCCACCGTGAGGTGAGCCTGTGTCTCGGGATGCGGGCATCCTTGCCCGTCCGACACGGCGAACGGCCAGAAACCGCATCCTAGCAGTACAAGCCGAAACGCCTCCAGAGGGATTTTCAAGAAGTGAGACGACCGGGAGTGCGAGACGCACTTTGCAGGGGCGATGGGTTGAGGGAGAATGTCGATCGAGACAGAAAGTGAAATCAGTAAGCCGCACGGCGCTAGCCGCGGGTTCTTTTGACCGCTCTCCGCAGCTGTCCGTGGTCTCTGATCGGACCACGACGACTGGAACCGGTACTAGTGCCGCGTCAATGCTTGATTTTGGAGTCCGTCTCCCTCGGGAGGGCGAGGCCAGTGCTGTGAACATGATTGGAAACTGAAACCGTGAGGAAAAAGCCACGAAGTCGGTCCTCGATGGTCGGCCAGCCAAC
>JAYTCW010000035.1:0-6693 GCA_043736295.1 Planctomycetota bacterium | reverse complement strand
CGCCCAATACTCCCTCACCCTCTCCTCCCCCCCCGCCCCCACGAGCCATCCCTGCGATGCGAACATGTACGAAATTTCACCGAGAAAATCAACACGCCGGTGACGGGACGGGGGTACGGGAGGATTCCGGCGGCCAAGGGGATCTCGGCGGGCGAATTCGCGCCCCAGTGGCCGTTCCCCTCTTGTGACATCTCAGGTTGCGACGTAAGTTTGACGGGACGCGGAGGATCGGGGACGTGGCCGCTGGCAGCGGGGCAGGGGAGTGACGAGTGTTCGACTGGCGAAAGATCTGGCAACCGACCAAGACTGAATTGCGGCAGTTCTGGGGGATCGAGTGGTCGACCGAGGGGTTGGTCGGCGCGGCGATCCGTCTCGAGGGTGGCAAGGTGTCGCTCTCACAAACCTTCTCCGTGACGTTCACCGAGGACCGCACACCCGAACGCGCGGGTGTCGACATCGCGAGTGAGCTGGCCGAAAAGACAGTCGCTCTGGGGGCCAATGCCGCCTGTGTCGTGGTTGTCCCACGCGAAACAGTGGTGGTTCGACAACTCCAGTTACCAAATGTCCCGGCGGACGAGTTGCCCGCGCTGGTCAGCTTTCAGTCAGCGGCCAAGTCCTCGACCCCCACGACGGCCATCGCCGTCGATTACGTGCCGCTGGGAGGGCAGGGCGATGGACAGGCGGTCATCGCGGTCACGCTCGATTCTGCCCGAGTGCAGCGGATGCGGGATCTGCTGGCGCGGGCCAAGCTCCAGCTGGTCGGACTGGAAGTGAGCCCGTTCCTGATCGCGGAACTAGTGGCTCGCGAGGAAGAGCAAGGCGGCACGCCCGATGTGCCGACGCTAATCGTATCCCAGTCGGGCAACCGGGTCGAGATCTCGATTCTCGATCAGCGCCGGTTAATCGCTACGCATGCTGTCTGGCTCCCGGAAGGGGACGCTGCTCGGCATGTGTCGCCGTTGCAAATGGAGATCAACCGCTGCCTGATCTCGTTGGGGCAATCACATCCCGGAGTCGAGGTCGACCAGGTCTACCTTGTCGAGGACGAGCAGGCTGACGAGGCGGTGGTGAAAGCCCTGCAAGAACGGTTCGGGGCCAAGGTCCATCCGCTCAACTTTGATCGGTTTGATTCGCCGATCCCGTCGAAGAACCGGCTCTCCTATGTGGCGTTGCTCGCGCGCGGGCTGGCTGGCGAAGCGGGGGTCATTCCGCGTGTCGACCTGGTCAACCCGCGCAAGCCTGCCGAGAAGCCGGACAACACCAAAAAGTATCTGATAGCGGGCGGGGCAGCGGCGACGCTACTGGTCGGCGGGACGTGGTGGAACTTCAGCTCGCAAATGGCGAGCATGGACGAAGACATCGAAACACTGAGCGCTGAGATTGGCAAGTACAAGGCCGACGTGACGCTCGGTGCCCCCGATCTGGCCGCAGCAAAAGTCCTCTCGACCTGGGGGGAAGGGGACCAGGACCTGCTGGCAGCATGGGACAAGATTCATCAGCTGTTGCCGGGCACCGACCGGTTGTATCTGACCGACCTCAAGTCGGTGCCGAGTTCGGGGGCCAAGCTGATTAAGATGACGGGCACGGCCCGCGCTCGAGGCCGAGGCGACTACGACGACCTACTCCAGAAGTTCGCCGACGCGGGCTGGACTATCAAATCACCGCCCCCGCTGGAGACTCGGAAAGACCCGGACTACCCCTGGCAGTTCGCCATCGAGGCCGAGTTGCCTCGCCCAGTGGAAGAGAAGCGTGCCGCCGTATCCCCCTCAGCCCCCAACCCGACCTGAACTGGAGAGATCGCATGGAATCTCGCGAAAAACTCCTGGCCGGTGGGCTGGGGACAGCTGTCCTGTTGTGGGGCGGACTGGGTTTGTACGACAGCCAAATTGGCGAGCCCCTGAAGGCCAAGGATGCCCAGTTGCTGCAAGCGCAAGTGGACTCCCAAAACAGCCGATCGGAGTGGAAAGCCCTCATCAAGTCGCAGAAGCTCGTCCGCGATTCGGTCAGCGACAGCTTGCCCTCACGCCCGGAGGATGCGCAGCGCGTGTACACGAAGTGGGTGCAGGAGCTGGCTGAGCTAAGTCAGTGGAAAGCGATCACGCCGAATAAGGTTCCCGACTCCCGCACCCAGCTGGGCAAGATCGGCGTGCGCGTGCCGGTGACACTGACGGCGAAGGCCCGGCTGCGCGAGGTGGCCACGTTTCTGTGGCATTTTGAGCGGGCTGATCTACTCCAGCGAGTCGCCTCGCTTGAGTTGCTGAGCCTATCCGCCGATGGAGACCCGGAGTTCACGGTGAAGATCACCTTGGAAGGGATCTCGCTGACAGCGGCGGAGTCACGGACACGGTTGTATCCCGAGACCGAACTGGCCTCGGCGATTGATGAGAAGGCGACCACGATACAGGTCGCCGACAGTTCGGGCTTCCTCACCCCGCCTCCGTTCCGCATCCGTATCGGCGGAGAGTTCGCGACAGTCACCGCAGTCGCCGGAAAAAGTTGGACGCTGACTCGCGGGGTCGACGATACCAAACCGTCTGCCCATGCCGGGGACAGCAGCGTTGAGTACGCACCGTTCCGCAACTCGGTGCCAGGACATGCAGCGGGGATCGCCAGCTATGTCCAGCTGTTGGAGCACTCGGGGTTCGTAAAACCCGTCCCGAAGTTTGAGTTCAAGCCAAAGCTGGGATCATCGCCACTGCCCGTGCTGACGCGAGGAGAGCCTTGGCCCGCCGAGCTGAAGGTCGAAGGGTGGAACCCGACCTGGCCAGCGCCCGCGTATGAACTTGTGAAGCCACCCGTGGGGCTGACGGTGACTCCGGTCGGCAAGCTCGAATGGGTCGTCCCCGCCGAGGCCGAAGCACAAGAGTACATCGTGCGGGTCATCGCCCGGGCCGGGGAGGTCACCAAGATCGAAGCGGACGTACGAGTGACCATGCGCGAGAAGAACCGCCCCCCGAAGTTCGATCCGGCCACGCCCTTGAATGCGTTCGTCGGTCAGCCGCTGACCTTTCCGGTCGTGGCCAAGGACGAAGACCCCGGTACCCGGCTCACCTACGCACTGGCGGGGACAGTTCCGGCGGGGATGACGATCGACTCGAGCCGGGGGACGATCAGTTGGACTCCGGCGGAGACCGTCGAAGCGGGCCCCTTGGCATTCCAGGTGACGGCCACTGACAACGGATCGCCGGGTCTGGTGGCCACGCTGGAGATCAAAGGGCAAGTCGACGATGATCACGCGCAGTTCACGCACATGACTGGCTCGATGGAACGTGATGGCAACCGGATCGCCCAGCTGAATGACCGACTGGCGAACACCACCATCACAGTTCGTGTGGGGGACAAGGTGAAGGCTTCGGAGATGGAGTTCGTGGTCGACTCGATCGACTCGGATGGAATGTCCTTCCGCTGGGGGACATTGCGTCAACGGATGGAGCTGGGGCAACACTTGCGGCAGGCGAAGACGTTGCCCGCGGCCTCGAAAACACCGCCGCCGCCGCCGGTCGCAGTTCCCCTGGAGAAGTAAAGTGGGGTTGTGAGAGGTCCGAGTGGGAGGGCGAAGCTCCTGCTGAGCCGCGAGCCAGCGGACACGTCCACTCCCGGTTGCGGCTCGGCAGGAGCCTCGCTCTCCCGATGGGGCGAACCCCTCAATTAAGCGATGACAAGGCACCGGCAGGGGGATCACTCGTTGGGGAATGTACCGGGAGAAGTAGCAGGCATGCCGCGCGCGTTCGAGGTTCGTACCGGAGCACGACTGCACTTCGGCCCACTGGCGAGTGGAGCGGAGGCGGGCCGCTGCTTCGGCGGCATCGGGATGATGGTCGCCAATCCAGCGATTGCGTTTCGCGTGGTGGAACATCCGGTCGAGCGTTATGTCGGCTGCTCGGTGGAAACTGGGGAGCGGATCCGGCGGCTGCGCGAGGCAGTGGGACAGGTTTCCGACGTGCCTGGGTCAAGTTGGCCAAGCGATGACAGGCTGGAAGCCGATCCCACGGGGAGAGCGCTTTCGTGGGAGTTTGGCACCCCGCCGGTCGAGCATGCCGGGTTCGGGACGGGAACTCAATTGAGTCTGGCGGTCGCGACGGTCTTGGCCCGACGCGAGCCCGCTCCTTGGCCAACTCTCACTGAGATCGCCCAGCGCTGCGGACGGGGCCGCCGATCAGCGATTGGACTGCACGGGTTTGAGCAGGGCGGATTCCTGGTCGATGCGGGGCAGGCGGGGCAGGGGGCTCTCGGGGAATTGGCGGTCCGTCTGGCAGTGCCCGAGGCGTGGCGGATCGTCGTCTTGCGACCTCGTGACTCGGGGCCAGGACTTAACGGAGCCAAGGAACTCGCCGCGTTCACAGCTCTCCCGCCGATGGCGAGAGCGCTCACCGACCGGCTCTGTCGACTGACGCTGATGGAAGTGTTGCCCTCACTTCGATCCGGCAACTGCCTCGCATTCGGCGAGGCGATCGCGGAGTATGGTCGAGCCATTGGCGAATACTTCTCCCCCGTGCAGGGAGGCGTGTTCGCCGACCCGCGCGTGCGAGAACTCGACCGCCAGTGGCCTCAACTCGGAAGGCGTCTCGTCCAGTCCTCCTGGGGGCCAACGGTTGTCGCCTTTGCTCCGACAGAGGCTGCGGCACTCGACCTGAGACGGGAGATCACGGATCGCTGTGGTTCGGATCGATGGCACACGGAGATCGTCTCGCCGCTGAACGATGGAGCCTCGATACGCGAGTGCTAACGCAACAGAAGGACACTCAAGCACTGGCCAGCGATCCTCTC
Source organism: Planctomycetota bacterium (assembly GCA_043736295.1). GTDB lineage: Bacteria > Planctomycetota > Planctomycetia > Planctomycetales > Planctomycetaceae > TH-plancto1. The sequence continues at coordinate 1,926 of JAYTCW010000035.1, read as the reverse complement.
GTCGCAAGCCCACCGGTTGCAACCGGTGGGCTTTCACTTCTCAATACTTAGTCTCTGTCGATCAACCATAAACCATCCACGATCAACCCTCCCCCGCCATGCCCACTTCCCCCGAACTTGTCGCCCGTTGCCAGATCGTCCTCGCTCATGCGTGGATGGTCCGCACGTTTGTGAAACACTCGGCGGAGATTGAAGACTTCGCCGAACTCATGGGGATCGTACGCGCGGTGTTTGATCTCTCGCGGGCGGTCGAGACGCGGGTGGATGACCCGGTTGAGTACTTCAAGATGCTCGATAAGAAGCTGCCGGATCTCGGGCGGGCGGTCGAGAAGTTTGCCCTCGATGCGCCACATGCTTCAACACACACCAACTTCGCTCAAGCAGTCATCTCCATCCGGGCCAGCACCGCAGAGTTGGCGGTCCTGCTGGCCGACGGACTGCGGCAGACCAGTACGGTCAAGGTGCCGATTTCGATCACGAAGCCGATCCCCCGAGCTGTCTCTGTCCCACCTGTTGTCAACGAGGGAACCGGCCCCGCCAGCCCACCATCCCTCCCGCCGGTTTGACGCTTCAACTCAGTCGGCGTAAGCTCAACAATGTCTAGCCCTCATCGCAGGGAGAAGCAGCCACTCGGAGGGCTGCGAGGGAATGGACTGGGAGAGATCATCATGTGGCATTCACGGTTACGTTCCGCGAGTTGTTTTGTGTTGTCACTGGGGATACTCGGTGTCGGTGGTCAGGCTCTGCTCGCGCAGTCCACTCCTCCTCCTTCTCGTCCCCCGGCCACAACACCCGCTGCCGCCGGAACAACTGCGGCCGGGCGAGCCGTGGTGATCGAGCGGGCTCCAGTCCTGTTTCGCGACCCGGCCAAGTACCAGGTGCCATTGCATCTGGAACCCGTCCGCAAGCTCCAATTGGCAGCGACCGTCGATGGCGTGGTGAGTAGTGTGCAGACCCAGGTGGGACAGGAAATCGCAGCCCAGGCAGAAGTCCTCCGGCTGGATGGCCGCGACGCTCAGCTGAAACTCCAACGAGCCCAAGCCGCACTGAAAGCTGCGAAGGCCGACCTCGAAGCAGCCACCGCCAAACCGGCTGCGGAAGCCCGGGTCGAGGTAGCCGATGCCGATTTGAAGATTGCGGAACTCGACCAGTCGCGGACTATCATTCGTTCTCCGCTCAAAGGAATCGTGACTGTGATTCTCGTGGTGGAAGGCGAATACGTGCATGCCGGGCAGCCGCTCGCTACGGTGATTGACCCAAGCCAGTTCGTGGTCGAAGTTCCGATCGACGGCAAGGTGCAGAAGGCCGGGGAGAGTATCGAGCTGAAGGTCGAAGACGCGAACGTCCCCGCTAAGCTGGCCGCCGTGCTACCGCTGACTCCGCAGTTCGACCCGTTGCGAGATCTGTTCCTGTCACCCGCGACGGGGCGTGTCCTGCTGGAGAACACCGGCGGCAAGTGGAGAGCGGGACAGACGGTCTACTCGTCCATGATTCCCCGCCTGCCAGTCGTGGAAGTGCCGACCGCAGCTGTCATCAACGCCGAGCAGGGCGGTCGCAAGGTGCAGGTGATCCGCGAAGGGTTTGTGCGGGATATCCCGGTCCAGGCACTGGGGCAATTGGGAGCGGATCACCTGTTTGTGAGTGGTCGATTTGGGGCCACGGACGAATTGGTGGTCAAGACCTCGGAGACGCTGCTGGACGGAGCCCGCGTGACCTCGCGCGATCCGAAAGCCGCCGGAAACCCGGCAAGTTCGGCACAACCCGCAGTACCGGCCACCGGTGGCAACAGCTTCTAGTGGCCCGTCAAGGCTTAATTTTTGGGTCCGCCTCCCTCGGGAGGGCGAGGCCAGTGCTGTGAACATGATTGGAAACTGAAACCGTGAGGAAAAAGCCACGAAGTCGGTCCTCGATGGTCGGCCAGCCAAC
>JAYTCW010000034.1:0-8703 GCA_043736295.1 Planctomycetota bacterium | reverse complement strand
AACAGCAAAGACTACGAACGGACGACCGCGTCCTCCGAGGCGCGCATCCAATGGAGCGCCCTCCACCTCATGCTCAACCGCCTCGCCCCTCCCACCCCTGAAATCAGCCTCCTTCAAGTACCGCCCCACCCCGGCAACTCCAGTCGCTAGTGCGGTTTGAGGGATACTTGGCTTTTCGGATAGCCTCTGAAAGAACCGCAGCAGTTCCCCAGCCGCATCACCGGAGAGCCAATTCGGCAACTCGCGAATCGGATTATGCTCGCCGAAAACATCCTTCGTCCCCGGCAGCTTGGCCAACTGCTCAAAGACCGCCAACAGATACTCGCGGTCGGTCTCCTTCGGATGACTGCGGAAATAGAGTTCGTGCTCATCCCGTGCCCGCTCCAGACGATCATCCGGCCCCGCAATCTTTGGCGGGTCGATCAGTCGATTGTCTTCCAAGAACCGCACGAACACGCACGACAACACCCATGCCGCAGCGGCCTGCGTGATGGCATCAGTCCGCCAGTCCTCGTAGTTCTGGGCCGTCCGCTCGGCAGTCTTCGCCCGGTCATACTCCGCGCGCAACGTCTTCCCGACCTCCGGCACGTCAGCCGACTCACTGCGTTCCAGCAAGTCCGCCTCCATCCGCTGAAGCAGCTTTTGAAGGTCGGAGAGTAATGCGGTTCGGTTGATCATGTGCCCGGTTTCTCTTGGCTGAAGGCTCGGTGTTCGTTGCGAATCCACTGATCGGGAATGCGTGTTCGTTGTCCGGGGCTGATGATCGGGATCGCTTTCCCGTCCAGCATCGCCTGATGGTCGCCGGGGATCAGCAGCCAGACGCCGGGAATGCCATCGCGACGACCGACCTTTTCCCGCAAGCGTTCCAGTAACGGCATCTGATCGTAGCGAGCCAACAGGCCGGGATAGGTCAGCAGCATGGTTGTGGTGGCAGTCATGAGTCGCTGTTCGACCATCGGCATGGCGCGATTCACCAGCACCATGAACTTCTTCCACGGTTCCGATCCGGGAGCAGCGTCGGCGTTGACGACCGCGTCCCACTTGGCACCAGCCTTGGTGGCGACATCACGCAGGGCGTCAATCAAGAGGCCCTCGAAGTCGACCAGTTCGACGGGAAACCGTTCAGACAGTTCCTGGGCCGCACGTTCGTAGCACTTTGGATTAACGATGAGCGCCAGGAAGGAGCCTTCCTTGATGCCGCGTTCTAGCCGCTCCTCGAACTGCCGGGCATCGGCGATTTCCGGGGAGATTTCACCGGCTGCGACCGTACCGGAGGATGTCGGTAAGCGGGAAACCGACTCGCTGCCACTGGTGATGGAAACGGCATCGCGCAGGCGGCTGACGTAGCAACCGACGCCCTTACCCGTGGCATCCCAGTTAAAATCGAACCCGGCAGCACGCAACAAGTCATCGAGCGCTGGTCGATCGGGCAAGGCTGCTGCTTCGGGATACCGACCTCGAACCCGCTCCTGAATCTGCTGGACCGTGAGAAAGGGAACCCCGTAGAGTGCGCCCTGCGACAGTTTGATGGCGCGGGCCGGGTCCATTCCTCGCGGATACAGTTCCTGGCGACTGGAGACGGCGGCATATTTCGAGGCCGCTGCGGCGAGTCGAATCAGCCGAGTATCAGTGAGGGCCGTGACGTCAGCAGGGAGATCGACTTCGCGAAGGCGAAGGAGCACACGAGCGGGCGGAACAAGCGGATCTTCGAGGGCCAACTTGTCGGCTTCGTCACCGAGGTGCGCTGCGTAGGCGGCCAGGTCTGGGGTGAGTGCCACCAGCACGCGGCCCTGGTCACGGCGAACCAGGAAACGCGGCTCAGCCATGGTCCGTTCGACTTCCGAACACGCCCGGGCCACAGCAATCGCGAGCGAGGTTCGTCGCGGTTCGTCCTGGACCGAACCACGAGCGACGAGAATCGCCTCAGCGAGTTCCCTGATTGTCATCACACCGCCTGTAGATCGCAGGATCTCGTGGATGACTCCTCGTAAGTGGGTCAGCTGCGAATCTTTGGCCCAACGGGCCTGGAGCTTGCCGAGGATCTGGCCGATACGCGCCCGTGTGACGTTGACGATGGGAACGAGATCGGACTGGCTGGGCCAGGAGTCGGGCAGTCGCGCGTCCAGCCCCAGGAGGGCCAGCAAGGCTTCCTTTGCAGTGTCCCCATCGCGATTACCGCTGCGCGTGATGCGACCGAAGAGCTGATCGACACTCGATTCGCCCGACTCAACAGGTTCTTCCACGGGTGTCGAGTCATCGACACTCGGGAGTTCGTTCCTCTGCGGATTCCCGAGACGATCACGCAGAATCCTGACAGCTGCACCGATCTCGCGCCGGGTCTTGTTGCCGACGCCCCGTAGTCGCAACAACTGCCGCATGGGAACCGTTAACAGATCTTCGACCGTGAGGATGTTCGCTCGGTCGAGCGCATTGGTGGCTCTTGTTCCCAGCCCCAGTTCGGGGATTTGAGTATCGAACGTGGCCGATGCCAGAAGCTGGCGAATTTCGTTCTCATCCGGGTGATCGGACAACGACGCTGGTTCGTCGATCCCCACAAAGCAGTCACGCCAGGCGACGAGCATCTCGCTGGCATTGTCGAAGCGTTCCTCGGGATTGCGGCGGAACGCCTTCTGAAAGAATTCGGTCAAGCTGTCGCGGAGCGACGCTTCAAACAGGTCGCCGTCGACAGTGGCTTCACAATCCAGGTGCGATGGATCACTGGTTCCGTCACCCCACTTGGGGAAGTTATTCGGTCCGGCGGCTAGTTCAAAGAGCGTCACGGCGGCGGCATAACGTTCCGCATTCAGATCCCAGCGTTTGTGCTTCCGCAGTGGGAGGAACGGATCGAGATACCCGGTCGTGCCAGCCCGAATGTTTTCCGCAGGCGCTCGCGACAACGAGAAATCGAACAGGACCAGATGCAGCTTGTCTCCTCGCTTGATCTGGCCGATGGCGATGTTGTCCGGTTTGATATCGCGATGGGGAATACCGGCTTCTTCCTCCAGGTACCTGAGAACATCGAGCAGGTCTTCACCGAACCGCTGCAAGAGGTCGATGTGCAGTCGCCCCTCGTGCCGCAGCCGATCCCGCAACGTCTCGATGCGGCGGTCGTCTTTATTGGCGAATGCCGGGTGCATCAAGAAAGCGAAGCGGTCGCCAATCTCCAAGGTTCCACATTCGGCAACAATATGGTTGTGCCGTAATTTGCCAAGGATCTCAGCCTCATCTCGCAGTCGAGAGTTGTGGTCGGGATCGCTGGCGACTTTGAGAACGAATTCCTTGCCGTCCTTTTCGACGAGCAGAACGACGGAACATCCGCCTTGGCCCAAGCGACGAATGACACGGAAACCGCCCGGCAGTTGGTCGTCCTTCTTTGCCCGCGTGGGATCATCCGAAAATGTCTCCAATTCAGGCGTCGTGACTTCTTCTTCAACCTTTTCCAGCAACTCCAGAAAGTCGGAGACCGTGTCGAGCCGGACGCCCACATCGGCATGCGTACTCCACTGGATCAATTCCTGAAGACTGACACTGGCACCATTCAGCACCGAACTGATTTGCAGCCCCTTGGTCTCACGAAGCTTATTGCTCAGTTCTAGACCATTGGCAGCGGGCGGACTGTCGGAGAATATGTGGTAGGCAATGGCACCGAGAGAAAAGACATCGAGATGTTCGCCGACATTGTTGTCGTCAGAAATGGCTTCGGGAGCCATGTACGCGGTGCTGGCGTCGTCCACCAAGCGATCAATATGCGAAGTCGCCGTGATCACTCGGGAGGGATTGGATGTCGAGGTTCCTTCGGAACGATATCCCACCTGCCAATTGAAGACCTTGACCTGATTCCGTCCGGCTTCGTTGGTGGTGACGAGTACGCTTTGTGGACACAGCGCCCGATGCACGATCCGCTTTTCGTGAGCGAATCGAACCACTTCCGTGATTTGACGCAGCAGGTCCAACCGCTGGTCGACACTCAATTGTCCGTGGGACTGAGCGAGGAAATGGTCGAGCCGAATTGATCTGGGGTCGTGCTCGAAAATCAGTGCGGGGCCGAGTTCATGCTCCGTGAAGCCTTCCCGGCGTAAGATGCCTGGGTGCTGGAGCGATTCCAGCAGTTCGGCTTCGCGGCGAGCGGCTCGCTCAATCGTCTGGCGCTCTTCGATGGTCGCGCCAGTCCGGACGTTGTAAATGCGCACTCGGCGTCGAACGTTCTTCAACGTCGAGTGTGTCGCCTGCCAGTCCTGATATCCTGGCCCTTCATTGATCAGGTGGTCCAGCTCGTAATCGCTGACCTTACGACTGCGTTGCGAGGGGCGAATGCCTGCTTGTTCCATCGCCTGGGCGACCATTTTCGCCGTGGGGCGATCATGCGTCCCCTTCGCATACGGATCGAGGCCAGGGCATTCGCGTCGCTTGATCGCCGCCAGAATACCGGGGCGAGCTGGTTTTTCGCCCTCGGCGGCTCGATCACGCAGACAAACGTGGTAATGCGCAGTTTCCTGCAATTCACAACGGAGGTCGGGGGCGGAACAGAACACGATAGCTTCAACGAACGGTACCTGTCCTTTACTCTTGCAGGCCTTCTGCCGCTGCAACAGTGATCGCAACTTCTTGGCTTTGAAGTTAGCTAGCTGATACGGATTGTCGACCGTCGCCAGCTTGCCATCTGTTTCCCAAGTCCAGGTTCCGGCGTCACCCCGAAGGCGACCAGGCCTGCTCTTGATTTCAATGAGGAAGAAGCCTTGTGGCGTGAAGACAAGCAAGTCGACTTCGTTGACGCTGCCGTCGTCCGCGATGAACTCAAAATTGGACCAAGCCCGATATGGCTCATGTGGAGGAAACTGGGCGCGCACGAAGTCGAGAGCTTCTCGTTCCCACGGAAAGCTCGACTCGGCGATCGCCAACCAGTTCTTCGTTGTAGCCATCTTGAGGATCGTTCCAGCTGGTCATCGAGCAAGGCCAAATCCATCGCGTTCGGTGAGACGCTGAGAAATCCAGCGGCTTCTGCGATCCGAGGGTAGCCGTCGAGTTTTTCCATTGCTGGAACTCCCAATCTCAATTTCGCCCGCCCGGATCAGAAGCAAACCTTACCACCTTGAGGACATCGATACAATCACCCACCAAACGCCATCACAGTTGTCGGATGTTGTTGTATGAGAAGTGGATATGACATTGACGCAAGTGGGATGCTGTAGTCGAGCAGATCGTGGCAAGTGTAGGTCAAAAATTTCGAATCGAAGTTCTTGACACGCCCCAAAAAACGTGTACAAACATACCCGCAACCCAAGCCGCAGTTGTGCGGTGGAACCCAGCCTGCTGGCTCTGTCATGCCAGACATTGAAGCCAACTTGGCAGGCAGCTCACGCGGGTTCTGGTCACGGTCGTTCGACCGATGATCCTTCAAAATTGCACCTGACTTGAGTCGTGCGCGCTGAGTCTGCTTCAGAGATGATTTCTGGAGCATCTCGTGACAGGGAATACGGTCGTACAGCGGATTGAGTATCTCTCGGTGATCGGAGGATTTCTCGACGGTCTTCGGGTCAGTTTTGGCAACGGGTTGAACACGATCATTGGGGCTCGGGGCACGGGCAAGACGACGGTCATTGAGTGCATTGCCTATGCCCTCGACACGCTTCCGAATTCGGACCATGCACCGCAGGAACGCAAGCGTGTGGAAACGCTGATGAAGCGAAACCTGAATGGCGGGCGAATTGAGGTTGGCATCCGGGTGAAGGATGGAACGGCCTACAAGGTGACTCGTTCGTACGGCGAGGAACCGATCGTTGTCGATGCAGATGGTGTGGCGGCAACGGTCAACCTCAAGGCGGGAGTGTTCCGAGCGGATGTCTTCGGCCAGAACGCCGTCGAGTCGATTGCTGATCGGCCACTGTTTCAACTCGATCTGGTCGACAGCTTTGCATCCCATGCCATACAGCAGGTGTCATCACGAGAGAAGCACATTGTCTCGATGCTGGCAGCCAATGCTCATCAGATCATCCCACTCGAACAGGAAGTCGGGGCGATCTACGATGAACTCGCCGGGCTTGCGACTGTGGAACAGAAGTTGAAGGGCTTTGCTGGCCCCGCTGGTGGCGCGACGGACGAGGTCAATGAAGCCCATCGTCTCAAGGGGCTTCGCGACCGGGAAACTCGTTCGCTTCAGCGGGGCAGAGAATCGATCGGGCAACTAGTCCAATCACTAAGACAGCTGCAAGGTGGGTTGCAAGGACGGTCTGGTAGTCTGTTCGATGCCGAGACTGCTCAAGGCTCCAATGGGGATGTGCTGCAGGAAGTCAGTCGGCATTGGAGTGCCTGTAGCGGCGACGTTGATCGACTGCTGCTGCAGGCGGTGGATCGTCTCGCATCGTTGAACGGTGATCTCACCCAACTATCTGAGCAGTTGGCGCAGCGCCACCGTCAACAAGAACTGGTGTTTCGGACGACGATCGAGAAGCACCAGCAAGCACAGCAGCAGGCGGTCGAGCGATCGGCACTGGAGAAACAGCGAAACCATCTATTGGCCCGAAACCTGCGATCCGAAGACCTGCAGCGCGGAATCAATGCGCTGCGAAATGAGCGGGTCAAACTGCTGGACCAACTTTCGGAGGTCCGGGATGAACGATTCGCAATTCGCCGTCAGGTCGCCTCGCGAATCAACGAAGCCCTGTCGCCCACGATTCGAGTCACGATCCATCAGTACGGAAATACGGACCAGTACCGAGCAACGCTGGAGTCACGTCTGAAGGGAAGTGGGGTCAAGCAATCGCTCGTGGCTCAGAAAGTCGCAACATCACTCACGCCGCCGGAACTGGCTCAGGTAATTCGCAACCGGGACACCGATTCGCTGATTGACCGTTCCGAACTGTCGAGCGAACAGGCGGGAAAAGTTGTGCTTGGTCTGTTCGACCCGGAATTCCTGTTTAGCCTGGAAGCAGTCGAACTGGGCGATGAACCGCTGATCGAGCTCAAAGATGGCGACTGCTACAAGGACACATCGTCACTCTCCACGGGCCAAAAATGCACGGCGATCCTGCCGATTCTGCTCCTCGACAGCGACAACCCACTGATCATCGATCAGCCCGAAGACAACCTCGACAACCGGTTCATCTTCGAGAACGTCGTCAAGAGTCTGCGGCGAGTGAAGCAACAGCGGCAGCTCATTCTTGTCACTCACAACCCCAACATCCCGGTGTTGGGTGACGCGGATCAGATCGTCGTGCTGGATTCGGATGGGGAGCGATCACGTCTGATCAAAGAGGGGAACGTCGACCGTTGCAAGGAAGAGATCGTGACGTTGCTCGAAGGGGGAGCCGAGGCATTCCAGAAGCGGGGAGAACGCTATGGAAAACGTTGATCTCTCACCCGACGACCGAGATTGGGCTGCGATCCGGGGATACCTGGAATGCAACCGTGAATCCATCCCCTGGCCCGAGCGGGAGGCCATCCTTCCGCTGGACTGGCGGCCAGTCGGCGCTCCGACGCCAGACCTCCTGATAGTGATCGAACTATTGGCCCAAGACTCGAAGTGGCAGGTTCGTCGCCGGGCGGCAGCTACACTGGCTTGGCTGCCTGAACCGAGTTTCAGTCAGCTCACAGTCGCTTTCAGTACGGACGGAAACTCCTATGTCCGACGAGATGCTGAACGGGCCCTCGATCGTAAACGCCGTGGCGAGAAGAACGCACTCGCCAAGGCGGAACGCCCGGGAGCCTTGGCAACCGAATACGTCGCGATGGAGAAGCTCTATGGGGCGTTGCCGACTCGTAAGGCCAGGCGGATCGTCGAGAAGCACTTCGATCTGTTGGTCGGCGGAACCGTTCACAACATGCGGGGCTTGCTCACTCCGATCAAGCACTATGCTGATGAACTCAAATCATTGGCTAAGTCGACTGCTCCCAGTCGCAAGTTGCTAAATCAGCATTCGGACGCGATTGTCACCCGATTGGCTGACCTGGAGCAGTTCTTGGATGACATGCGGGCGTACGCCCAGCCGATCCCGACCCGGCGACGGCGAGAGCGACTTATCGATCTTGTCGGAGAGGCTTCAGAAGCAGCCAGGAGACATTTCGAGGGGACCGGGTACGATCCGTCGCGGATCGAACTGAGGGTTGCGGTCTCCGAATCTCTGACCGTGGAGGTGTCTTCGACTTCGTCGATCACGGCATTGTCACCACCGGCGACAGCATGGCGAAGGTTCAGGAACATCCGGTGCGCCGATGCCAGCAGCGTGCCGTCGTCTTCCGGGGAGCCGCCCAGCGTACGAACCTGCGACTGCAACTGTTCCGTCAACATCTGACGCTCGGCACCGCGGCGGGCAAAGATTTCACTGAAACGCGAGGTTTCGGTTTCCTTGATCGCGTGCTGGTAACCATCGGCACTATCGATGACCGTCTCGATCAGGTCGTTCAGTGTGTCGATATCATGTTCATTGCTTTTCATGGATACACCTCTTGAATTGGAGCATATTCTAACGCTCCAGGCGGAGGTTCGATCCCATCATATGGTAATGAAATCGCCGTACCGGGACCGGTATCAAGCCGGCTCGATCGGCCTCGATGGCGACGTGCGGCGGCGCTCAACCCCGCTGCGCAAATGCTGTCGCAGCCTTGCCGTCTGCTGCTCTCTGGCTGGCACAATCCTGGCGAAATACCTGTACCGTAACGATATTTCGGGATGAACCGCCGATGATTTTCGCAATCGTCATGGTGCTC
>JAYTCW010000033.1:0-9269 GCA_043736295.1 Planctomycetota bacterium | reverse complement strand
GGAGACAGGAGACAGGAGACAGGAGACAGGAGACAGGAGACAGGAGACAGGAGACAGGAGACAGGAGACAGGAGACAGGAGACAGGAGACAGGACGGTTCATCTTCATCCTTTTCAACATGTGGGGGGCATGCACAAACCAATAACTCATGTGATTTTGCCATCGCAATCACGGATTGTCAAACTTGCAGTCTTCAAATTCTACTCTCGCTTGTTTTCTGATCTGATCCACTTGGTGTTGTCTCCAGTCTGCTTGAGATCGTCACTTCCTGAAGAGAGTCATGGCTGTCTTGGAATGTATTTGTTCTCCTCCTCACTTCGCCCACTCCGGCACGGTAAACAACTCGATCACCGGTACGCGAAATCCCGGGAGCGCCGGGACAGTCTCGATGATCTCGTCCGACCGCAGTAACCGCTCACCCTTACGATCCCAGATTTGCACGGTCTTCGACTTGAGATCGATCGTCCAGACCGTCGGCACTCCCCAGTGCAGCAACTGAGCCAGCCGCAGTTCCAGGCCCTGCTTACGATCCGGGGTGGAGAGGATTTCGATGGCGAGTGCTGGAACCGTCTCGGTTACCGCATTGTCCGACTCTGCAAATCGCAGCCCGGTCAGAAACAGACTCACCGCCGGGAAGTACACCGTGTCCGGCTGACGAGCCACATGCAGCCCCAGATCGAAACAGGCGTACCCCGCATCGACCTGATGAAAATAAGTGGCGAGGGCCTTGGACAGATTCAGCACCACCGTTCCGTGGTCGACATCCGGCGGCTCCAGAAACACTGGCACCCCGGCATGTAGTTCGGCCCACTGCCCGCCTTCTGGCATCTCGCCCCGCTGGTCGAGGAACTGTTCGACGGTCATCGCCACCTGGATCATGTTGACTCTCTGACACTCTCGACTCTGTGAGACGTAGATTCGCTCCGCAGACTGCGGACCGGACATGATGTAAGTATACTCACTCCGCTTGAAACGGAATGGGATCTCTTCGAGAGGAGCCGGAGGTGAGGGCCGCACGCCGACAGACTCCCGCCGGGTGAGGTGGGGTGGGGTGGCCCCGACAGATTATCCATTAAGCCAGCTACAAATCCGCTTGATCGCCTCTTCCCGCAATTCGAAAACCCCTTCATCGCTTAGCTCTTCGTCCCCTGTATCTCCTTTCTGCCAAAGCTCGACGAACCAACCTGTGTCGTTTTCCGCAACGGAAATATCCACTGCACGCAACGCTTTAGTGACGCATAAAAATGTTGCTCGGTCACTACCAAGACGTTGCAAATCGGGGTAAAGAGCCTCCAAATGAACCTTCATATCCATGATTGCTTGGTCTGGGTTCATGGTTATTGCCCTCCGCTGGGTTGTGCAACAGCAAGAGGATATGGAGGACCGGCTCACCTTTCAATCCCCCCTGTTCCTGCGTCACCCAGACATCCAACGCGATGTCTGGGACATCGCGTCTTTGACCCCAACGGGGTTGCATCAGCGGTAGGACGCAACCCCGTTGGGGTTGGAACTCGCGTAATCGATCGCCAACCCAGGGTTTCCCGCTGCGCGGGCAACCCTGGGCTACGGGGCGTGACCCCTTCGGGGTCGGGGCACCGACGTTTAAGATACACACTGGCTGGAAACCTATCCCACGAGCCAGCCACCGGCTTGCCCCTCCGCTCGTTATCATTCTGTCTGGCTCCCGACTCCAGCCCCCCGACTCCCGACTCAACATGCCCATCACCCGCCGCTTTATCGACTGGCAACAACCCGCGCTCGTCGCGGTCGTCGCGGATCTGGTCGCGAAGATGCAGGTGATGGGGTTTTGCGATCTGTCGCAGATGACGGTCGTGTTTCCCGGCCACCGGGCGGCACGGCGGTTTCTGGAGCTACTCGCCGGGCGGACGCAGAACCGCAACGTCCCGCCAGAGGTCATCACCGTCGGTGACCTGCCCGAAAAGCTCTACCGACCGCAGAAGCCGTTTGCGGATGAGTTGACGCAGCGGCTGGCGTGGAAGCTGGCCTTGCGGAACCTGCCGCATGATCTGGTGCGCGAGGTCATCCCGCACCCGCCCGAAGAGAAGAGTGTCGATGCCTGGCTCCACATTGGCGAGATGCTGGCCAAGCTGCATCGCGAATTGGCAGCGGATCGGCTGCGGTTTTCGGATGTGTTGACGAAGATGGCCTCCCAACCGGAGTTCACCGAGACTCGGCGGTGGCAGGCCCTGAGCGAGATTCAGGCGGAGTATCTGCGCATCCTGGATGGCCTTGAGCTTTGGGACCAGCAGACCGCTCGACTCGTGGCCATCGAGCAGCGCGAGTGCCAGACCCGGAAGCAGATCGTACTGGTCGGCACGGTCGACATGAACCAGACGCTCCGCGAGATGCTCGATCAAGTGGCGGAGCAAGTCACGGTGTATATCCATGCCCCGCCGGACCTCAAGTGGCACTTCGACCCGCATGGGTGTCTGGAGCCGAAGCACTGGGTCGACCGACCGATTGAGTTACTCCCCGAACAGATGGTTCTGGCCGAGAAGCCCGCCGACCAAGCCCAGGCCATCGCGACTCATCTGGCCGCTTTGAACGGCAGGCTCCGCGTCGACGAGATCACCATCGGGCTGGCCGATGACACCCTCGTCCCGACGACCCAGCGGGTGCTGTCACAATCGGGAGTCAGCACGCGGTGGGTCGCTGGTCAGATGTTCCGCGATTCACCACTGGCTCACCTGCTGCGCGGGCTGGTCGAGTATTTGGAGACGCGGCAGACCCATCCGTTTGCCGCCCTCGTCCGGCATCCCGATGTGTCGGCGTGGCTCGCTCAGCAAGGGGCCGACCCCGCGTGGGTGATCGCGCTCGACAAGTACATCCGCGAGCACTTCCCGGCGTCGCTGGGTCATTGGCTGGGGTTGCCGGAACGCTCGGAGCCGTGTCGCCAGGCGTATGAGTTGATCGAGACGTTGATCGCCCCGTTGCTCGAACCGGCACGGATGGCCGGGGAGTGGGCCGAGCCGCTGATCGAGTGGCTGCTGAATCTGTATGCCCACCGCGAGTTCAATCGCGAGGTGGCTGCCGATGTCGCAGCGCTGGATGCCTGTGAACGGTTCGTTACAGCCCTGCGTGCCCTTCAGAACCTGCCCGAGTCACTGGCCCCGTCGGTCAATGCGGCACAGGCTCTGCGGCTCACTCTAGAGCAACTCGACCGCCAACTAATCCCTCCGTCGCAGCACGACGAGGCCCTAGAACTCCTCGGCTGGTTGGAACTCCCGCTGGACGATGCGCAGGAGTTGATCGTCGCCGGGTTCAACGAGGGGGGTGTGCCGTCGTCGCTGAACTCCGACCTGTTCCTGCCGAACTCGTTGCGGTCTCAACTGGGAATGACCGACAACACGCGACGTCTTGCTCGCGATGTGTATGCGCTGACCGCGATCCTGCACTCGCGGCGGCGCGTGACACTGATCGCCGGAAGGTCCGACCCGCGCGGGGATGCGCTCCGGCCGAGCCGGTTGTGGTTCGCAGCCGATGCCGAGACGGTGGCCAGAAGGATTCAGACCTTCTACGGGGAGGCCCCCGAAAGTAGCAGAATTCGTAAGAATTCTGCCGTCAGTCTGGAGGCTTCAGATTCGGTAGAGGACGGCAGAAGTCTGACGACTTCTGCTACGGGGTCTCGGCTCACCGTCTCTCGCCCCGACCCCGAGCGGTCGTTCGACGGAGCCATCCCCGTCACCGGCTTCTCGTCCTACCTCGCCTCGCCGTACCGCTTCTACCTCGGGCATGTCCTCAAGCTGCGAACGCTGGATGATGATGTCGAGGAACTCGACGCCCGCGACTTCGGCAACCTGCTGCACAGCGTCCTCAAGGGGTTCGGGCGCAGCGACTGGAAGCACTCGAAGGACGAAGCGGCCATCGCCCGTTACCTCGATCAACAGCTCGACATCTCCGCCGATCTGATGTACGGCGGCGACCCGCTGTTCCCCGTGCAGATCCAGATTGAGCAAGCCCGCGACCGTCTCAAAGCGTTTGCAGCCTGGCAGGCGAAGCGGGCTCTCGATGGTTGGGAGATCATCTTCACCGAGAAGGGCGGCGAGGTGACGCTGGCACTGGGCGACGAACGTACGGTGCAGATTCATGGGCAGATCGACCGCATCGATCGGCATCGCGGCGATCACACATGGGCCATCCTTGACTACAAAACCGGCGAGCAGCGCCGAGCCCCGCGCGAGGTCCACTTCGCGAGGGGCCAATGGGTCGACTTGCAGTTGCCGCTGTACCGACTACTCGCCGAGCCGCACGGCGTCACCGGCGATGTCCAACTCGGGTACATCTCGATCCCTCGCGATAACGACCGACTGGAGTGCTTGCTGGCCGATTGGTCGGAGGAGGAACTGCGCGAGGCGGAGGCGGTCGCGAGATTGACCGCAGGTCGCATTCTCAACCGCGAGTTCTGGCAGATCCTCGACCGTCCCCCGATCTCTCAATCGGAGTTTGGCCCGATCTGCCAGGACGGCGTGCTGGACCGGGAGGTGATCGTATGACTCCCGACGATGAGATTCTGTTTGAAGACATGCAGGGGGACGGAACGGTCGAACGTAGCGGAATTCGTAAGAATTCCGCCGTCAGTCTGGAGGCGGAAGCCGAGGCGGACGGCAGAAGTCTGACGACTTCTGCTACGGCGGTCGTGGCCCTCGCCGACCCGCATGTGGTCATCCTCGCCTCTGCGGGAACGGGCAAGACGTTCCAACTCACCAACCGTTATCTCACGCTCCTTCGCGAAGGAAGTTGCGATCGCATTCTGGCCTCGACGTTCACCCGCAAGGCCGCGGGCGAAATCCTCGACCGCATTCTGGTACGGCTTGCGCGAGCCATCCTCGATGAGGCCGAACTCACCAAGCTCCAGCCGTTCATCGGCCAGCCGCCCATCACTCGCGACGAGTGCATCACGCTCCTCCAACGAGTCACCAAGCAGTTGCACCGCGTGCAGATCAGCACGCTGGATGCGCTGTTCTCGAAGCTGGCGTCGAGCCATACGTTTGAACTCGGGTTCCCGCCGGGGTGGCGGATGATCGAAGAGGTCGAGGCGGATCGCCTGACCGACCGGGCCATCGAAGCGGTTCTGCGGAAGGCCGGTCGCGTGGACGCGAGGCGGCTGATGCACCTGCTGAGTAAAGGCGAGAACACCCGCCGCGTTCACGACCTGATTCGCGAGACGGTGAGGAACTTCGCCGCTCCGTACCTCATCACGCAAGAGGCCGACTGGAACCGGCTGCCCGATCTACCGCTGCTCAATGACCTCGAACTCCACGGAGCGATAGCGGTCTTCGAGAGCCTGCGGTTCGACGACAAGCGGATCATGAATGCCCTCGATAAGAATCGCCGCCAACTCCGCGAAGACGACTGGGACAGCTTCCTCTCCGATGGCTTGCCGCTGCGGCTCGTGCAGGGGGAGACGACGTACTACAAGAAGGAACTCCCCACCGAACTGCTGGATGCCTATGCCCCACTGATTCACCATGCGAAGGCCCTGTTCTACAAGGTCTGGGCCAGCCAGACGCGCGGGACGTGGGAGACGTTGCATCGCGTGTACACCGAGTTGAGCCGCCTCAAGACCGAGGAGCGAGTCCTCGATTTCGGCGACATCTCGCGAACGCTGGCTGCGAGGTTGGGGGAGCACGCCGTCAACAGCGTGGCGTTCCGGCTGGATGCGAACATGGACCATCTGCTGCTGGATGAGTTCCAGGATACCTCACTGGATCAGTGGCAAATCCTGCGGCCGATTGCCGAGTCGACGACCTCAGAGCCGGGCAAATCGTTCTTCTGCGTCGGCGACCGCAAGCAGGCGATCTACGGCTGGCGCGGGGGCGAGGCGGCGATCTTCGACACGATCAGATCTGAGTTCCCGATCCTTGAGTCGAGATCACTCGATGAAAGCCGACGCTCTGCACCGGCGGTCATCAAGGCAGTCAACGCGGCGTTCACCTCACTGCAAGGCACCTCCGTTTTCGACTCCCTCTCAGTGGTCATCTCCCAGTGGTGCGAAGCATTTCCGAAGCACGACACCGCCCTGACAGGACTGCCGGGGTATGTCCGGTTGGAGGTGGCCGATGAGCCACCGCAGCTGGAACCGATCGCGAACAACGCCAAGCCCCCGAGACCCTCGAAGGCCGATCTCTCCGACTTGGTCCTCGACCTCACAGCCGATCGCATTGAGGAGTATGCGCAGCACGCCCCCTCGGCCACAATGGGTGTTCTGTTCCGAGGCAACGCTGCGATCCGGTTACTCGGCAACAAGCTGCGGGCTCGGGGGTTGGAGTTCAGTGAGGAGGGCGGCACGCTCATCACCGACTCGGCAGCTGTGCAACTGCTGCTGTCGTTGCTGAAGATTGCCGATCATCCCGGCGACCGCGTGGCCCGCTTTCATGTCGCAACCTCCCCGCTGGCAGAGATTCACCAACTCGGGCGCTGGGACGACGATGCCGCTGCTGTGGCCGTGTCGGAACACCTCCGCAACCGGTTGCTCAGTGACGGGTACATGGCCACGCTGCAGCGCTGGGTGCTGCAACTGGGAGCGATCGCCACCCAGCACGATCAGTCCCGGCTCAAGCAGTTGATCGAACTGGCCGAGGGGTATCCGGCGACCACCCGCCCGCGCGACTTCATCCACTTGGTGGAATCTCGCAAGGTCGAGAACCCGACCCCGGCGCGGATTCAGTTGATGACCGTCCACAAGTCGAAGGGGTTGCAGTTCGACATCGTGTTCCTGGCTGACCTCGATACCCAGCTGGTGCAGCCGCCGAAGTATCTGACCTCCAAGCCCGCCGAAGCTGCCCCGCCGGACTGCGTGCTGGTCTATCGGTCCAAGGAACTCAAGGACATTCTGCCGCCGGAGTTGCAGGTCGCGTATGAGCAAACGCAGGCCACCGACCTGACCGGGAACCTGTGCGTGCTGTATGTGGCGATGACGCGAGCAGTGCATGCGCTGCACATGATCCTTCCGGCCAAGGAGAGCCAGACGATCCCTAAGACACTGGCGGGACTGTTGATGGTGGGACTCGGCGGGGGCCAGGCGGTGACACCGGGAGCCACGCTGTATGAGACGGGCGATCCGCTCTGGTTCGAGCAGTGCCCGTCTCTGCAACGGCTCGTCGACACGTCGCAGCGAGAGACCTCATTCGTCCACGTTGAGTTCGCCGAACTCACCGGAGGTCGCCGCCGGGGCCTGGAGCGGATCATCCCCTCGCAGCTCGCCGACAAGGCCACGCCGGTCAAACTCGCCAGCGTTCTGCCACTGGGAGAGACGGTCGGGGTCGATCGCGGCACGTTGTTCCATGCCTGGCTCGAACGGGTGACGTGGCTCGATGACGGAGTGCCGCCGGACGATGAGCTAAGACAGATCGCGGAGGTCATGCGCGGGCAGGACCTCGACACGGAGCGCTGGCTGTTGGAGTTCCAAGCGATGCTCCAGCGACCCGACATCGCGGCGTTGCTCTCCCGCCGCAGCTATCAGCGGGGGCATTCGCCCATGGGCGGTCCTGAACGGATATCCGATCGGGAGGGCGAGGCTCCTGCCGAGCCGCGACGTGGCGAGGGCATTGTTCCTGGCTCGCGGCTCAGCGGGAGCTTCGCCCTCCCGCTGGCAGCCGAACTCGCGGCGGGGAATTGCGAACTCGACCTCCATCAGGAGCGACGACTCAACGTGATCGATGCCGGTCGCACGATCTCGGGCAGCATCGACCGGCTGGTCCTCATCCGGCGCAACGGGCAAGTCGTGGCAGCCGACATCATCGACTTCAAGACCGATGCCCTCATCGGTGATGAGGAGACAGCTGTGCGAGACAAGGTGGCCGCCTACCGCGATCAGCTGCGGTCCTACGCGCGGGCCATCGCGCTGATGTACAAGCTGACCCCCGAGCGGATCGCCACGCGGCTGGTCATGCTCGCGACGGGACGGGTCGAGACGGTAGAGTTCGGCCCATGAACTCCTTTCGCTTTCTTCACGCCGCCGACCTACACCTCGACTGTCCGCTCAAAGGGCTGGAGCAGTACGAGGGGGCACCGATGCAACAGATTCGGGACTCCACGCGGAGGGCGCTGGAGAACCTGATTGAGTTGGCCATCACGGAGCAAGTGGCGTTCGTGGTGATCGCGGGCGATCTGTTCGATGGCAAGTGGACCGACATCCAGACCGGCTTGTGGACGGCCAATCAGTTTCGTCGGCTGGAGAAGCAGGGGATCAAGGTCTACCTGATTCGCGGCAACCACGACTCCATGTCCGAGGCCGCGCTGAAGATCACGTGGCCCCGCAATGTGTTCGAGTTCCCCACCGACCGTCCGATTACGATTTTCGACGAACGCACGGGAGCGGCGTTGCATGGGCAGGGGTTCGCCGCGCGCGAGTGTTCCATCGACCTCGCCCAGAACTACCCACCCGCCGATCCGAGTCGCGTCAACATCGGTCTGCTGCATACGAGTCTCATGGGAGATGCCCAGCACGACGCCTATGCCCCGACGACGCCGGAAGTCCTCATCAGCAAGCGGTACGACTACTGGGCCCTCGGGCACATCCATGCCCATCGTATCGTGCATCCGTCGCCGTGCATCGTCTATCCCGGATGCACTCAGGGTCGGCACATCCGCGAACCAGGGGCCAAGGGGTGCCTGTTGGTGTCGGTCGAGGGGCACACCTGTCGTCCGGAGTTTCGCGAGACCGATGTCCTGCGCTGGCAGTCGGTGACGCTCGATCTCCCGACCTCAGCTCAGCGACCGGAGATGCTGGAGGCGGTCCACTCGCAACTCGAACAATGTCGTCAGCAGTCGCCGGGTCGGTTCAGCGCGGTGCGGCTGACGCTGACCGGACGCTGCGAGTTCCATCGCGAGGTCGAGCAGCCGCAAGGCCGCATCGAGATTCTCGGCGAGATCCGCAATGTCGCTAACCAGTGGGACGACCTGTGGATCGAGAAGGTCGAACTGGAAACCGCCCCGCCTGTCGATGTCGAAGCTCTCCGCGCCGGGCAGGATCTGTTCGGCGAACTGCTCCGCGACTTCGACCGCTGGCACCAGGCCGACAACGCGGAACTCGGCGTCCTGGCCAAAGAACTGACCCCACTGGCCCAAAAGATCGGCAGCGTGATCCCCCAGAGCGACCTTGATCTCTCCGACCCCGAGAAGATCCGCCACTGGCTCCGGCAGGCCGAGTCGATCGTGCTGTCACTCGCTCCCAGCGCCGAGTGAGCGGCCCGGCGCTAGCCGCCGGTTCCCCTCACCGTACGTGAAAAGAAGCGGCGGCTAGCGCC
>JAYTCW010000032.1:0-1858 GCA_043736295.1 Planctomycetota bacterium | reverse complement strand
AGATCGCCGCTCGGCTTTTGATGCCCGATCAGCCAGCGAATTCCCTTGTCGACGGCGGCTTGGTGCTTGCCCGCGTTCGGGGTATGGCCATCTCCGAGGAGTGCGAGTAATGAGAGCGCTGTGGCCCCGGTGTCGGTGTCAGCCTCGCGGCTTTCGGCCCCCTCGGAGTAGGGGCCGGTCATGCTCCAGTGGCCATCGGGTTGCTGCTGCCGCACGATCCAGGAGAGAGCCCGATCAAGACCATCCCGCGCGGGGTCTCGCGGGCCACCGCCGTTGGGAGAGGTGGCTGCGGGGCCGGTGCCTTGACCATTGCCGTTCAGTGTCCCGCCGCCAGTACCGCGCCCCCCGAGGGCTCCCTCGACGCTGACCGGGCTGACCATCGGCTTAGCGTTTTCGTCGGGAGCAGCGACGACCTGATTCTTCGCAGCCGCGCGAGTAGCGGCCCGCATCTCATCCGCAATCGAGGGAACCACGACATCGACAGGCGGTGCAGAGTCGGTTGAGACCACAGCCGATTCCGGGCCGAGCCAGGCATCCACGACCTCGACCGCAGGGGGACGGTCGATCCGCAGTACCGTGAAACCCAGCACCACAATAATCACCAGATGCACCAGCAGGCTGATCCCCAGTCCCGGCAAGCTGTGGCGGATGTCTTGACGCGGGCCATCGAGGAGTTGCTGGCGGAGTTCGGCTCGGACTTCAGCCTGTTTCCGGAGTTCCTCAATCGCTTGCTGGCGAGCCACTTTGGCGGCAGCCTTCGCCGCCGCTTTGGAGGCACCAGGATCGGGAGGCAGACCAGACATCAGCCACTGTTCCAGACAACGCGGGCGAGTGCAAACGGCGAACGCGGAAGCATCTTATCGTAGCGTACGAATGAATGGTAAGCGCGAAAAAAGCCCAGTGATGGACACACGAGTCAGCATCCCAAACGTCGGTGAATCGTGTACTCGCCAGGCCTTCGACCCCAACGGGGTCTCGCCTCGTAGCCCAGGGTCGGCCGCGCAGCGGATGACCCTGGGTTAACGGACCGGGTAATCCCATCAATCCCAACGGGGTTGCGTCCGACGCCTGACGCAACCCCGTTGGGGTTGAATCACGCGAAAAAGCAAACCCAAGGTTACCCGCCTTGCGGGCAACCCTGGGCTACGCGACGAGACCCCTTTGGGGTCAGTTCACCGACGTTTGGAATGCGCACACTGGCAACCACTGGGCTTCTTGATGACGCCAGTACAAGCACGTTCAATCCATGTCGCGAATCTTGAGCTTCATCTCGTCCGAGTTGGCCTTGATCTCCGGGGCGTACATTGCACTCGCCCTGGTGGGGAGAGCGCTGAAGTGACCAGGGATCTCGGCGCGGACGCGGTAGCTGACGCTGTGCTTTCCGCGAGTGAGCTGCCTGACAAAGAAGCAGACTCGCTCGTCGCGGAACTCGACATAGGCCCCGAAGGCACTGGTGAGGTAGCCGCTACGCACGTCGACCGGCTCGGTCCCCGCCGCCTTGAGATCTTCGAACAGGATGTACTCATAGTTGTTCTTCGAGTCGATCTCCAGTTCGACTTCGAGCAGATCGCCGCTCTGCACCTCGGACAGGTTGGCCAGTTCGGTGCGGTCGTACTTGAGCACCTTCTGATCGATCGACTGGCCGCGGGCTCCCTGCACCGTCGCGGTCGCGTCCTTCCGCTGCGTCAGCTTGTAGAACTTGCGGTTCACCTTCACTTCCAGGCCAGCAGCTGAGATCTGCTCTTCGAGGGTGAAGTTGGTCAGGTAGGCGTTGTAGTAGAGCGGGCTGGCCGATCCTTCCTTGGTGGACGCCTTCTTCAGTTCGATCACATGCTTGCCGGTCGTGAGGGCCACTCCT
>JAYTCW010000031.1:0-2699 GCA_043736295.1 Planctomycetota bacterium | reverse complement strand
CTCGACTACAACCTGCCCGAGCGGTTCCAACTCGAATACACCGGAGCCGACAACACCACCCACCGCCCCGTCATGATCCACCGCGCCCCGTTCGGCTCGATGGAACGCTTCTGCGGCATGCTCATCGAGCACTTCGCAGCTGCCTTCCCGCTGTGGATCGCCCCGGAGCAGGTGCGGATTCTCGGCCTGAACGATGACATCCTGCCGTACTGCCAGGAGATCCTCACCAAGCTGCGAGCCGCCGGGTTCCGCGCGAGGATCGACATGCAAAGCGCCAACGTCAAGAAGAAAATCCGCGACGCCCAACTCGATCTGATCCCCTACATGCTCGTCATCGGCGGCAAGGACAAGGACCAGGGCGGCGTCTCGGTCCGCGACCGCATCGAAGGCGACCTCGGCTTCATGACCACCGAAGCTACCCTCGCGAAACTCATCGCCGAACGCGACAACCGCGTGATCCGCCAGTCCGTGAAGTCGACCGCCACCACGCTCTCCGCAGGCAGTGACGAGGCCAAGGGGAACGAGTACTGATCGCTCCGTGAAAACTTCCGAAGTCTCCGAAGACTTCGGAAGTTTGACGCGGCGATTCATGAGCCGTCGAAATTGCTCAACGTGCCAGCGAGAGGCAGACGTGAGTCCGCCGAGACCTCTTGTTGCACTGCAACCCAGACCGTCAAAGCAGGCACTGGGCCACCCCGCCATTCTTGTCGCCGCCCTCTACAAGGATATCGTGATAGGCTGCACGCAGTGCAATTGGAGTTAGGCTGCACGCTGCCGAACACGCGACCGACATTTACAACCTCTTCAACGGAATTTTGTTGACACTCCGCGATTTGATGACATATTGAACGCCAGTCCGCTATGAGCGGTTTCCAGTGCCTCACCAGTGTGAGGCGGCACGCTACTCAATAAGACGGTTGAGCGCCAAAAGCAGCAGGCTGTAGCTCGAAGCTTTGCCAAGCGACTCTCACTCGGGCTGAGGAATGGGCAAATGGACAACGTGACTCGTCGTGATGTGATCAGGGGAGCTGCAGTGGCCGGACTGGTCGGCGTGTTCGCGAGCGGTGCCGCGCTGGGGGCAGAGGAACAGGGCAACAAGGCTGCGGTGAAGTTCGAGGGGAAGTGGAAATACCAGAGCTACCGCCCCGATCCCGGCTTCGTTGCCGCCGACCCGTACAGCCCGAGGTTCGTTCACTGGTCGCCGCCTGGCGTGGTGACCATCGACGAGGGAGGGACCACCGGCACGTTGGAACTCGCGATGCCGTCGCCGAGACCGCCACTCAAGCTCGCTCTCAAGATCCAAATCGCGGCTGGCAGCCCCGCAACAGTTTCCATCTCCGCAGTCATGATGTTGCCCGGGGACAAGCAATTCACGAACGAGTTGCGAGGGTGGCTCGTCCCGGCCAAGCTCGGACAGGAGGTGGGGAAGGACAACCCGCTTGTCGTCCGTGGGTCCATCGTGCAGACGAGTGGGGACATCGCCCCCGTCCCGCAGCCGATCTACACGACAGGATTCTTCGTTCTCGAGCCCCTGAAATAAGAGCAAACAAAGGTGCCCGGAGGCGTTGTTTCCACCTGACACTTTCAAATCCAACACAAATGCCGCCCAACAAGCGGTTCAAGTCGACACGAACAAGCGGCGGGTTTTCGGCGTGCGATGCCGATCCCAAAATGATCGTCTGTCGTTCATCGCACCGCTTGTCCGTGTGGCTTAACCTGGACGTTAGGCTACTAGTCCAACCCATGTCAGTCCAACCCCGTTCGCCTTTTTGAAGGCGCGCCAACCCAAGGAAAAGAAGATGTCTAAAACAATTGATTACCCCAGCGGCAAAAACGGAAAGATGATCAGCGCCGAGTTAAACCCGCCAACCGGAGCGTCCAACGTCGGCATTGTCATCCTCGCGCACGGATCCGAAGGCATGACCGACCACCTGACCGGACCTTGGCGAACGATGATTCTCGACTACGCCGACGAACTCGCTCGCCTCGGTTTCGCGACCCTGACCCCAAACTACTTCGAGAAAAACGGCGCCACGCCGGAAGGAATCGCAGCGGACCCCACGAAGCAGCTCCTCGCAGGCCGGACGGCGTGGGCGGCGGCGCTTGCCGATG
Organism: Planctomycetota bacterium; assembly: GCA_043736295.1. Lineage (GTDB taxonomy): Bacteria > Planctomycetota > Planctomycetia > Planctomycetales > Planctomycetaceae > TH-plancto1. Next base: position 587 of record JAYTCW010000031.1, on the reverse strand, counting down.
CCGTGGCCCATGTGAAAACCCTCCATGGCATCGACCCGGCGCGCATCGGCTTGCTTGGGTTTTCACTGGGCGGGCATCTCTGCCTGGATATCCGAGAGATGGCCAAGGTACTCGTCGCCTTCTATGCGCCGTTTCCGGGATTGCGCCCTCGAGGGGGGCGCCTCGCGCTGCAAGCGCAGCTTCACAATGGCACCGCAGATAAGCTCGTGCCGCCCGAGACCGCCCCCATCATTGAGGAAATGCTCAAGAATGAGGGGGCCACGGTAGATCGGAAAACCTACTGGGGGAAGGGCGAGTCGGGGGCAGCTCACGGCTTCATCGGCACCGACGCCGCAAACACCAAGGCCCACGCAGATTCGAAAGCCAGCGCCCTGACTTTCTTCACTACGCACCTTTAGCGATACCAAAGTGGCCTAACCATGCGCCGGGTGCCACTTCTATGAAAATCTGTTGCCCGTCAAGTGAGAATCTTTCGAAATGGTGGTGAACGCGGGGTGGCCCATCCCTGAAAGAAATGCGGTTGTCAAGGGGGGTTTGGAATGGATTCTTGGGTGTTCTGGGGGCGGGAGGTACGGTCCTTGAGCGGG
>JAYTCW010000030.1:0-22436 GCA_043736295.1 Planctomycetota bacterium | reverse complement strand
CCCGCCGATCAGGCTGTTCGACGAGGCGGGGGCAGACGACGAGTTGTCAGAGTCCGCGTGCGGCAGATCACTTGCGTTGCGGCGATGCCGCGCTGCGACATCAGTGTACCAACACTTCCTTTCACCCCGATTGGCGAATGTGGTGGTGAAGAGGTACACAGATCGCACAGATTGACCCAGTGCGGCAGAACTGCAACCAATGGGGGAAAAGAGGTACGGCGTGACCGGCTGGTGGTAGAGTGGAGTACGACACGCTTCCATTCTCACACGCAGAGGTCACGCTGTGGAGACTTTTCTCGCTCGTCAGGCGTCGGCCGTCAAGGCGACCGGCCAGACTTCGCGTCCCGCCAGATTTCCGAAGCCTTCGGAGACTTCGGAAGTCTGGCGGGACGCGAAATCTGACCGCTTACCGAAAAGGTGTGCATCGACCGATGGGGGAGCCCGCCGCGCGAAACGGCTCCTTCGCAAACTCCCGGTATTAAACGAGAAAGCCGTCCTGTTCGGACGGCTTTCGGCAATCGAACCGAAGTTCGGAGGGAGACAGGATACTCTTCCAAGGGGATTAGCCCTTTTTGGAACCCTTCTTGATATGCGGCTTGGTGACCGATTTCTTGGCCGCCAAGTCGTGGGCCTTTTTGGCTTTGCCGCCCTTCGAGAACACGTTGTCCCAGTTCTTCCAGAATTCTGGGGTCGCCCCGGTACGTACAATTGGTCCACTCATCAAATCAGTCCTGTGTAGGCACTCGTCACACCTCGACAAGAACCCCCTGCCCGGCGACGACATCATTGGGCCGCTGCAGGCGACCCCGTCTCCCCTATATGTTGAGGTGCTGCGAGGGAATGTCAAGACCGCGGGCCGAATGCTCACAGCTGGCCAGGGTGTCACACTGGCCAGCTGTGACTTTCTGACCAGTTCCATTCCCCTCGGTCGATGAGGCTGCCACAATAGCAGGCTCCTAGGGGAGACCGACTGCGATGAGTACTGATCTGAGTTCTGTTCCGCTCGAAGACCCGACCGCCTTGGCAAAGTTCGGGCACCTCGACTTTGTTGCCCGGCTGGTGGTCGAAGGGTACATGATCGGGCAGCACAAAAGCCCGTTCAAAGGCTCTAGCGTCGAGTTCGTCGAGCACCGCCAGTATTACCCCGGCGATGAAATTCGCCACATCGACTGGCGGGCCTTCGGCAAGACCGGAAAATACTACATCAAGGAATACGAAGAAGAGACCAACCTGCGGGCCTACCTGCTCTTGGATGGCTCCGGCAGCATGGGGTACGGCGAAAGTACACTCACGAAGTTCGACTATGCTCGGTCGATTGCGGCCTCACTGGGGTACTTGCTCGTCTCGCAGCGCGATGCGGTCGGACTGATTACCTTCGACACCGACATCCGCGAACGGATCGATCCCTCGACCAACCGCATGACGTTCCAACGCATCACCCAGACTCTGGAGACAATGAAGACCGGCAATGAGACCAGCCTGTCGAGCGTTTTCCAGAAGATCGCCCCGACCCTCAAGCGTCGCAGCTTGCTCATCATCATTAGCGACTTCTTCGACAACATCGACCAACTGGGCCAAGCCCTCAAGCAGTTCCGCCACGCCAATCACGAAGTGGTCCTGATCCAGGTCGTGGCCCCCGAGGAAGAGGACTTCCCGTTCAGCAAGCCGACGCTGTTTCGCAGCCTGGAGCTCGACTCGCACCGCATCCTGGTCGACCCGCACCGGCTGCGATCGATGTACTTGCAACAGTATCAGGAGTTCCTGAAGGAGATGAAGCAAGTGTGCGGCCACACGGGGATTGACTACGTGAAGCTGTTGACGAACGAGCCGTATCACAAGGCGCTGGGGGCGTACATCGCCAGTCGGCAGCGGATCGGACGGCGATAGTCGCCGGACTCTCCGAGTCCGGTGGATCGATGTGATCACCGGATGAATCGATCTCGTACCAGACCCTCTGGAGTGTCGAGTCTCTCATCCTGCTTTGCCGCCCAATGCACCGGACTCGGAGAGTCCGGCGACTTTGGACCGCGATTGACATCGCTTGCTACACCCGCAATCCTCGCCGCTGTTGCCACACCCCCACGGAGAAGACGGAATGGAATCCGATGTTCTGTTGCAAATCGATGGCCTGAAGACCTACTTCCACGGTGGTTCCGGGGTGGTCAAGGCAGTCGATGATCTGACGCTGACCCTCAAGCGGGGGCACACGATCGGCGTCGTCGGCGAGTCGGGGTCGGGGAAGTCGGTGACCTCGCTGAGCATTCTGCGACTGTTGCCACCTGCCTCGGCGGAGATCGTGGGCGGCACGATCTCTTACCTCGGTCGGGACTTAGTCAAACTTCCCGAACGCGAGATGCGGAAGCTGCGGGGCAGCGAGATCAGCATGATCTTCCAGGAGCCGGGCACCTCGCTCAATCCGGTGTTCACGGTCGGGGAGCAGGTGATCGAGGTCATCCGTCTGCACAAGAAAGTCTCCCAAGCCGAGGCCACGAAGCGCACCATCGAGCTGTTCACCGAGGTCGGCATCCCCGATCCCGAGTCCCGCCTGCACAGCTACCCGCACGAGATGTCGGGCGGCCAGAAGCAGCGGGTGATGATCGCGATGGCGCTGGCCTGTAACCCGGAGTTGCTGATCGCCGATGAGCCGACGACGGCGCTCGACGTGACGATTCAGCGGCAGATTCTCGACCTGCTGGCCAAGCTGCAGGCCGAGCGCGGCATGTCGATTCTGTTCATCTCGCACGACCTCGGCGTGATCGCCGAGATCGCGGATGAGGTGGCGGTGATGTATCGCGGCAAGCTCGTCGAGTACGGACCGGTCGAGAAGATCTTTCTGTCTCCTCAGCACCCCTATACGAAGGGGTTGCTCGCCTGCCGCCCGCGACTCGACACGCCGTATCGCCACTTGCCGACGGTCGGGGACTTCATGGATGTGGCCGGGGACACGGAGTCGGGTTGGACGCTCACCGAGAAGACTGTCGACCCGGCGAAGTTCCGCGAACTGACCTCCGTGGGGCGTGGGCGGCTGTATCACCCGCAGGTGAAGATCACCGGCGAGGCGGCGCGCGGGCTGCCCAAGGATGCTCAAGTGGTCGCACCGGGCCAAAAACCGATCCTGGTCGTGGAAGGTCTGGAGGTCTACTTCCCGATCAAACGCGGGCTTTTCCGCCGCACGGTCGGTCACATTAAGGCGGTCGACGGGATCTCGTTCGAGGTCTACCCGCGCCAGACACTGGGGCTGGTGGGCGAGTCCGGCTGTGGTAAGACCACGACCGGGCGGGCGCTGGTCCAGATGGTGCGACCGACCGGAGGAACTGTCCATTATGCCGGAGAGGATGTCACGCAACTCCGGGGCCAGCGGCTGCACGACTTTCGCGGGAAGGTGCAGTACATCTTTCAAGACCCCTACAGCTCGCTGAACCCGCGGCTGACCGTGTCGGCGATGCTGACCGACGTGATGCAGGCCCACAATCGCGGCACCAATCGCCGTGACCGCCGTGACAAGGCCGCAGCCCTGTTGCACGAGGTCGGGTTGGATGCCGTCCATCTCGACCGCTACCCGCACGAGTTCTCCGGTGGACAGCGGCAGCGGGTTTCCATTGCGAGGGCACTGGCCGCCGAGCCGGAGTTCATCATCTGCGACGAGTCGGTTTCGGCGCTGGATGTCTCGGTGCAGGCTCAAGTGCTGAACTTGCTCAAGCACCTGCAGGAGACGCGCGGGCTGACCTACATCTTCATCAGCCACGACCTGAGCGTCGTGAAGTTCATGTCCGATATGATGGCGGTGATGAACGCCGGGAAAATCGTCGAGTTCGGGCCGTCTGACCAGATCTACTCGGCTCCGCAAAACGAATACACCCGCAAGCTGATCGCCTCGATCCCGGATGCGTCGATCGAGACGCTGAAGTCCAGGATTCGGGAACGGACGGAGAAGCGATCCGCTCGATAGTCAGGCGAGCGGACCGTGATTGCCTACCCGCCAGACTTCGGAAGGAGTGTTGAGGCGTGATCCCCCCCCTTATTGATCCGTATCGATCGGCTGATCTGACGCGGCCGGTTGGGGGGCTGTGGGGTCGGTGGGAAAGGTCGTGAAGTCGACTTGACCGGGCGAAGCGGGAAGGACGAATTCGGCGGGTTCGGCCTCGACATCGATCTCGTGGCCGTAAGCTCTGCGCCCGTGCAGGCGACTGGCATCCTGGTAGGCCGAGGGACTCCAGCCGCCTTCGGACATCTGGATGTTGTTGTAGGCCAGAATCGTCCCCTTGCGGTAGTAGAGGTTAGTGATCGACTTGTTGTAGTCGATGAGGCTCTCGTGGTAGGCCCGTTGAGCTTCTGCGCGACGGATCAGGCCGCGCAGTGCCACATCCGCTTTATCTTCCCCCTCTTTTACTCGCGTTTGTGTGACTCGCGCGAATTCCACGGTGGCTAAATAGCGATTGTGATTGGATTGCAGGACCGCGTAGGTGCGAGAGATTTCCTGAAACGCCACAGCCAGTTCCTGAGCGATTTCCTCCTCCGAGAACTCCAGGGCTTTGTTCGCCTTGGCCAGTCGCAGTTCGAAATTCTGGACTTGAGCATGAGCCGAGCGCAGTCCGACCGGCATGTTCATCACCACCCCCGCCGACCAGCCATCGGTATTGGCCCCCGTGAGACCTTGGTAGAACGAATTGCCACTCCCATGGGACAGCAGGTCATCGCCCAACGAGTTGACTTGATATCCGGCGACCGCATCGAGTCGCGGACGGGTCAAACTGCGAGCGGCATGAAGTTGCAGATCGAGGCTCCGAATGGTCCACTTTTGCTTGCGCAGTTCGACACGATGGGTGAGGGCCTCACTGACCGAGAAGTGCCAGTCGGGGCTGAACTGTGCGGTAGTCGGCTCTTCGGAAGGTCGCAGAACGGTTCCATCGTTGACCGGCAAGCCGAGGAGCCGTCGCAACTCCGTTTCTCGTGTGTAGATATTGGACCGGGCCGTGTCGACCAAACCCTTGGTTTGAAACAGCTGGTCTCGACCTTGTGCCTCCTCGACCCCCACGTCCAGTATGCCCTTTCTCTTCTTGAGGAATCTCCAGATCTCCAGCGTGTCCTCATGCACCTGTGCCGCCGTATCGAACAACTGGTAGGCCAGATGCAGATTCCAATACGCGTCCTCAATGTCCTTGGTCAGATTCCGCAGAGCGTTCTCGTAGTCGCACAAGACGAGATCGTTATTGATGCGGGCGATCACGACCCCTTGCGACACTCCGGTGATGCCGCCGAAGCTGTTGGTGATGGGGCCGGCGATGCGTGTGAACTCGGTACCCGATCCCGCGAGCAGAGGGAGTTGATAGCCGAGTCGGGCGTTGCCGCTATACGACGAGGGGAATTTCAGGCCGGGCTGATTGCTCGACAGGTAGTTCACATCGTGGGCGATGGTCGCCTTGCCGCCGTTGGCGAACGTCTTGCCCAGCGAAGCCGAGAACGCTCCCGTCTCTGCCACGTTTACCGAGGGCAAGAGCGCGCTGTTACTGGGAGTGTCATTTCTCCCGGCGATCATCGACGCATTGAACTGAGCATCAAAGTCAGAGAGCGCGGCCTCGACGCCTCGCCCACCAAACAGCACCCCCGACTCCTGGATCGCCGAGTCGTAGGAAGAGGTCACGCGGTCCGCGCTATTCAGCAGTGGGTTCGCGGGTGAGAGGAACTGCCCCCCGGACTTCACGATCTCGCTATTGGTCATGCCGATGTAGACGGCCTCGGTGAGCGGCAGATCGCGAATCTCGCAGTGATCGCGGGACTCGAGCGTGCGAGGCGGCAAGCTGTCCCGGATTGCTTCGGGGGTCGGGGTGACGATGTCCGGATGCTCGATGGCGGTCGCGTGGGAGCGATAGTAGTCGTGGTCCGCTTCACCGAGAAAGCTCACATCCTTGTGAGTGTTCCGGCAACCCCAGGCCAACAAGGCAGCCAGCACAGCTGAGGTGCAACCTGTTGAACGAAGCCAATGTCTCTTCCGCATGAGCGGTCTCTCCCGGAGTGCGGAGCAATCGCTGCTACCGCTGCTCGACATATCGTCGGCTCAATTGGGAGGAGATGATTGATTCGCATGCGGGGTATTATCGATGCAGGAGATGCGCGATGTTTGATCGGTTTGTTTTACCTGACCGGTATCACAGTTCCTGACGGTACGACCGGAGTATTGAGGCTGATGGCTGATGGCTGATGGCTCATGGCTGATGGCTGATGGCCAGAGGCCGTTTCATTCTGGCCATGAGCCATCAGCCATCAGCCCGACTCCCCACCAACGAAAAAAAAACGCTGGCTGATTCCCGAAGGAACCAGCCAGCGTCTGTTAGTCACTCATTCACTGGTCACCGAAGTGACCGGCGAACTAGTTGCAAGCACCGCAAGGAGCGGCACAAGTTGGTCCGCAAGGAGCGGCACAGGTTGGAGCGGCGTTGCAGCCGTTTCCACAGCCGTTTCCGCAAGGAGCGGCACACGTTGGTGCACAGCAGCTAGGAGCAGCTGCACAGCAGCAGCTCTTGCGGCTACGGAGCTTTGGCAGGCGGATCTTCTTCAGCATGCCGCCGAAGTTGAGTCCACGGTGGCTGTTGCAGCAAGAAGGAGCACAGCAGCTTGCAGGAGCTGGGGCACAGCAAGAAGCGGCTGGAGCACAGCAGCTAGGAGCAGCACCGCAGCCATTGCCGCAAGGAGCGGCACAGGTTGGTCCGACAGATCCGCAGGCGTCGCCGCAAGGCGCTGCACACGAAGGAGCCGAATCACAGCAGGAGTGCCGGTGCAGCTTGAACAAGCCAGCGTTCGCAACGCTTGAACCAGCAACGATCAGCAGAGCAGCAGTCAGAGTCGTCCACTTCATCTTGAAATCTCCAAAGTTCCCGGGGTTACGAGGTGAGATACCGTTGAGGTCGAGTCGTCAGTGACTTCCTCAGTTCGGCTCCCACTCGCTACGACAGTGTGTGGTGGGTCCACCTACACATTATTTCGGCCACCGGTTCGCGAGTCCTCAGCAGACTGGCCTCAATCGGCAGAAATCTCCCGAGTGCCTGTGCAACGAATGGGTCCAGCAGAGTCTAAGGGTTATGCGGGTTCTGCCGGGGGATGAATCGGAGCGGGATTACCTCGTATTGCCAGTCACGAAGGAACTGGAACAGGACATCCCCAGAGCGTCACATCCCATACTCCATAAACACCTTATGGAATATTTCTGTGAATCGCGACCAACTTCTCATCGCCAGTCACACGATGTCCATCGACAATTTTTCCACATCAGGCAAACTTGCCGCCCTCCGCAGCATCCCGACAATTCGCATGCGGGACTCGCCACGACAAGTGGTTGTCACTCTCTCAAAATTCATTTCCTGTTTACGTTTGACGACAGGTTCAGTCTCGGTAGCATCACCCTCACTGAGTGTTTGCTTCCGGGCACGCCCTTCCCGGTGTTGTCCTCCGTCTGTCCAACAATCTCTACACACCGGATTTCCCGCCACTGGCTTTGCTCAAAGGCCAGACTCGCGGGTTGCTGACCGGCTTGTCTTCACACAATCGAGCACCATTCCAGCTGGGCGGTCACAGCTGGATGTGGGTGGTGTTTTGGGTGTGAGTATGGGCCGTTAGTCGGGACCATTAGGGTCTCGGTCTCGCGGAGGGTGTGTACCGAGGGTCGCAAGATGCAGCCCGAGAATCAGGGTGGTGAACTTGAACGTCTACAGCAATTTTTGGAACGACTGGAAGCCGAACTTGGCACCCCGAAATACCAGAACTGGTTCACCCAGAAGACCCGGATGAGCTTAACCGCAGACGAGTTATCCATCGTCTGTGGCAGTTCCTATCTCGCTGGCTGGCTCCAGAAGCAGTACCGCACGGTCGTACGACGGGTCGTCGATGAGTCGCTGGGTTCGCACATCCGTGTGACCTGGACTCACGACGATCAAGTGGTCTTGGTTCCGGCCTCGGCACCGGCGTCTGCACCGGCCCCGCGCTCAGTGGCTCGGACCACCCATGATGTGGAGGCTCTGGCCCGCACCACTCATGGGCGGCGGGGGCGCGACATCTCCAGCTTCGTTCAAGGCCCCAGCAACATGCTGGCTTGGAGTGGCGTTCAGCAGATACTCTGCGGTCAGGGACGTTCGCTGTACCTCTATTGTGGGGTCGGAAACGGCAAATCCCATCTACTCGAAGCGGTGGCTCAGCAAGTCCGGCGCGACGATCCGCGCAAGCAGGTGCTGGCCCTGTCCGCCGAAGGATTCTCGAATTACTTCACCCAGGCTCTCGATGCCCGCACCATTGCCAGCTTTCGCCAGCGGTTCCGCAATGTCGATGTGCTCGTGATGGATGACATCGACTTCCTGGACGGCAAGAAAGGCATTCAAGAGGAGTTCCTCAACACGCTTCGCCGCCTGGAAACCCGCCAGGGCCAGCTGATCGTGGCGGGAGATCGGCACCCGAACCTGCTGACCCGGACCAGTCCGGAGATACTCTCTCGTTTCACCTCGGGCCTTGTCTGCCGCATCGAATCGCCCGACCTCGCCACGCGACGCATGATCGTCGAGAGCCTCCGCACATCGCTAGAAGTCGACATGACGGATGAGGCGGCGGAGTTTGTGGCTTCACGCTTTAAGGACAATGTCCGCGAACTGGAGGGGGCCCTGAACACCCTTCAGAATTGGGCCCTCGCCTCCCAGCGTCGCGTCACCCCCGCCGTCGCTCGCGAGCAACTCGTCCGACTGGAGCGAGACTGCATGCGAATTGTTCGACTCACCGATGTCGAACAGGCTGTCTGTCTGACCTTCGGGTTGACGGCGGAAGACCTGCGGTCCGACAAAAGAACCCGCACCGCGACCCAGCCTCGCATGCTGGCGATGTACCTCTCGCGCCGCCTGACCGGGACGGCCTACTCCGAAATCGGTCAGTTTTTCGGCGGTCGCAATCACAGTACGGTCGTTTCCGCCGAACGGCGCATCAAAGAACTCGTCTCGTCCCAGTCCCGAGTTCGCATCGGAGCCAATGAGTGGACGGTGGAGGAACTGGTCGAAACGCTGGAACGTCAGATCCTGGTCGGGTGACTCGCAGTTTGTCGTGTCGAAGTCTCGCTCGTCCACCAAAGCCCAAGGGTGGCAACCCTTGGGCTTTCACGTTGTGGTCGCGATGCACATGAGAAACTCGCTCTTTTCATAACTGTGCCAGATGCGATAACGTCCCCTTTCGCGTCGGAATGGATTCTGACAGAAGTGAACACAGGGCGGTGACATGCGTCGATTCGCACCAAGTATTCGGCTGGTTCTGCTCGTGTGCGTACTCCTGGAGAGTGCGGACTCGCTGGCGTTCGCGCAATCCTCGCGAACCGCTCCGCTCCCGGTCACTCACGAGCCGACACCGGTCTCGAACGTCGCCCGCACTCGACTGTTTCAGAAGCAGCGGGACAATGACCAGCCTCAGACCCCGGCCACCCCGAAATCTTCCATCCCGTTGACCCCTCCGGGCCAGCGTCAAACACCCTCACAGATCGCGGCCATACCTGCGGAACCCGAAGATCCCTTGCTGACCCAGGTCAAACAGGCCATTGCGATCAACCGGCTGCGATTCCTGGACCCCAGCCAAGGCCATACACCCTGGATGATTATGCACGGGGTGCTGGCTCTGCGACAGGAATACGAGTTGAAGCTGGGCGACAAGACCGTCAATGCCATCGATTACGTGACCAAGCAGAACCCGATTTACGTGGCGTCCTTGCCCAACCCGTTGCTGCCACCGGGGGCTCCAGTGGTCCATATCCGGGAGCATTGGTTCCAATCGACCGCCTATGGAGGACGGGCCCAGCCGTATGTCGTGTCTTTTGCGTTCGAGGGGCACACCAACCAGTTTCTGGCGATCCTCAGCATGGCGGATCTGCCACTGACACACACGTTTGTCGTGAGTGATCCGCAACGTCCGGGAATGACAAAAACGATTACCATGGCCGACATGGTGCGCCATGCGCAAATGAACATGCACGTCGGAAACCCGAACGAGATGGCCTGGACTCTGTGGTTTCTCACCAACTACTTGGAGCCGGATGAGACCTGGATCGACAAGGACGGCAAGCCCTGGAGCATGGAGCAGCTCGTCACCACGCAGACAAACGCCCCATTGTTTTCGGGGAACAGGCTGCTGGCTCCGTGCGGTGGAACGCATGGGATGTTTGCGCTGGCGTGTGCCTGTAACTCGTATCAGCAGAAACACGGCGAGCTCAGAGGAGCCTGGCTGGCTGCTCGTCAGAAGCTCAATGACCATATCGCAGCTTCTCGCCGCATGCAGAACCAGGACGGATCGTTCTCGACGGAATTCTTCCGCTCGACGGGGTGGTCTGCTGAGATGGGCCCACGATTCAAATCCTCGGGCCACATGCTGGAATGGTTGATGATGGCCCTGCCTCCGGAACAGCTCAAAGAGCCGTGGGTGCGAAAAGGGGTGGAAAGTGTTGCGGGGGATCTGATTCGCAACGGGTATGCCCCTCTGGGAACACCCGATACGGGGGCGATGTATCACGCTTTGCACGCTCTCGTCCTGTATCGCAACCGGGTGGAACCACCTTCGAGTCTCGTGCCACCGGAACGAGTGGTTGAGCTGCCACCGGAGATGAAGAACCCTGCTCCGGGGACAACTCCCCCCACTCCCCCGAATCCAGCGACCAATCCGCTCACGCCTTTGGGCCCCGCGCGGCCGAACTTGAAACCGATTACGAACTCGAAGGAGACGGAAGCCCCGCCCAAGTCGGGAGGGACTCCCGTGCCTCCCCCGATGCCAGTACCTCCCCCGCTAGAGGAAAAACTTCCCGAACCTGCGTCGGGTGAACCGGCCCGGATGCCCTTGCTGATCCCCACCAAGCCGCTGCTGGAGAAGCCCACTCCACCGGCCAATCCGGCTCCCGCCCCGAGTGAGCCGAAGTCCGAAGATGCAATCGTCAAGCCGTTGACTCCGGACGAAGGGGAAGCCATTCCGGCACCACTCTTTGACGACGAACCGGGTGAGATGCCGGAGAAGCCAGCCGATGACGAGACGGTCACTCCTCCGTCCGTGGAGAGTGAACCCACTCCCGCTCTCGCCCCAGCTCCCTTGGTGCCTGCCCTTCCCGAACCGACTCCCCCGAAGAGCCCGAGCAGTTCGGATTAGGGCTGGTCAGTTTTGAGATGTCAGACAAACGTCGTGTAGCGTGGGCTTTAGCCCACGCGAGAGCGTTACCATTCGGGAAACGATCATCTTGATTTAAAGCAAGCGGCCAGACTTGGCAGGCCAAAAGACTTCGGAAGTCTGGTACGTCACTTTCTAATGGTCTCTTCCTGATACCACGATCGTCGTTGTCTGCGAAACCATCCTCACCTCGCGAGTCTAGCCATGCTGCCCCGGACCCTGGAACCGGAAGTGATGGACACCGCCGAGGAGGCGGCGGACTACGACGCGATGGACCACTCCGAGGTCAATCGACGATTTGTGGACGATTGGGGATCGGCTTTACGGGCGACGGGGCATTCAGCAGCAGCCAGGTTGCGGATGCTTGATGTCGGCACGGGGACGGCCCTGATCCCGATCGAGTTCTGTCGATCCTTCCCCAACCTCAACATGATCGCCATCGATCTGTCCACTGAGATGCTGAAGCTCGCCGCCGCGAACGTGGAGCGGGCAGGATTCAGTGAGCTGATCGAACTCCGTCTCGCCGATGCCAAACGCATTCCCTGTAAGGACGGCGAGTTCCAGACCGTCGTCTCCAACAGCATCATGCACCACATCCCCCAGCCGATCGATTCGCTGACCGAGATGGTGAGAGTGCTGGCACCTGGTGGCCTACTGTTCGTCCGCGACCTCCTGCGGCCCGCGACCGAGGCGGAACTCGAAGCCCTCGTACAAACCTATACTCAAGGGGCGACCCCGAATATGCGACAGCTGTTCCGGCAATCTCTACATGCGGCACTGACCGTGGAGGAGGTCGCCGACATGCTTGCTCAACTGGGCCTGAGTTGCAATTGGGTGGAAGCCACCTCCGACCGGCACTGGACCATTCGCGGGGTGTTGCCGTTCGTGGATTGATTTGCTCACGAGTGGTCTGTACACGCTATGAGGCAGGTGGGCGAGAACAATCTCCCCATAGGTCGGCCTTTCCAGGCCGTCCTAGAGCCCAGTCAAGGCTTGATTTTGGGGTTCGCGCCCTTTGGGAGGGCGAGGCTCCTGCCGAGCCGCTCACGCGAGATAACGTCGTCCTTGGCTCGCGGCTCAGCAGGAGCTTCGCCCTCACGGTAGGCATGGCTCAACTTGAATTCCAAGCCTTGACGAGGCACTAGGGGGTACTTGAATTTCCGACACTGGCCTGACTTCGCACCGGCAGAAGTGAGACATTCTGACATCGCCACGTTTCGCCAGAACGTAGGCGAATTGATTCGCGGGCCCGCCTTCTGGCGAGGGGCAGCTACGTCTTATTTCTGCTGCGTGAAATCATTACTACTGCGCCCAACTGGGTGCGTCAGTCTCCGCCGTTTCAGCGGCGGGAACCTCTTCTGCGGGAGCTTCCTCCGCACTGGTGAACTCCACCTGACCGGCAGCTGCGGGGGCTGCTGGACTTGCCACTGGTGAAGGGATACTGAAGGCGACCTGGACCGGGAGTCGAGTACGCGAAAACGCAGCTGGTCCCGTTGTGGAGCGAGTGACTTCGTTGCGGATCGTTCCCGACTGGAATGGTCCGATCCCCAGGACCGACAGATTCGTGTCATCCGACTGGGCGAGCGTCGTGCCGCCCTCTCCCAGCGAAGTCAGTGTCTTGGTGTCATACGCCACGATCCCGATTTTTGCGACGCCGATCTGTCGTGTCCGAGTCAGTAGTCGAACTTCCGGGACCGCCATCAAGCCGGGCAACGTGATTTCCGGCACCCCGAGATATTGATCGGACCCAGCTGTTCCCACCACACCCGCTCGGGGTCGGACCACGACTTCGGAGTCCTCGATCTTGTCCACGAGTCGCGCTCCGACATGTAGCAGGCGATGCTGAACGGATGCGATGACATAAGCTTTGTCCACACAATCGACATACTTCTCGTCGAGAAACACCGCGTGTTCGGCGAACGGTTCGAAGTCGACCTTGTCGAGTGCTTGGTCCACGGCATTCGAGACCAGCATCTGCTCCGTCGAAGACCGTGCGGTGTTGGTTGTCTTCGTGCTGGTACATCCGCAGCAGTCGATCGCGATCAGCAGGGCCAGCCACCGAGCGGCATTTATACAGGGCGACTGAGTCATCATGTGACCTTGGAGAGGACGATCAGGATTGCAATGGGAATGTTGGTCAATCGCCGAGAACCGGGATTGTGTGGGCAGAAGCCCCTGATGAGAGCGGTGTTGTAAGTCGAGAGGCGAAGGGGGTCAAGATCAGATGAGCGACGAAGAATCCGAACCGACTCCGACCACAGAGTCTGACTCATTCGCTCCCCCTCAACTCTTGTCTCCCCTACGATGATGCGATGTTCGACACGGTCGCCTATCTGCGATGCCTGACCCTTGGGGGCTCCCATGCAGCCGAGGCGCTCGCCCTGATTGAATCGGTCCGGTTCGAGAATCCGTCGCTGGCCTGGAAACGATTGCAGGCGATCGCGTCGACTCCGGAGGAACGGGAGTTACTCGCCCGCGCGATGCCCGCGTTGCTGGCTGCTCTGAATGAGGCCGCGACCCCGGACCTGTCGCTGGTCAACCTCGATCGATACCTCCGTTCGGGGACCGCCGAGTCGAGACCGCTCCAGTTTCTGGCGGAGAACCCGCGCGCCGTCGAGATCCTCGTGCGGCTGTTTGTCGGGAGCCAATACCTCACGGAGATTCTGCTTCAGAATCCCGATTACCTCGCCCGCCTGACGCAGTACAACCGGCTGTCGGAGATCAAGAGCCGGCAGCAGTTCTATGAGGAGGGGCTGGCCGCTTCGTCCGCGTCCCCCGATTGGCCCGCCCGCATGACCGCGCTGCGGCACTTCCAGAAATGGGAGCTGTTGCGGATCGCGGCGTGCGACACGTTTGGACTGATGGACTTCAAGGCGACGACGTTGCAACTCTCTCTGCTCGCCGATGGGATTGTGCAACTGGCCCTGTGGTACGCCTGCCAGGAACTGAGATGTCCCGCACCCGACTTCTGCGTATTGGCGATGGGGAAACTGGGAGGCGAGGAGTTGAACTACAGCTCGGACATCGATCTGGTGTTCGTGTGCGAGGCGGACGGCGGGGCTTACTCGGCCCTCGCTCAGCGGTTGATTCGCGGGCTGTCGGATATGACGGCAACGGGGTTCCTGTACCGGGTCGACATGCGGCTCAGGCCCTGGGGGAAGGCCGGGGCGCTGGTGACGACGCGGCAGGCGTACCTCGACTACATTCGCAAGGACGGTCGTCTGTGGGAGAAACAGGCCCTGCTTAAAGCACGGCCGATTGCCGGAAACATGGATGTCGGGTTCGCTGTTCTGAACGGCTTGAACTCGCAGATTTTTCAGGTCGACGCCGAACTCGCTCGGCAGAGCGTCCTGACCATGAAGCGGGACATTGAGGACAAGCTCGCTGCCCAAGGTCTCTTGGAAACCGAGATCAAAGGAGGTCGCGGCGGCATCCGCGACATCGAGTTCACCACGCAGTACCTGCAACTGGTTCACGGCGGACAGCACCCCGGCATCCATAGTATCAACACGCTGGACAGTCTGGTCCGGCTGGTCAACCACGATTTCATCCAGGCCGACGACTACCGCCAGTTGACCAGCGGCTATCTGTTCCTGCGCACGGTCGAGCACTCGCTGCAATTGCTACACAACAAACAGGAGCACGCCTTGCCGAAGTCGCAGCGAGAACTGGCCTGTCTGGCTCAGCGCCTCGATTTCCCCGGTCCGGCGGAGTTCATGGCCTATCACGATCGGCACCGCGAGTCGATTCGCCGCGTCTTCGACAAGTACGTCCAGCGACGGGCCTCCGCGACCGCGACGGTCAGTTCGCATGCCTCGATCACACAACACCTGGGCGGGGTCATGGATGGCTATGCCGAGACCTTTAACGAGGCCCAGCAGCAGCGACATCTGCCTCTACTCGAAGCCCTCAGCCCGACCCAACGAGTACGAGTCGCAGCTGTCCCGATCGGGGAGCAGAGCTGGGAACTGACGATCGTCGGGTATGACGAGCCGGGCGAACTTTCGGTGATTTGCGGCTTGCTGCTCTCGCATGGCATGAACATTGAATCGGGAGATGTCTTCACCGGGAACTCCGTCGGAGGGCCGAGCGCTGGCACGGTCGCTCATCGGAAGTTCATCGATGTGTTACAAGTCCGCGCCCGGGGGCCGCTGATCGATGCGGGGGCTGGTCGTAGCGTGGGCTTTAGCCCACGTGTCCGGGATGACACTGCTCCCGCGTGGGCTAAAGCCCACGCGACCGAAAACTTCAGCGACGACTTCTGGTCACAGTACGAAGCCGAACTGGAGAGTTTGACCCACAATGACCACGCCGAGGCTCGCGCTGCCAACCAAGGTCGGCTGGCTCGACGCGTGGCCAGTCTGGTCGAGTTCGAGCCCGACGCGGTCTCCGTGCTACTCCCGCTGGAGATCGAGTTCGACAACGCCGCCGCCCGCGAGGCCACAGTCCTGCGCATCTCGGGCGAGGACACGCTGGGCTTCCTCTATGAACTCGCCAACGCTCTCACTCTGAGCGGCATCCAGATCCAGCGAGTCGCGATTCGCTCCGTCGGCCAGCTCGCCAGTGACACTCTGCATGTGACCGATGAATCCGGGCGCAAGATCACTGATACCCGGCGACTGGTCGAGCTGCGGGCCGCGGTCATTCTGATCAAACACTTTACGCATCTTCTGCCGCAGTCTCCGAATCCCGAGGCAGCGCTGCTCCACTTTCGTGAACTGCTCGTCAAGTTGTTCGAGCGGCCCGATTGGTCGGAGCAGGTGGCCTCGCTCGATCGTACGGAGGTCCTGGGAGCGCTGTCCCGCCTGCTGGGGATGAGCGACTTTCTGGGGGAGGAACTACTGCGGCAAGAGCTGGGCCGCGTCCTCCCCATCGTGACTGATTCTGAGATGCGGCGGGAGCCGAAGCCCATCGATCAGCTCCGTAGCGAGCTGGACAGCGAGTTGCAGACTGCCGAGCAGTCCGTTGAAGAACGTGGCATGGGCGTCTTGCCCATGTTTGAAACCCAAGGAATCACGGGCTGGAAGCCCGTGCCACGACCATTTTCAACGGGCAGCGAGACATTGGAGGCTCAGCGGCAGGTGCTGAACGCTTTCAAAGACCGGGAGATGTTGCGGGGCGACATGCGGAATGTCCTCGGGCAGGAGCACTCCTTTACGGAGTTCTCACAAGAGCTGACCGACATTGCCGAGGTCACGGTCGCCGCCGCCTGGCGCTGCTGCGAGAACGAACTCCGGTGGCAATACGGCTCGCCGTTGCTCGCCTCGGGAGTCCCCTGCCGCGTGTCGATCTGTGCCCTCGGGAAGTCCGGAGGGCGAGAACTGGGCTTTGCCTCGGACATTGAGTTGATGTTTCTCTACGAGGGGACAGGACACACCACTGGCCCCGAATTGATCTCCAGCGAAGAGTTCTACGACCGGCTCGTCGACCTGTTCGTCAAGTCGATCCACTCTCGCCGCAAGGGGATCTTTGAGATCGATCTGCAACTCCGCCCGCATGGCAAGGCCGGCAGCCGCGCTGTCTCTATCGAGACCTTCGAGCGCTACTTCGGCCCGACCGGTCCCGCTTGGCCGTACGAGCGGCAGGCCCTCGTCAAGCTGCGCCCGATTGCCGGGGATGCGGAACTCGGCCAGCAGATTGTGAGTCTCCGAGACGAGCTGATCTACACCGGGGCCGCCTTCGATCCGGTGGCGATGCGGGCCTTGCGCGACAAGCAACTCAATCAACTCGTGACCCCCGGAACGTTCAACGCCAAACTCAGTCCCGGCGGGCTAGTCGATATTGAATACCTGGTACAGGGCTTGCAACTGCAGCATGGAGCCGAGCATCCGTCGGTGCGACACCCGAATACCCGCGAGGCGATGAAGGCCCTCGAAATCGCCGGGGTCTTATCCGCCGAGCAACGCCTAGCCCTGCGCGACGCCTACCGCTTCTTGCGGCGACTGATCGACGCCCTCCGCATGGTCCGCGGCGACGCGATGGACCTGACCGTGCCGCCCCGCCAGTCGGAAGAGTTCCGCTTCCTCGCCCGGCGCATGCAGCTGTTCAAGGAATCGATGGACCTCTCCGCCGACCTCGAATCGTACACCGCCCTGGTCCGCGACCTGAGCCAGACGCTACTGCCGTAGATCCGAACACCTGGTGGAGTGTCCCTGCGACGCTCCTCGCTCGTTAGTGAGGTTTGGAATTCGACGGGTCTATCCGAGCGTGACCAAGGCTCTGCTCTGGCTGACGGCTGACCGCTTCCTCTCGGCTGGTAAAAACGTCCGCCTTGCTCTCAAATGCGTCTTGACCGGGGTCATGGATGCTCCGGGCCCGACTTGTGCCTTGTGAAGTGGCTCTGATGCTTGATCTGCAATTCGTCTGTGAGAACCGTGACGCTGTCGAGGCAAACTGCCGCAACCGAGGCGTGCCGGTCGATCTGTCCGTGCTGGTCGACTTGGCTGATCGTCGTCGTCAGTTGATTGCCGAAGGAGACAAGCTGCGGCATGAGCAGAAGGACCTCTCGGCTCAGATTCCGAAGGCTCCCGCAGCCGACAAGCCGGGGATGATCGCGCGCGGGAAGGAACTCCGCGAACTGATTCAAAAGGCCGAAGCCGAACTGGTGACGGTCGAAGAGCAGATCCGCCAGGAGCAGATGCAGATCCCGAACATGACGCACCCGGACGCACCGGTCGGGCGGGAGGAGCATGAGAGCGTCACCGCCCGCGAGTGGGGCACGAAGCGGCAGTTCGACTTCAAGCCGAAGGATCATGTCGAGTTGATGGCCGCCCTCGACATGGTCGACCTCGAAGGCGGGACGAAGGTGGCTGGGCACGGGTTCTACTTCCTCAAGAACGCCGGGGCCTTTCTGGAAATGGCTCTCGTCAACTACGCGGTCGAGAAGCTGCGAGGCGAGGGGTTCACGATCTACACGACGCCGGACGTGGCCAAGGACGAGGTGCTGCACGGCACGGGGTACATGCCACGCGGGCCGGAGACGCAGATCTACTCGATTCACAACACCGACTTGTCGCTGGTGGCGACTGCGGAGATCACCCTCGGCGGGATGCTGAGAGATGAGATCATCGATTACGCCAAGCTACCGATGAAGGTGGCTGGAATCTCGCACTGCTTCCGCACCGAAGCGGGTGGCCACGGTAAAGCCACACGCGGCATCTACCGCGTGCATCAGTTCACCAAGGTCGAGATGTTCGGCTTCACCGCCCCCGACCTGAAGTCCTCGGATGAGTTCCACGAGATGGTGGTGCGGATCGAGGAGGAGATCTTCCAGGGCCTCGAAATCCCGTACCGCGTGCTCGACATCTGCACCGGCGACCTCGGCGGTCCGGCCTTCCGCAAGTACGACCTCGAAGCCTGGATGCCGGGTCGCGGCACAGCGGGCGAGTACGGCGAGATCACCAGCGCTTCGAACTGCACCGACTTCCAGTCGCGACGATTGGGCATCCGCACCCGCGTCCCCGACAAGAAGGGGACGCAGTTCGTCCACACCCTCAACGGCACCGCCGTCGCCTGCACGCGGGCGATGATCGCGGTGATTGAGAATCACCAACAGGCAGACGGCAGCGTGGTGGTGCCACCGGTCTTGCGGAAGTGGATGGGGATGGACCGCATCACTGCGTAGCCACGTTCGCCAGAACGTGGGGGACCGGAACCCGTGTTCGCATGCGGTGAAAGACTTCCGAAGTCTCGGAAGACTTCGGAAGACTCTGGGGACTGAGTTGGTCTCTGTACCCCGAAGAGATTACGGCAAATCGCCTAGGGTTGGCGACCGCAGGGAGCCTGCCCTGGAATTGAGTGTCCAGTGGAACTCGAACCCTGAAGGGCCACGCCGTGCAGGATTCTCTCGAGGCGTTTCCCAGGGTTTTGCCCCCTCTCCCCCACATTCTGCGCTGCTTTCGGAGAGGACTCCACTGTGGGGGAGAGGGTCGGGGTGAGGGGGCGAGAGCGAGCGATGTGGCCCCCTCACCCCAGCCCTCTCCCCCGCAAAATGCACAGGGAAAAAGACACGTCGATCGCGGGGGAGAGGGGCCGGAAACGTGTTGGCCACCTTGCGAACTTGATCCCTGAGACAACCTTCACGGCGTGGCCTGAAGGTTGATGTTGGCGGGGATGCGTGACCCAGGGTGCGCTCCCTGCGGTCGCGACCCAGGACTAGTCGCTCCAACCCCTTCAGGGGACAGAGGGATCACGATGGCCACCAAATGTAGTTCTCGCATCTCAGCAGGGATGCCAGTTATTAGCGGGTGGTTGATCGCAGCGACACCACCGGAACTCGGTCCCCACCTGCTCCCACATCCCGGAGGGATGCCAGAGGTGTCGCTCACAGCTTGGAGAATCGTGAAGGGCTCTCTACCATCCCTTCAGGATGGGATTGTCTCAGCGATTGTCAACCGGTGGTGTCGCTGCGCTCAACCACCGGCTAAAGGTTGTGACCCCTGCCGGGGTCTGACGAGACCACATTCAGAGCCAGAGATGGGAGGAGAGCGATGCCAATTGATGTAAGCCGCCGGGCTGGCCCGTCGTTCCAGATACGCCTCATGTTCTTGATGAGCCTTCTGGTCGCAGGAAATTCCCTCGTGATCGCGGCCCCACAGCCGCCCAGCCACTTGACCGCGTTCGATCATTCGCTGGATGGCGGTGCGGTCATTGATGTTCGTTTTAGACCTTCGCCCGACGATCCGTTGTCAGACAATCCACAGGTGGCTTTCGAGTATGTGGTTCTTGCGTCCGGGGAATCTCAAGGTGAGTACGCAGAAGTCCGTCGGATCAAGAGCGGAAGTCAAAATGGAAGCCTGCAGCTCAATGTCGGAGCCAATGAACTGACGAGCCCCATCGCTGGGCGAGCGACTGGCAAGCCCTACTGGTTCCGTGTCGTCGCCGTCAACCCGGCAGGCGAGAAGTCTGCCTTTGTCGAAACTCCCAAAGATGCCCCCGGCATCGCCACTCGTCAGTGGTTCGACGCCCGCCGCATGTGGCTGGCCATCGTCATGACGGCCATCTGCGGAGCGGTCGTCGGGTATGTCATCGCCGCTCGCATGGGGGTGAAGCTGACGATTCGCAAAATCGCGGGCCTCGATGCAATTGAAGACGCTGTTGGCCGTGCGACCGAGATGGGCAAGGCGTGTCTCTTCGTGCCCGGCGTGCAAGACATCAACGATATTCAGACGATTGCGGGCCTGACGATCCTCGGACGGGTCGCTGAAAAAGCTGCCGAGTACGACTGCGAACTCGATGTCCCCACCAGCCGCTCCCTCGTCATGACCGCGGCCAGAGAGACCGTGGCAGCTGCGTTTTATGCAGCCGGGAGGCCAGATGCCTTCAACGAAGACCGCATCTATTACGTCACCGACGAGCAGTTCGCCTACGTCTCGCACCTGACCGGGATCATGGTCCGCGAGAAGCCCGCAGCCTGCTTCTACCTCGGGGCGTTTTTTGCCGAATCACTGATCCTCTCTGAGACCGGCAACGCCGTCGGAGCGATTCAGATCGCCGGCACCGCTCAACCAGCTCAACTTCCGTTCTTCGTCGCAGCCTGCGACTACACACTAATCGGCGAGGAGTTCTTCGCGGCCTCGGCCTATTTGTCGGGCGACCCGGATCAACTCGGCAGCCTCAAGGGGCAGGATGTCGGCAAGGTCATCGTCACCGTGCTGGTGCTGATTGGTGTCTCGCTATCAACCTTGGCGAACGTGTTTCCCCTTGAAACGGGATTTCGATCGGCGGAGAATTACCTGTTGAATACGGTCCTGGGTGAAGGATAGTCCGTATGCGATGTCGCTCTGCGACTCGCATTCCGATCTCTGTTGCAGTGTCACATTCCGGGAATGGTATGATCAGAAGCGATCACCCCCAATCTCCGAAAGGTCGCTCATGGACAACTCGTGGTTGAATGAATTCGTGATCGATGGCACGATCAGCTGCGATCAACTCACCCAGGTCGAGAAGATTGCCAAACTCCGGCAGATCGCCACCGACCAGGCGATGATCGATCTCGGCTATATCGACGAGTGGCGACTGATGCAGGCCAAGGCGAAAGCCTTCGGACTGCAAGTCATTGATCTGGAGTCGATCGATATCCCGCAATCAGTCCTTGGACAAATGCCGGAATGCATGGTTCATGAGAATGCCTGTATCCCGGTCGATTTCACCAATGACCTGCTGAAAGTCGTTGTCTTCGACCCAGGCGATGAGGATCTACAGGACAAATTGCGGTTCATCTTGGGTCAGAAAGTTGAGTTTGTGGTTGGGCGGAAGGAATTGATTCTGGCTGCTATTGATAAGTACTACCCGCAGTGTGAGTGTGTGACTATTGGTCTTCCGGCAAGTTTTGTCGACGAGTCGGAAGTGGATATGGATGAACCTGACGACAGGTCTCATATCGAGAAGCTGGCAGAGCTGATTATTTCCCAGGCGGTCGGGATGACTGCGAGCGACATCCATATCGAACCGTTCGACGACCGAATTCGAGTTCGATATCGCATCAACGGGGCTTTGATGGAGCGGGACACACTTCCACGGCGACAGCTGTCGCCGTTAACCAATCAGATGAAACGTTTGGGACAAATCGATGTCAAAGAGAAACATCGACTCCAAGAAGGTCAGATCAAGTCGCAGCTGAATGGGAAGAATTACAACATCTCCATTAGCTTTCTGCCGACCAACTACGGGCAGGCCATCGCCATGCATTTTATCAGCGAGGTCTGCGAGTGATTCGTAGGCGGTTTACCAGGCATCAAGCCGCAAAGACCGCATCCACCGCGATGACCAACCCCGGGAAGGCCAGCGAGTTCACGAACTCGCCGGTTCCCTGCCGGGCCACTGTTTCGATGGCCTCATGAGTGAGGACGACGACCTCGATGGTCTGCGACTCCATATTGACCACCCAGACCTCACGCACCTCAGCTGTCCGGTAGTCGGCGAGCTTCGCGGCGAGGACGCCGGGTCGGTCAGAGGGGGAGATGATCTCGACGACCAGTTCCGGAGCCGGATCGAGAGGGGCCGGGTCGTGGGCGGGCGGATTGCGGTCCAGGCGTTCGCGACTGAACAGGAGTACGTCCGGCTGGCGCACCTTGAGCGGAGCGGAGTTGATCAGGACATCGCAGGGGGCCATCAACGCTTGCCCGCGCTGACTCACCGTCGCGAACTCTCTGAGCAGAACATAGAGGTTTCCCTGAGTCAGCTGATGCAACCGCGAGGGAGAGGTCATGGCGAGCGATCCATACCGACGGTGTACCTTGTATCCATCCAGAATGTCATAACGAGAATGCTCC
>JAYTCW010000029.1:0-11270 GCA_043736295.1 Planctomycetota bacterium | reverse complement strand
CGACGAAGTCCTGTTCAGCAAGTACGGCGGAACGGACATCGAAGTCGATGGCCAGGAAGTCAAGATCCTCCGCGAAAGCGACATCCTCGCCAAGATCGTCAAGTAGTTTTCAGTTGTCAGTGTTCAGTTTTCAGTCAGAGACTGGAGGGCTGAGCTGGCAGCTATTCCCAAGTGTGATCGGTCCCAAGTCAGTCAGCCAGTCAGAAGCCATTTTCGTATGGCCTCTGACTGACGACTGAAAACTGAGAACTTCCCCCAGGAGTCCCGAAGTGGCTAAGCAACTTCTGTTTGATGACCGCGCTCGATTGAAGCTCTTGAAGGGCGTGAACATTCTGGCTGACGCTGTGGCTGTCACGATGGGCCCGACCGGCCGCAACGTGATCATCGACAAGTCGTTCGGCAACCCGGTGGTCACCAAGGATGGCGTGACCGTCTCCAAGGAAGTCGAACTCGAAGACCCGTACGAGCACATGGGGGCCAAGCTGGTCAACGAAGTCGCCAGCAAGACCAGCGACGTGGCCGGTGACGGCACCACGACCGCGACGGTCCTCGCTCGGGCCATCTACCACGAAGGCCTTCGCAGCATCACTCTCGGGGCGAACCCGACCGTGGTCCGCAAGGGGATTGAAAAGGCTGTGGACTCGGCCATCGAGTTCCTTGATTCGATCGCCAAGCCGGTTTCCGACAAGAAGGAAATCGAGCACGTCGGGGCGATCTCAGCCAACAACGACTCCGCCATCGGCAAGCTGATTGCTGACGCGATGGAGCAGGTCGGTCGCGACGGGGTCATCACCGTCGAAGAGGGAAAGTCGAACACGACGACCCTCGAACTGACCGAGGGGATGCAGTTCGACAAGGGCTACATCAGCCCGTACTTCATCAACGACACGGGTTCGATGAAGGCCGTCCTCGAAGACTGTCTGATCCTGCTCCACGAGAAGAAGATTTCGAACCTGCGGGAGCTGGTTCCTCTGCTCGAAAAGGTCGCTCACTCTGGCAAGCCGTTGCTGATCGTGGCCGAAGATGTCGACAGTGAAGCCCTGACTGCCCTGGTGGTCAATCGGCTGCGTGGCATCCTCAAGGTCTGTGCCGTCAAGGCTCCCGGTTTCGGCGATCGTCGCAAGGCGATGCTGGCTGACATGGGCGTGTTGATCGGCGGCACACTGATCTCGGAAGACCTCGGCATTAAGCTGGAAACGGTCGAGATCTCGCATCTCGGGCAGGCCAAGCGGGTCGAAGTCGACAAGGATTCCACCACCATCATCGACGGTGCTGGCAACGACGACGAGATCCAGAAGCGGATCGCTCAGATTCGCAAGCAGATCGAAGCGACCGACAGCGAATACGATCGCGAGAAGTTTCAGGAACGCCTCGCCAAGCTCACCGGCGGAGTCGCTGTCATCTCGGTCGGTGCCGCTACCGAAGCCGAAATGAAGCAGACCAAAGCCCGCATGGAAGACGCCCTGCACGCGACCCGTGCAGCTGTCGAAGAAGGCATCCTGCCCGGTGGGGGCACCGCTCTCATCCGTGCGATCCCAGCTGTCGAAGCGACGAAGGCCAAGGGCGACGAGAAGATTGGTGTCGACATTGTCGTCCGCTCGCTCTCCGCTCCGATTCGCCAGATCGCTGAGAACGCCGGTGTCGATGGGGCTGTTATCGCCGACGAAGTGCGTCAGCGAGACAAGAACATCGGCTACAACGCCGTCACCGCCGAGTACGTCGACATGTTCAAGGCTGGGGTCATCGATCCGGCCAAGGTCGTGAAGAACGCTCTCCGCAACGCTGCCTCGATCGCCGGTCTGATGCTGACGACGCAAGTCCTCATCACTCGTACCGACGATGTCGCTGACGGCAAGGCCAAGGCTGCCGTCGAAGGGGCTGTCAAGTAACTTCGGCCATGTGGATCGGATCACCCGATCCGCCTGTTCGCTCATTCGCGAGCCACCGGAACAGCTTCGGTGGCTCGCGTTTTGTGCTGAGGGAAGTTGTCAGTTTTCAGTGGTCAGTCAGATAGCTGAGGACTGAGGGCTTTCTGTTCCCTGTAACCCGACGCGTCAGCGAGAGCGAGCGGAGAGAAGACCACGGAGTATGAGTCAACGTGACTCGGACCAGAGGCGAAGGTTCGCTGATTCCGAAAGACAGGCACCGGCGAGAGAGCGTCCACCTGCGCTTGCCCTCGCTGACGCGTCGGGTAACTGGACCTCTGACTGACCACTGAAAACTGACCACTGAAAACTCTCACCCCCATGCCCACGCAGCGCGACTACTACGAATCCCTCGGTGTCGAGAAATCGGCCTCGGCGGAGGAAATCAAAAAGGCTTACAAGAAGCTCGCGCTGAAGTACCATCCCGACCGCAACCCCGGTGACGAGGAAGCCGTCGAGAAATTTAAAGAAGCCGCAGCTGCATATGACGTTTTGAGCGACGCTGATAAGCGAGCGCGGTACGACCGGTTCGGACATGCCGGAGTGAACGGTCCGGGCGGGGGAGGTGGTCCCCAGTTCCAGGACATGGGGGACATCTTCGAACACTTCGGGGATCTGTTCGAGGGGTTCGGTCTGGGGGGCGGTCGCAAGCGGTCTCGCGGAGGTGTCCAGCGGGGCAGCGACCTGAAAGCTTCGGTCACGATCGACCTCAAGCAAGCCGGGACGGGCCTGGAACGGGAAGTCGATGTCCCTCGCAAGAAGTCGTGTGTGAAGTGTTCTGGCAGTGGCAGCGAACCCGGTCACAAGCCGGAGAGATGTGACTATTGTGGCGGCCAGGGCCAAGTGATTCAGTCCCAGGGATTTTTCCGCGTACAAACAGCCTGTCCGGCGTGTCGTGGACAGGGAACAATTATCCGGCACAAGTGCAACACTTGTTTCGGCTCCGGTCGCGAAGACGAGAAGGTCTCCCTGAACGTCAAGATCCCGGCCGGCATCGACAATGGAATGCAGCTGTGCCTGCGGGGCGAAGGCGAGGCCGGTCCAAACGGCGGTCCACGCGGCGACCTGTATGTCGATGTTCATGTCCGGCCACACTCCGTCTTCAAACGCGAAGGTGTCCACCTTCTCTGTCAGGTGCCGATCAGCTACACGCAGGCGGCCCTGGGATCGAAGATCGAGATCCCACTTCTGGAGGGAAAGACCCATGTCGAACTGTCCCCAGGAACGCAACCCGGTGAAGTCATCCGCCTCCGCGGAAAAGGGATGCCCGATCCGCGCGGCGGACGGACCGGGGATTTGCACATTGAAGTCCAACTCGTCGTCCCCAAAAAACTCGGCCCCGACCACGAAGCCCTCCTCCGCAAACTGGCCGAGATGGAGCAGGCCAACGTGATGCCGCACCAGACCAGCTGGTTCGACAAGGTCAAGGCCATGTTCACCGGTGACGACGCCGATGGCGAGCGTCCGGCGTAAGCCGGATGGTGACTCTTGCCAGACTCGCCCGATTGATAAACAGAAACCAGTGGGCTGATGCCACCCCGCTCGCCAAGGTCCGTTCCTCATGTCTGATACAACGAATTCGCTCGACGACACCACTCCGCGTGAAGACCTCCCGCCGGAGATCCTTTCGGCGGACCTCTCATCCCCGGAAGCTTGGGTCGATCTTCAGGATCAGCTCGGGGCTGCGGAGGCGGAGCGCGATGCGAACCACGAGAAATACCTGCGGGCACTCGCCGATGCCGACACGTTTCGTCGCCGGGTCACGAAAGAGCGGGACGACGACCGGCGGTTTGCTCCGCTGGCGATCATCAAGGACTTGCTGCCGAACTTCGACAACCTCCGCCGGGCCGTCGACGCCGCCAAGACAGCCAACAGCATGGAAGACCTGTCGAAGGGGGTCGACATGGTCCTCAAGCAGGTCGACGATGTCTTGACCCGCCACGGAGCCTCGGCCATTGTCAGCGTGGGAAAAACGTTCGATCCCAACCTGCATGAAGCGGTCGCCCAAGCCCCCTCGCCCGACCTGCCTCCGCTCACCGTCCTGCAAGAGTTCGAGCGCGGGTACATGCTGCACGACCGCGTGATTCGCCCCAGCAAGGTGCTGGTGTCGAAGGAGGGTTGATGGTTTATGGTTGATGGTTGATCGACAGAGGGGGCAGCCTAGCCACCCCGGTCTGTGACCACTCCCCACTCCCCCTCCCTCCTCTTTCGCTCAACCATAAACCCTCAACCATAAACCTCCCCCATGCCGACCTACGACTACAAGTGCAAAAAATGCTCCCACATCTGGGATGCTTATCACTCCATTAAAGCGGCACCGATCAAGAAGTGTCCGGCGTGTGGGAAGAACTCCGCCGAGCGCCAGATCAGCGCGGGGGCGGCCATCCTCTTCAAAGGCTCCGGCTTCTACCTGACCGACTACCGCAGCGACTCCTACAAAAAAGCCGCAGCTGCCGATGCGTCGAGTAGTGCTCCGCCTCCGAAAGCGGAAAGCAGCGGCAAGACCGAGGGTAGCAGCAGTCCATCAGCAAGCAGCCCGACCAAGTCCGACAGTAAGCCCGCCTCTGGCAAGTCGGACGACAAATGAGAACCGCCATGGGAGTTCAGGATTTCGCGAGCGGCCAGACTTCGCGACCCGCGAGACTTCCGAAGTCTTCCGAGACTTCGGAAGTCTCGCGGGTAGGCTTTCACTGGCCGCTCGCCATTCGCCGGTCTCGGGATCGCTCACGCATCAGGTGACTCGCCTACCAACCCGACACGTCAGCGAGGGCTTACGTCACTCGACGCTCTCTGAGTGCATGGCTCTCAGAAGAGTTTTCAGGCCCCTGATCACGGAAACGAATTGGGGACAGCACTCGCTACGCTCGGCCCTCGCTGGCGGTCGGATTGCTGGATCGTCAAGAGGGGGAATGTGCCGGGGTATCTTCTGGGGGTGGCGGCTCAAAATGTGACGCTCATTTATCCACAACTGTAGTCACTGAAATGGGTTACCGATGAGTATCGTGGTACAATTCGGCCTCGTTTTTCCGTGATGCGATCCGAGATCTCCTTGGTGATACAAATGGGACTGGTATTATTTGAGAAACAGACAGAGTTTTATGAGTCACCGGCATATTGAAAGCTGTGCTGAGTACCTGGCGGCGAGGCCGTTGCAGTCGCTTGTAAATTGCAATGCGGAAACTGCGCCGTTGGTGTGCGACGTACTGGCAGTTGGGGAATTTCGAATCGTTTCGCTTTCATGTCGGACTCGTCGAACTTGGTCGCAGCGAATGACATCTTGATCTGGCCCTTGGAGTTTTCCAAAACAGGAGTCGGGGGTTCGAGCCCCAGCGCCCTCACTGTTTTTGTTTTTCGAACCCCAGAGACCCACGGGTTCACTCAGCGGGGTGTTTTCGCATCGATACAGGGCGGCATCTTGTCTGCCATTTCTGCCGGATGTGGCGAAGACGATCACTCTGACCTAGACCTCTCGCCTGCACCGCAGAACGCCCCGGTTTCGATGTTTCAAACCTCTCCGGCGAGCTTTGGACTTCAAACTCTCTTTGTCTCTCCAAAAACGGCCCAAGATTTAATACACCGTCTGAGTCCGCGAACCGGACCCAACCCTGATTTCGAACTCTTTGGCCGCGTGTGTCACAATTCTCTTGTCGAGTCGGGTACGCATTTCTCGCGATCAACATCGGCACAGAATCAGAATCAGAATCAGAATCTTTGGCGATCAGACAGAGGCTGTCCTACCTCTAGGGGAAACGCTTGATAGACGGGCCTCACTTGGTGGCTGACGGAACTCGGTTATCGTAGTCGGATCGTGTTTCGCGAGTGCTGCCTTGACAACACTATAGAGCGAACCCTGAGATTCATCTGGACTCCGCCCCCGCATGCGATACGATACACTTCAACATCGGAGTTTCATGCATGATCCAGATTGTTCTCACACCAGATCAGCTTCGTCAGATCAAAGCGGCAACCGATGCCATTGAATTGGTCGACGACAGGGGACACGTTCTAGGCCGCCTCGATTCAGGTAACCCCGACTCGGTCGCTTCACAGTTTTCTCGCGGCGAAACATATACCAGTATCTCGGACTTGATAGAGGATCTCGGGGAGTGGGATGCAGCGGATGTTCAACGGCGACTGAATAATCTTCAGTCCGCTGGGACACTGAGTGATTCACTTGCCATGCTGCCGTTAGAAAACACGAAGTCAGGCTTCGCCCGTTGGCGACGAGAACGAGAATGACTCCGCGCCGATACCGCCAGTTGGAAGGAAGCGAAGTCTGTCGGTCTCAATTGTTCGGGGTCGGTGTTCCTGCCGAAGTGTTCCACGACTTGCCGCCCAATGCGGATGTACTCGTTGAGCGTCACAGACTCCAACTCGTCAGCCACCCGCAGGTCATCGCACCGCTTGAGCCAGAGGTTTACTGCGTCGCCAACAGTTAGGGTTGTCGCCGACAACCGCCGGGGGATGCGACCGGCTTGCAGATCGTCGCGTTCATCCAGATACTTCTGGAGTGCCGCGTTAGGATCGGCCCAGACGCCGAAGAAATGCACCTTGCCTCGAATCTTCTTGCACCACTGCCTGTTGCCGTGTGCTGTCAGTGGGTACTCGGCATAAGGTTTCTTCGGTTTCTTGCCGGAGACAGGTGGCATGCTTGCCCTCTTGTGGTTTGCGGTTCGGTTGTCGTCGTGGTTGTCGTAACCCTATTGCGAACCGCAAGAGAATGCAATTTGTGAGGTAAATACCTCACATGACCGAGTGGTGGAATGGCAGACACACGGGACTTAAAATCCCGAGACTCGAAAGGGTCGTGCGGGTTCGAGTCCCGCCTCGGTCAATCTCTTACCGCCGGTCAGCCCCTTGACGGGGCATGATCGGAATGACACCCACTCCACTATGAAGACGCACTGCTGCGACAAGTTGTCAGAAATGGTTGCATACACTTGCGACCAGCACCCTGATCGATTTGATTGTCCTGACTGCCTTGTCCATGACTCACTGCAATGCGATGGGTACGGACTCATCGTCCACGATGGAGGGATGTCCATGGTGTCAATTGCATTCTGCCCTTGGTGCGGCACGCGATTGTCAGATTCTAAAGGTGCATAACAGACAGTTCATTCACTGCTCGTGACCCGGCCCACCCCCTGGTGGTGGAATGGCCGACACAGCAGACTTAAGATTTGCTGGGGGAAACCCCCGTGGGGCCACGCCGTGAAGGATTCCCGCGAGGCGTTTCCCAGGGTTCTGCCCCCACTCCCCCACATTCGATGCCGCTTTCGGAGTGGACTTCACTAGGGGTGAGGGGGCCGGGGTGAGGCGGCCATCTCGCTCGCTCAGGCCCCCTCACCCAGCCCTCTCCCCCGCAACAGGCACAGGGCAAAAGACACGCCGATCGCGGGGGAGAGGGGGCCGGAAACGTGGTGGCTGCCTTGCGAACGTGATCCCTGAGAAACCCTTCACGGCGTGGCCCGTGTGGGTTCGAGTCCCACCAGCGACACTTTTCACACCTCGCTCCCCAATCTTGCTGAGCGAGGTGTTGCCCTTTGACGCGGGGTGGTGCCACCCGCGACCAACTCCCCAGTATCTCCCCAAATAGGTATCCCCTTCGGTCAAGTGGCCGCTATGGGTTGTATGGCGAGTTGAATGGCTATTGAGCTGTGATGATCCATATGGAGAAGTGAATGACTCGCAAGAAGGTCAATTGTTATCGGCAGGGCCTGAGCACAACCGGTGGTATCCACTTGAGGGAAGGGGATACTTATTTCTCCCCAATCCAGTTCACCCGCCACGCCTCACCATGCGCGGCGGCGAGCCCTCGCAGAGATATTCTCGTTCTGCACAAAAACACGGAAACTTTTGGTCGAATGGCCCGTCTAATCCGCAATGAACGTTCAGATCACACTCGCTTCCAACACTCCGTCACTCTCTTCTTGAGATCCCGTGATGACAAGCCAGCCTACGCTCTCTGCAATGATGCTTCTGGCGGTATTGTTCGCCTTTGTCAGACCGGCGAGAGCAGATCAGGAACCCGCCAAGGCCCCAAAGAAACTGGAGCCGATGGAGGTCCGGGCTCTGCTGGAACAAGGGCAGGCGTCCGGCTCATTACCAGAGGGCTTGGTCATCCGCGTGGGCTGTTGCCTGGGTGAACGCAGGGAGGAAGCGTCTCAGGATGGTGTCGCGGAAGGACTGAGAGAGACTTGGGAGTTCACTTCCAATCAAGTCCGCCGCATTCGGCACGAAAATGTGGAAGATGGTCAGGGGGATAGCACCCAGGAACGGGTCGATTCACAGCCGTTTGACTCGAAGGACATTTGCAAGCAACTCCTCCAAGGCCAGGCGATTGAAATACATTCCCAAAAAGGAGAGGGGCCTGAAGTTGCGTTTGTCGGTACAAGGTACTGTCTAGGGAGTCGCTCCATCGAAATGAAGTTGAACGGCGAAACAACTCTGGATATCCTCGAAACCAATGGTCCATTTCTCAAAGTGTACCGGGAAACGGATGCCCGCGCGTTCGGGGCGCTCCATGAACAATTGGCAAGTCAGGCGCGTGCAGTTTTCAAGTCGAAGGCGACTGGAGCCAAGATCAAGTAGGCTAGGCTGAGCCGGATCATTCTTCGCGGCAACGGTTGAGAGTGGCCATTGGATCAAATCCTGATTGTCGAAGAGTCCGGTGAAAATCTGGCCTGCTGCGGAGCGATCTGCGTTTCGGACGAGTGGCCAGTGGAAACCGACGAACGCACTCCTTCGGAAGTCTGGTGGGACACTCGCTCTAGCCACTCGTCTTGTGAGATCGGTTCGAGAATTGGGCAAAGTGAAGAAATGACGATTTCTCTGACTTTAACGACTGTAGAGTTTGAATAGCTTGCACAGTCTCCGTAGTATGTATTCATCACGCGAAGCTGACCGACCGACCTAACTGTAGCGGCGATTCCTCTCAGGAGTGTCTCAAGCAACGGGGCACAGTCGGTCCGGTCGCAGGTTCTTGCGGTGGGTCTGGCGATACAATTCGCAGGTTGACTCTCCTGTTGGGAATGGATTCAGCCTCATTGAAGGGATGTTGGGAAGCATGACACAGAAACACGAACGCCAAGCCGGTCAAGCCAGACGTTGGATTCGAGGCGGTGCGATTTGCCTGCTGCTCGCCACGGCTACATCCTGGGCTGTCGATGGGCAGCCGAATGGGGTTGGACTTCGGGGATTGGTTCCCAGCAAATCCCCAGTCGGTCTGAAATCCGAAGACTTCGAGTTGCTGGACGGCCACTGGGCCACATGGGGCACAGAGACCAACGCTCTGGTCGAGACGCTCTACTCTGACGACGCTTTGGAGATTGCCGCGCAGCGAAGTCTGCTGGCTCAGTTGAAATCCAAGGCGGGGGTCATGGAGACGGCTCTGAAGGATCAGTCGTTTTCGCAACTCCACGGTCCACTGGCCGACCTGCACGGACGGCTGGTGCGCCGTTTGGATTTCTACTCCGCAGTGCTGGATGTGTTGGAAGCGGACCCGAAAGTCAGTCAGAAATCGAGAACCGACAACTGCTATTCCGAATTGAAATCAGCCATTGCCAACGTGCGGTCCGACATCTCCACGTTTCAGGGAGGCGACCTGTGGGTGCCTTACTTGGAACTGGATGCACTCGCCAATGCCGCCCACACGAGTGACAATTCCCCGGCAACCGCCGAACTGCTGGCTAAGGTAACTGGTAAGCTGAGCCCCGCCGTCGATTGGAACGAGGCCCAGAAGACGTTTCTGTCTCGCTCGTCACTGGCACGTTTGAATACCGCAGTCAGTGATTTGACGCAGGCCATCACCGCGCCCGTGGAGGCCGCGAGTCCCGACGCCGTGCGTCAACTGGCCGGACAATTTCTGACCGCTCTCGACCAGTTCGAAGAGAATGGTTCGACCGTGGCGGCAGAGCAGAGTCGTGCTGCATTCACGGGCCTGAAGGGTTTCGCACCAGACGGGGGAGCGACGCTCTCCTTGCTGATGCGAAATCACTACTACAACTATAACTTGAGAGTGGTCGCTTCCGAGGGGTTGTTGCAGCGTGTGATGGGCGAAAGCCGCAATGAATCCTCTTGGATCAATCAGTGCGTCATGGGAGCCCAAGTGAATGGGTCTCAATGCACGAACACCTCGGTCAATGTCGATTTGCGTCCGAGCGGTGACACGGCCTTCATCCAGTTGACGGTGAATGGCCAGATCAACGCGAACACGACCGGTTCGACCTCTCAGGCGACGGTGTTTGCCACGGGAAATCATCAGTTCCATGCGGAGAAGGGAATCTTCTTCGATGGAAAGTCATTCACCACGACCTCGTCGACTGTGGGAGTGAATGCCAGTACGAACATCCATAGCGCTCGCACTCGACAGAGCTGGATTCCCATCATCGGTCGCATCGCCGATGGGATCGCCCTGGATGTGGCTCAAGGGAAGTCGGGCGAGGCCAACGCCTACACCTCGACTCAGATTCGTGACGAAGTGGGACCGCGTTTAGACAATGAGGCCCGGACCAAGTTCGACAAGGCGACCCTCGAAATCGAATCCCGAGTCTGGGGTCCGTTGCGAGAGCAGGGAATGTACCCCGATGCCATGCACTGGAGCAGCACCGACAACGCGGTTCTGGTTCGTACCCGTCTGATGGAGGCCAATGAACTCGGCGGCGGGAATCCAGCACCGAACATTTCGGTGCCGACCAATGGCGTGCTCATTCAGACTCACGAAAGCCTGATGAGCAATTTTGCGGAGCGGCTCGACTTCGCAGGCCAGACGATGACGGACACGCAAGTCCGTGAGCATCTCGAAAAACGCCTCAGCAAATTGTTCGGGAAGACGGTCGACCTGAAGGGATCTGGCGAGGCCCAGGAAACTCAGTCTTCCAACAGCAAATTGGTCTTCGACACCGTGGACCCGATCCGCATGCAAGCCGACGGAGGGAAAATCAAGATCATCATTCGGGCGGGATTGATCCCCGAGAACGGTGATCCGATTCCCGTTCAGACCATCACCGTGCCATTCACCTTCAGGGTGGTGGGGAATCAAGTCTTCATGGAACGTGGATTCGTGAAGGTCGTTGATCCAGATGGCCAGGTGATCCGGTCCAAAGTCATGATCCAGTATATCCAGACTGCCATGGGGGAATCGAAGACCCTCAAGGGGGAATTCAATCAGACGATCGAGGGCAAGACGGTCAACCTGACTATTGTCGGAATCGATGCTCGCGATGGCTGGCTCTCGATCCAGGCACGCTAGATGACCGTTTCACAAGTCTCTCCGCAAGGGCATGGTGGTGGGGTGTTGGATGGCTTTTTGCGGTAGGGGCGGGGTGGGTAGAGGAGGCGTTCGAA
>JAYTCW010000028.1:0-2275 GCA_043736295.1 Planctomycetota bacterium | reverse complement strand
GGCGTTGATTATCTCGACGAACGGCTTCAACAAGAGTCCCGCCGATCTGGTTGTCCTCGTGCCGATCACCAGCAAGGACAAGAGCATCCCGTGGCATGTCCCCCTGCAACCGCCCGAAGGGGGCACGAAGACCAAGAGCTTCATCATGTGCGAAGCGGTTCGGTCAGTCTCGCATGACCGGATGGCGCAACGCTGGGGCGCAGTCTCCGCCGCAACGCTGGATGAGGTTGAAGACCGGCTGCGCATCCTGTTTGACTTGTGACACACGGCAAGGCGACTGCTCAAAGGAAACGACGATGGGAACCGTCTACAAGAAAACCGTGACGCGACCGCTGCCCAAGGGGGCGGAACTGTTCACGAAGAACGGCCAGCCGTTCGCCCGTTGGAAACCTGCGAAGGGCGGCAAGTCGCGCACGGCCAAGGTGACGACGGGTGAGGATGGCTCGCCGCGCATCCTCGACGAAGCGGGAACCTACATCGCCAAGTTCCGGGACGGCACGGGGTATGTCTGCGAAGTCTCGACCGGTTGTCGTGACCTGGACGCTGCCCGTTCGGTTCTGTCCAAGCTGGAACGCCGGGCCGAACTGGTCAAGAGCGAAGTCATCAGCACAGCGGAAGCTGCCACTGCCGATCACGCATCCTGGCTGTCATCGACTGGAACAATCTCCAACAGTTCGACAACACTCTTCGACTTCCTGAATGCTGTCACAGACACTTTTTCGCCCCAATATGGCTTCACGATTTCCGTGAGAAGCCCAGGCTTCACCTGAATCGGCGGGGAACTGCTTCCATCGTCGACTAGGATCTTGAACTGCGGTCGATTCGCATTTCGCTCGTCTGCCAGTTGAATCCGACCGACGTATTCGACTCTTTCACCTTCCGTTGGCATTGGTGACCAGATGTTGCTCGGAGACGACTTCATCGAAACCGATCGCTTGTGTCCACCCCTGGATTTGGATGTGGTTAAGCCGACCATGCTGATCTTCTGTCCGTCAGGTGCCAACTTTTTGGCCAGTGCCGTGAAGTTGTTGAAATAGGCTTCGTCCTCGATCCGGTCTCGCAGCTGCTGGACCTTTTCTTGAGCGAACAGATCAATGCAAGTGAGGACCTCATCGAGAATCACGGCCTCGGTTGGCAGGTCTGCCAAGGGAAGCGACATTTGACCCTTCGGTTGTGTCAATCTCACGGTGATGGCATAGCTCGCGGGACGTGCTGTGGAAAAATAGACCTCGAAGCCTCGCGGATTTCGCGGGCCAGATTCCCGGAATATTGATTTTCCCTTTCGATCAGCAGTTCGCATAATCAGGCGGCTGAATGTTTCGGCACGCCTCATGAACTGGCTGCTCTCCATCACCCCGTTTCCCACCGCCGTCCCATCCATTGTCAATTGTACCTCTGTGGGTGCCAATCTAATTCCACGCAGATCGAGATGACGCTGGAAATGAACCGTTTCCAACAGGTCACGCAGTTCTTCGATGATCTCGGGAGGTGGATCTCCTGCGAGGCCCAGCGAGATCAATCGCTCCGCCTCACGCACCTCGTCACAATCGAGGGCGAGCGATGCTGCACTGCGCAGGAGAATCGAACGCGATGGTTCACCGCCACCCATCTGAACAACGGCGAGGGCCGCTTCACGCTCACGTTCATATGCCTTGCGGAAACACTTAGCCGCTTCATTCTGTTTGTCTTCCACCTGCAAACGCATCGCGCGATCAGCAAAGTCCATCGCTTTGGAGTGCAGCGAGTTCACTTCCGTAGGACTGTGAGCCTGCGACTCTCTGGGGATTGTGGTGGGGCGATTCATCGTGTGTGAACCTCACGGGGGCCAGCGACCTGAGCTTTCGGCTCTCCAAATTCTACGACAACTGCATACGCTGGGAGTCTCGTCGTCGCATCCGATGGCTTGGATTGATTCAGTTTTTGACGAGTACGTGTTGCCAATTCCTTGTCAGTTCCCCGAAGAATCCCAGAGACTTCGAGTCGAGCGGCGTCATCAAAGGGTAATGAGTCCGGGGAATCTTGCTTGAGCCAATAGTCGAATCCGGTGCCTTTCTTGGACCGAGTGATGGCTGTCAGACCAGTGACTTCTCGGACAACGAGAAACGCGATTCCACACGCTCCAAGTTCTGTCGCGACCTGAGGGTCGTTGTTTGCTCGTCGCATCTTTTCACTCACTCTGTACTGCAAACCATTCCAGTCTGCGTGTCCTGAGAGAATTTCTGACAGCCCGGTACACTCGGTGCCACTCATGCCAGCTGCCCCCACGCCGACACCT